>JAQTPE010000009.1 GCA_028748925.1 Candidatus Omnitrophota bacterium
CAGGTTACCTATATATGATATTACCAATTCATTCTTTATCCCGAGCCGCGCCTTCTCTTCTTCGAGCACAGAGGGTGGAAAAGTAAAATTTTCTACATTCTTCCAGTTACCGACAATCTCAGGGGCTCTCACACCATACGATGAGTATAATTGCCCCATATTTTCACATGTAACTATCACAGCGTCGGATAGCCCGATAAGCCTCTTCTCCATCCATTCCACAAAAGCTTTCAGAGGCGCAAATACTTTAGCGCCGAGCATCTTCGAATATACCTCGTGGCTGTCAAAGATGGCCTTCTTATGAGCAAAAAATTTCATCAATATACCGACCGGGAGGGTGTCAAAGTCGTGACAATAGACAATATCGCACTTCTCCTTCCTCAACCGCCAGAGCATCTTTAACCATAATATAGCAAGGAAAAAGGCCTGGCTGTTGCCTGCGCCGTGTGTGGATTTCAAGCGTATTCTTTCGATCTCGATCCCGTTTATAAGTTCGCGCCCGGGCAGGCCTTCACCCCTGTCCCAGCACAGTATCTTCACCGGGTATCCGGCCTTCGACAGAGAGAGCGCTTCCATAAAAGGCCGTGGGTCGGGCATAAACGCGTTCGTTAAAAGCATCACTATCTTATTCATAATTATCCTGTTTGCGGCGCCGGCTGCTCCAACTCTTTATTGACGATCTGCTCCAACGCGATAGTGAGCCCGGCCAGATGCCAGGATATATCTATAAACGCGGCATTGACGAAAAAAGCGGAAACAAAAAACCCCACAAACGATATCTGCAGCATCAGGGCATATTTAGACATCTCTTCATTAAGCTTGTTGAGCCTGACTTTCCGCCGTATCCTGCCGAGCGTTCTGTATATGATAAAGAACAGGAAGATATATAGAATAAGCGCGGGCAGGCCCAGCTCAGCGCCGACCTGCAACAGGGTGTTATGTATAGCTAAACCCGCCAAGCTTATACCGGTCTCGGGATCCTGGTAATCGCCTATTGCCGCTTCCGCATTATAAAATCCCACACCCGTAAGCGGCCTGTCTTTTATCATCTCTATGGCGCTTCTCCATGCTATCAATCGCGCGGCGGCGGACATATCCACATCTTCCTGTTTTATATCCACTTTCTTCATTGTATGCAGCCTGTCTATATACTCATGGGGAATGAAGAAATTTATCAGGATAAACAGGATCACAAAGCTCGTCATGCCTGTTAAAATTTTCCTTTTCGCTTTTATAAACGCAAAAAGGCCCGTTGCCGCCATGCCTAAAAACCCCGCCCTGGAATAAGTGAGAATAAGGGCGAGAATATCGCCCAGCAGTATACCTCTCAATAGAAGCTTTAATTTCTTGCTCTTCTCGGCGTTCCCCGAGTAAAAGACTATCGGGATTATGGAACACAGGAATACCGCGGTAAAATTCCTTTCGCCGAGCACGCCCGCGAAACCGCTTTCAGCGCCTCCGACCTCCCCGATCAATGTTCCCCTTATACCGGATTGGGCGGCTACCAGGCCTATAAATATAACCATTGCCCAGATATAGTATTTGAATTTTTTGATATCATCGATCAATACTGTCATTATGAGAGTTATCATAATGACTCTCGTAAAATACTGGAACTGCCACGAGGAGAGCTCGGTTGATCCGGCAGTGACAACTCCGATCAGGCACAGGATCCAGAACATTATTATGAAGACTACTTTGGGGTTTCCTGAAAACAGCTTTTTTTTCTGCAGGACCGTAGTAATTACCAGAGTGAGCCCGACCGCGTAAGAGAGCCTTCCCATAGGCAACAGCCCCCAGGTTACGTTCTCGGGATGTGTATATGACCAAAAAGCGTAAGCAATAAGCCCGTATATCGCGTTAAAAAAAGAGGCTAAAATACCTACGAAAGTTATAATCAATGTGACTATTACACGCAAAGCCCGCCTACCCCCTCTGTCCGGACACCGTTAAATACAGGGACTCATAAGCCCCTGTCATCCTGTCAAGGCTAAATAGCTCCTCGACTCTTTTTCTGGCGATACCGCCTTTTTTTACAGCTTCCGTCCGGTCATTTAAAAGATATTCCACGCCCTTCGCTATGGCGGCCGCATCCTTAGTCGTTACGAGAAGGCCTCCGGCACCCGCGTCAAGCATATATCCGGCATCCCCCGCATCCGTAGCGACTATCGGAAGGCCCGTCGCCATCGCTTCGAGAAGGGCTATGGGAAAATTTTCAGCCAGCGACGACAGGACAAAGATATCCATGGCTCTGTAAAAAGGGGCCGTCTCTATAATTTCGCCGGTAAAGATTATTTTTTCAGCGACGCCCGCTTCTTCGGCAAGCTTCTTTAATCTCTCCTTTTGCGGGCCGTCGCCTACCAGTAAAAGTTTAAGATCGTCGCGTTCTTTAGCTATCTTCGTAAATGCCGCTATCAGCAGATCATAACCTTTTATCTCTTTTAAACCGCCTACAGAACCTATAACGATATCGCGATCCTCTATGCCTAAAGACCTCCTTCTCTCCATATCCTTGCCCGGATAGAATATTTTTAAATCGCAGCCGTTAGGCACATAAACTATTCTATCTTCCGCTATCTTCACGGTCTCCATAAGCCATCTTTTGATAAGGCGGGATACCGCTATGATCTTATCACATTTTTTCAATAAAAACCTTCGGACAAATATCCTTCTCAATTTTTTCCTGTATATCTCTTCCAGGTCGAAACCGTGCTCCGAGTGAACGACTCTCTTTACACCGGCCAACCTGGCCGCAGGGATCCCTTCTATCGCGCCCCAGTTATACGTACCCACAATATCGGGATGTTCATTTCTCAATAACCGGGCCAGTCTAAAGATCAGTGTGGGATCGTTGGCAAATTTCCGTTTTACTATAAAAACTTTTACATCTTTTATCTCTATCTTCTGAAGCGCCGCCATCCTATCGCTAAAAATACAGATCGAATGGGAGAACCTGCCGCGATCCATCCTGTTTATGAGATTGACGATATTGTTCTCCAGACCGCCGATGTCGAACGAGTACAAGATATGCATTATACGTATCTTCATCCCAATAATTCCCTGTATAGCCTGTCTATCTTCCCCGATACAATCGGCATATCATACTTATCTCTCACGATCTCCAGATTCTTCTTTCCCATAGACTCTCTCATATGCTTATCTTTTGACAACTCGATAATTCTTTTTGTTATAGCATTTATATCGCCGGGCGCGACCAAAAAACCATTCTCTTTGTCTATCACTATCTCCGGATTCGCGCCGACTTTGGAAACGATCACCGGCAGTCCCGCCGCCATCGCTTCTAAAAGAGAGTTTGGCATATTTTCCACATAAGAAGGCAAAATAAAGATGTCGGAAGACAGATAATAGTCCAATTTTTCCTGTGCCATAACTACCCCGGCATACTTTACGTAAGGCTCCAAACCTCCTTCTCTCACCAGGTTTTTAAACCGCTCGAGTTCCCCATCGCATTCTTCCGGCCCGCAAAATACGAATGCGATATCTCTCGTCTCCCCGATCATTTCCGGTATACCCCGCAATATGTCGAACGCGCCCTTTTTAGGCCCGATCGTACCCATAAAGATAATAAGAATCCGATCGTTCGAAAAACCGAGCTCCTCTTTCCTGTTTTTCATCAAGTGAAAATCCGAGCGTCTGACGCCGTTGGGTATTATAACGATCTTTTTGAGATCCATTATGGTAGATAAAAAATCGCGCCATACTTCCGAAAGAGCCACTGCCCTGTCCGATATTTTCAATATCATTCTTATGAATGCTCTGCACAGAAATGGGCTTTCATCATAAAATTTGATAAAATATCCGCCGCGTAAATGAAAAATGACTTTTACCCCGAACAACTTGCATATTATTATATCGAGCGCCCTTCTGTAAAAATACAAAAAACATGTCATCTGGATATGGACGATTCCGGGTCTTTTTTTAAGTAATATCGAAACAAGCCTGAAGATTAAGGTCATTTGATAAAAAAATCCCGCAAAGATACCGCCTTTATACCGCGTCCTCTTGCCGGTAATATCCAGGGCTAAAAGCTCGTACTTTTCTTTCAGGTCCGAATTCAGGATATTTTTTAGCGATGTCGCCATTCCGCCTTCAGGGGGCGGAAGAGGACCTATAAACAAGATAATTTTCTTATTCATTCCAAGTCACCGTATCATTGGTTTCCGGGCCGCGGGTTAAAGAGCGCGGCAAACCTTTTTAAACTTTTCGACAACCTCATTCCAGCCGAATCCTGCGGCTCTTTTTTTACCGTTATCACCCAACATCCCGGCAAATTCCGGATCGCCGAATAATCTTAAAACAGCCCTTTCAATATCATTGACATCTTCGCCGTCCACCAAAATCCCGGTCTCTTTGTCTATTATCGCCTCCGGCACTCCGCCGGCCCTGCCGCCTATCACAGGCTTTCCCATGCTGCCCGCTTCTATAAAGACCATTCCAAAACCATCCACAGTGCCGTCCTTAAGCTGTCTATTGGCGAGAATAAATATATCGCATAATCCATAACAGGACGCCATCTCTTCTCCCGAAACCTGCCCCAAAAATTTAACGATACCCCCCATCTTCAGGTCTTCCGTCAACTTGCGTAAATTTGCCTCTTCCGGGCCCTCGCCGCCTATCAAATATACAATATTCGGAATCTTCTCCTTCACCAGCGACAGCGCCCTGATTACATTGTCAATGCCCTTGTGCCGCTCAAACCTGCCGATGCTCAATAATATCTTCTTGCCGGCCAAACCATATTTTGAAATAATGTCTTCTTTGACGGCCTCATCCGCAACCGGATTCGCGTCGATCCCGGGATATATCAAGGTGGTTTTATGGCCAAGCCCTCTGGCGTCCAATACGCTCTTTGTGAACTCACTGATAGCGATCAATCCGTCCGCCCGGGACAAATAAAAAAATCTCGGTCTTTCAAAAAACCGCGAACCGGAAGATGCCGTCAATTCTTCGCCAAACAGATAAAAGACGGTCTTTCTCCCGAAAACGTATTTAACCAAAAGAGAGACCCATCCAAGATAATCTGGATTCTCCAGGCAGACTACTTCAATCCTCTCCTTAACGATAATGTATGATGCCGTAAGCATAACATATATACCGATGGGCAGATCGTAAAAAACAAATCTGCATAGTGAAACGAGCATGTTAGGGGCTTTTCCGCTCCCCGTTATCCTGGATCGCAGACGGCCTATCCTGTATATCTTAAATTTTTGCTTCGCATCGAATTCTTTCCACCCTATAGTCTCTTCTTTACAACCAGCGGGCCGTTTTTGCGTTAATACATAAACTTCATCCGGAGACAGACGATTACAAATTTCATAATAGATGCGCGAACTGCCGCCGATATTAGGAAAGAAGACATGTACGATAAAGAGAAGTTTCATTTTATGATCGTTTATTTTCTTTGCTCTCCTTAAGATATCTTTCTATCGATGTGAATTTTATGTCGGTTAAAAGCCTCTCCAGTCTCTCTTTCGTCCCGGCCAGGTTAAGGTAGTGCCTGAAAGACCGCATCCAAGGAGTTTTGAGCCGCGGTTGTTCAGGGTCGAGCTCCCACGGGTGTATATAAAAAAGCGGCGGGATAACCCTGTCCGGACTGTTCGACCTGAGCCCTCCCAGCGTCATGATATAAGGAAGCGCCCTGAAATAACCTCCTCCTAAAGGAAGCCTTAGCGGCCCCAGCGTGATGAATGAAACCGGAAATTCAAGTATCCTGTCTGTCCCTTCATAAGAATATTTGCGGAACAAGGAAGCCGCGAGGCTGCTGTCATACATAATGCCGTGCTTTATCAGAGTGTCGAAAAACCAGGGCATATCTTTTGACAGGGAAAAACTGGCGGCGCGGTATCCCTTTATCCCGCTTCCGATTATATCCGACAAGATCTTGATGGACCTGTCAAGATCCCGTTCAAATGAAGCGGCATTGTGTTTATAAAGGGGAATATGATCATATCCGTGGCTGGCCACTTCATGACCGCAATCGGATATCTCGCGCACCAGCTCTTTATTCCTTTCGGCCACGCACCCCAGCACAAAAAATGTGCCTTTATTGCCGGTATCCTCCAGAATCTTCAGTATCTTATGCACCCCTATCCCGGCCCTGTCCGGCAATCCATCTATGATATTCCCGGGAACGGACCGCAGTATATTCTCCGCGTGATAAAACTCCTCCACATCCACAGTAAATATATGTTTATCCATTGAGACCATATTTTTTAAACCAGCGGCTGAATATGAATAGGAGCCATATCCTGTAAGAGAAGTCCGTGTCTCTAAAACCTCTCATATTACTGTATAAGACCGTTTGCCACATATTCTTAACATATGCCGGATCGAATAACTGCCTGATGATACCGCCCGGTGAAAATATGTCTTCTTCAACGATCTCCTTGAGTTCGTTCCTGAGCCAGCTGGTCATGGGCACGGCAAAACCCATCTTCGGCCTGCGTAAGATTTCGCCGGGGATATCCCGCGCCATGGCTTCCTTAAAGATATATTTGCCCGACGCCCCCCTGATCTTTAACGAAGACGGTATCGCGGCGACATATTCCATAAAGAGATGGTCCAATAACGGCACACGCACTTCAAGGGAGTTTGCCATGCTCGCCCTGTCGACCTTTGTCAATATGTCGTCGCAGAGATATGTCTTCATATCGAGGTACTGGAGTTTCGATATGTAGTCTCCGCTTTTACATCTTTCGAATATGGCGCGGAATTTTTCCGAGGTCCTGTATCCCTTTATATTATTTTTGATCGCGGAAGAATAGAGACGGCCTTTCTCCTCTTCTCTGAAGATTGATATTATTTTAAAGTATATGTCGAACGGCGGAAGATAGGCCTCGTCGAGCTTGTTCTTGATCTTTATGGCAAGCGCGTTTCCATATCCTGCGGCAGCTCTTGAAAAATATTCCGCGGCGCCTTTTAATACCGGCGGGATCGCGTTTTGCAGCTTCATGATTATGTTACTGTATCCATATCTGTCGTAACCGGCAAAATTTTCATCTCCGCCGTCTCCGGAAAGCGAGACCTTTACATTCTGCCGCGCCATCTTCGATAGATAATAAGTAGGTATAGAGGACGCGTCGGCAAAAGGCTCATCATAAAACCATGTAAGCTTATCCAGGGCCTCCATGGCCTGCGGCTCTACGATATATTCATGATGATCGGTGGAATATCTTTTTGCGATTAATCTCGCGTATTCAAGTTCATCATAATCCTTCTGCCGGAAACCTATGGAGTTTGTTATGACGTGGCCTTGCCGAAGCCCGCTCATGATGCTGACAATACTCGAAGAGTCGATGCCGCCGCTTAAAAAAGCGCCGAGAGGCACATCGCTTATAAGGTGCGACCCGACGGACCCCCGAAGCGCCTGATACAGCCCCTCTCTTATCTGAGATTCGGTCTGGACCGTAGCCTTTGAAAAATCTATGTCCCAGTACTCTTTTATAGCCGGGCCTTCACTACCGCATTTCAGATAATGGCCCGCCGGCAGCTTATATATACCCTTGAACATCGTCCCGGGAGCCGGAACGTACATAAGGGATAGATAATCATGAAGCGCTTCGTAGTCGAGGCGGCGCTCTACCCGCGGATCTTCGAGGATCGCTTTTATTTCCGAAGCGAATATGAGCCTGCCGCCGATGACCGCATAGTGCAACGGCTTTATGCCCACCCTGTCTCGCGCCAGGAAGACGGTCTTATCTCTTGCGTCCCATATGGCGAACGCAAACATTCCCCTGAGCTTCCCGAGGCATCCGGCCCCCTCTTCTTCATAGAGGTGCACTATAACTTCGGTATCACATCTGGTCTTGAATCTATGCCCTTTTTTGATAAGGTCGGCCCTTATCTCGAGAAAATTATATATTTCGCCGTTGAAGACTATCCATACCGAGCCATCTTCATTCGACATCGGCTGGCGGCCGCCTTCGAGATCGATTATGCTAAGCCGTCTATGGCCCAACCCTATATTATTATCGCAATAGATACCCTCATCATCGGGACCGCGATGTATAAGGGCCGAACACATCTTCTTAATCAAGCCTCTGTCGATAGAGACATCTTCTTTAAAGCTAAAGACGCCGGCTATTCCGCACATGCCATCAAGCTCTCCAGGGTGTTTGCTTCTTTGAGATTATACCATATAGTCGATATAATTCAAAGATACGCTCTGAAGGATAGATAAAAATGCGCCATACCCCCCTTTTTTTTGAAAATATGATATACTATCAAAAAAACCGGGAGCGAATTATTGGACGTTAAAATATACAGAAGCATCGCCGAAGTGGATGAGAGCCGGTGGGATGCTATTGTAGGCAAAGACCGTATATTCTGCACGTATAAATATGTCGAAGCCCTGGAAAGGGCGGGCATAAATAAGGATAGATGCTATTACGTGGTCGTTTATGACGGCGATCGGATCGCCGCGCATGCCTGCGCATATTTTATTACCGCGGAGCTGGATATATTCGCCAGGGGCGCATTAAAAAAAATAATAGCTATGATCAGACGCAGGTGGAAGGATTTCTTCACCCTGCGGTCCCTTGAATGCGGACCACCAATAGCGCTGGGCAGTTCCCTATCCTTTAGAGACGGCATAAACCGCGCTGAGACGCTGGAACCATTATGCCAGGCCATAGAAAAGCTGGCAAAAGAACTCGGGATAAAGCTTTTGCTATTCCGCGATTTTTATGACGATGAAGCGGAGCTTTGCGGGCTTTTAAAAGAGCGTGGTTACTCGAAGATGCACAATCTGCCCAAAGCCGAGATCAAGGTCAGATGGAAAAATTTTAACGAATATCTGGGCTCCATGCGCAGTAATTACAGATGCAAGATCGTTAAGAGTATCGATAAATGCGCAAAGGCAAATATAACCATACAGGCGCTTAAAAATATTTCAGAAAACGCGCGTGAGCTTAAACAATTGTATGATAATGTCTCCCGGCAGGCTAAAGAGATCAAGCGGGAATGCCCGGATGATACTTTCTTTAGAGATCTCCATAAACATCTTGGTGAAAAGGCCGTTATTCTTGCCGCAATAAAAGACGGCAGGATCATCGGTTTTATGCTTGCGCTATTCAATGATAAAGAGCTTATCTCGGCGCTTCTTGGATTAGACTACGATTTAAACCGCGACTACTGCATATATTTCAATCTCTTTTACAAGACCATAGAATTGGCCATCGAGACGAAGATGGATAAGATAGACATGGGTATTACGACCCTCGATCCGAAAAAGGATATGGGCTCTGAGATATTCGCTCTAAACATGTATATGAAACACTCCAACCCGATTCTCAACAAGATAATCCCCACACTCTTTGATATGATAACCCCTCCCGATACCACAGGGCCGAGAAATGTTTTTAAAGATAATCCGGCAGGCAGCTAGTAAGATAATGGCAAAAGAAGCAATGGTTAGTCGTTTTACCCGGGAAGCGTATGCCGGCTCTTTCCAGACGCCTTCTCACCGGATGAAGCCCCGAACTAAAGAGAGACGATATGAAGCGGTTCTTCCGTGCGTTGCGAATAAGTTTTTCCGGAGAATCCCGTAAAATCGAGCCTATGGTCAGAATGTCGGTCCTGGCGGCATAGCCGCAGCATGGTCTTACCGTCCCGTCCGGGAGCACAAAGAATACATTCCCCGGCCCCTTGCACAGATCATCCTTAAACCATCTTCCGTCCCACGCATCTTTCAGCCCGGCCGCTATGCCAACGGGAGAGAGATCAATATAGAAGATCTTAACAAAGATCTCTTCATTCTTTATGATGGCGGGCCTTCCATCGATTACGGTCAAGTGCGCGCGAAGTCTTTTTGCGAGTTTCGCAAGCCTTCCGCGGGTTTGGCCCTCTTTCGCTCCTTTGACCGCCGCGATCGAAATAATGTCGCGACGCCTCCACACCGCCGCCGCGGTCCTGATAAAAGAGGCGCACTTGTTAAGATCCTGACGATGGAACGCATCTACGCTAAGACAGAGACCTCCATCATAACCGGCGCGAAAGAGACGGTTAAGCGCCGAGAGAAGCTCCTTACCGGTATAAAACCAGCCGCCGTTGGTCATAATGCGGTTAAAACGCATACCCTGCTTCACCGCTTCTTTGGTAAGGGCGCACATAAGATCGAGCGCAAGGAACGGCTCGCCTCCCGTAAACCCCACGCGTTTAATCCCGCAACGGGAAGACGCGCCTAAAAATTTAACGGCAGCCCTTTTGTCCAACACACCATCGTAGACCCCCGGGGTATGCTCGGTGTTACAATGAACGCAGCGAAGATTGCAGTTCGTTGTCAATGAAAAGAGAATCTCTTTGGGCCGGAAGCCTCGCGTATCCATAAGGTTATTATACATAAATATACCGGTAAGCGGAAGCGAAACATATGGCTTTATGTAACCTTTGGTGCTATAATACGCATATGCCGCACACATCACAAACAAACAGCTCATTCTACAGCCTGGGGATCGCTCCGAAGATATTAGAGGCCCTCGACAGGAATAAGTTCACTATCCCTACGCCTATCCAGCACAAGGCCATACCGGTATGCATAGAAGGGAGCGATATAATAGGAGTGGCGCAGACGGGCACAGGAAAGACGCTCGCTTTTGCCATACCCATAATACAACGTCTTGCCCAGAGAAAAGGAAAGGCCCTTATCCTTGTACCCACCAGAGAACTCGCCATACAGGTAGATGAGTCATTCCGAAAGCTGACGCCGATCTTCGGTATGAGGACCGCTGTACTTATAGGCGGGGCATCCATGCATAATCAGCTGCAAGCCTTGAGAGGCAACCCCAGGGTCCTCGTAGCCACTCCCGGACGGCTCGTTGACCACATGGAACAGAGGACGATAATGTTAGCCGATGTTAATATGCTCGTTCTGGACGAAGCGGACAGAATGCTCGACATGGGTTTCCTGCCGCAGATAGAGAAGATACTGCGGGCGATCCCGAAAGACCGCCAGACAATGCTCTTCTCGGCGACAATACCGGGAGATGTCGTAAGAATAGCTACCGCGCATATGAAGCTCCCCATACATATCGAGGTAGCGCCGTCCGGCACAACGGCTGAGCGCATAACACAGGAATTGTTCATAGTAAAAAAAGAGAATAAAGGCAAACTTCTCGGTAAAATCCTGAAACAATATAACGGATCCGTCCTCTTATTCTCACGCACCAAACGCGGTGCCGCCAAGATAACCCGGGCACTAAGAGAGAAAGGTTGGCGCGCCGCAGAGATACATTCCGATAAGTCCCTGCCTCAGCGCAGGGAGGCGCTCGAAGGTTTCAAATCCGGTAAATACAGAGTGCTCGTCGCTACCGATATAGCGGCACGCGGGATAGATGTAGTGGGAATAGAGCTGGTAATAAATTATGACCTTCCGGAAGACGCGGAAAATTATGTCCACAGGATCGGCCGCACGGGCAGGGCGGGACATGATGGCCACGCCATAGCTATTGCGACGCCGGATCAGGCCCTGGAGGTACGCAATATAGAAAAATTGATCAAGACGGCCCTGCCGGTAACCGAGCACCCGGAATTTCCCAAAGAGACCTTTCACGCGATCACCGAAGGACATACAGGCCCCAAATACGGCGGCTCACAACACAGGCACCCTTACAGGGGCTCTCATCCCGTAAGCGGCCATCAACGCTTCGGCAAACACCCATCACATCAATCGAGATATCCAAGAAAACACTATTAGAGATATGAGATAACGTTTTTATAATTATATCTCATCTTTATCGGCCGGGATTTTTGCGCCGCAAAAATATGGTATTATATACCGGATGGATTAACCTGCGATAGATCGCGGATTGCTTGTATTTCTGTAATCCTATGCCCATCTTTAAAAAATGAAACCGATTTATTAAAAACGCGAATATATATAACGGATTCTTATAACGAAGCTTATTCAAATATATGAGCTCTTTGTTCTTTTTTCTGCTGTTCCATACAAGTTGACCGGGATGAAGATCCCGGCTCAAGAAACCGGCATATCTATTTTCATCATGAATCTTAAAATTCCCGCATTTCTGATAGAATAAAAGATTGAGCAGCGTTTGTTCGTGCCGGAATACTTTACAATCTCTTACTATATCGCAGGCACCGTGTCCTTTATTCCTGTTCTGCTCGCCGGAAGACCACCCCAGGGTCCAGCCTTCCTTGGCCAATTCCAAAACTTCTTTAACGCAATTATGATATAAGGTTCCTTTTTTAAAACCAAAATTCCCGCTGCCGAAATACTCTCTTTCTTTACAAAAGTCCATATCGAGGCCCAGGCGCTCCAATAGGTCCTGCGGGGTAATGTCCCGAAGCAGGTATTTAAACGATATCTGGCTTACACAAAAACAACCGTCTTTATCTATGAATTCAAATATTTCGGTAAGCGGCCGCAGAACCTCGCTTGCCGCGTCGAGAAAATAGACGATGCGACCCGGAACATCATTCATAACCCACGGCTTCCAGGTATAACACCTATTCCAGTGGGAGACAAAGGGCGGGATACGCTTAACGGTTACCCCGCATATACTGCGAAGCTCATTTATATAACTCTTGCGCAGATCGATACTGTATACGAAAATGGGCGGATGGCCGGGGTAATTACGCTGGATGGAACCTATCATATTCAAAAGCCAGGGGAAATATTCGTTCGAGGACGCGGTAACGATAACCGCGTCTTTGACGGTCCCTTTGTAATCGTCGATATCTCTTACTTTGTCTGTCTTCATACCTTTTTAGAGACCTTAGCAAGCCTTCACTGCATCAATCAAGGTATACAGGAAAAAATATTAAGGCGGGCTTTTGTTAGTGTCCTCCTTCGCCCTTCAACACAAAAACAATGGTAGGGCTTCGGAGGGACATTCTGCTTCCAGCATGTTACGATTCCTGCGAAGCCATACCCGAGTTTTCCGAGTTGATTGGCGAAGCAGAATGGTGGGCAAGACAGGGGTCGAACCTGTAACCTATCGGATGTAAACCGATTGCTCCGCCATTGAGCTACTTGCCCATAAACTTCATGTATTTTGATCGCTTAGGCCACGCTGCGGGGCCGCAACGACAGACTATAACTTCCCCAACAGCGCCATACCGAATGCCATGACAAAGAGCGCCACCGTCTCAACAATACCCAATACTACTATGTAATTACCGAATCCTTTACCGGTCTCCCCCATGGCGTCACATGCCACAGCGGCGGCCTTCCCCTGCATCAATGCGGATATACCCATGGCTATGCCGCAGAATATCCCGATATTCCATACATAAAAACCTTTATTGGCAAGCTCAACCATCTTATTCATAAGTATCATGCCATATATGGTCTGGGTCAGAGGCGCTCCGACGAATGCCACGAGCATAAATGAAGCGGCCTTATTCTGCGAAAACGCCTTCTTCCAGGCGCCCACGGCGGCCATAGCCGCCACCCCGGTGCCGAGGCCGGAACCAATAGCGGAAAAAGCCAACACAGAACTTAAGCCGAGATCTTTAAACTGAGCCAACAATCCTGCTTCCATAATTTTTCTCCCCTTCACTTAAAGGTTTGTACTCGAAACCGCTCCATTTTATATCAATATGACTGCAAAATTCAAGAACATTAAGCCTGACGCCGTGGACGAGGACTGACATGGGGCCCAATACGATATTAAGAGAATGCCCGACCAGAAGTATCAATACGGCGATCAGGCCGCTTAATATGCTGCCGAAACCTGAATCCATAGCCATGCTGTTAAATGAATCGGCAACCGCTACACAGGCAAGACCGACCGCAAATAATCTTATATATGAAACGACGTCCGTAAAACTATTCACTATGCTTAATAAAAGATTCCGAAGGCCGCTTGCTATACCTTTCAGTATATTCTTTCGCGGATCAGTGAATAATATGACAAGGATCGGCCCAATTATAAATAACCATCTGCCATAAACGGGAAAACCGCACGCCAGGATGAGAGTGTTGGCCAGGAAGAACCCTCCCCAAATAATCGTAACCCATCCCAGGTCCGCAAGCGCTTTTGAAGACGGCATCTTGGTGATAAATCTCCATATGTGGGCTATGCTTAGATGGACAGCGCCTATGAGAAAACAGAGCATCTGGACGTTCTTGTCGCTCTTCAGCGCAGGCGCAAGCGGTTTCACCCACTGAGGCAGCCATTCCTGGCCGAAGAACGTGCCCGTAAGTATGCCCCAGATGACGGCACAAATATTCAATATATAGAAAAGAAAGAATATGGATCTGTTCTTCGTTTTTCTCCCGAATTTAAATTGGAAAAAAACGGTTAGGGCTAAAAATATGGCTCCATAAGCGGCGTCTCCTATCAATATCCCGTAAAATATCGAAAGGAATATAAGAAACCACAGGCTTATATCGAGTTCGTGATAACCGGGAACCACCTCTATGAGTTTAAAAACCGGGGCTATTATGGAGAGCCATCTCGGGTTCCTGATAAGAGTGGGGACGCTATCATCCTCCGACGGATCCGAAACAAAGATACCGCATCTTTCCCTGACAGCATATTCGCTCACCGCCTTTACCTGGTCTGCCGGAATGTACCCTTTTAAATAAGAGATCTCCCCGGAACTGGCCATACCTCTTACAGCTTCGTGAAATTCCAGCTCTTTTTCAAAAGCCTTCTTTATATAAACAAATCTTTCATAGTAGCACGCATATTTCCTTATCTCGCTCTTTATGCTTTCTATGATCTCATAGGTTTCGGCGAGCTTTCTTTCCATCTGTTTTAATCCCAGCGCCGGAACCTCAAGCTCTTTATATGGCATGGTTATATTCTTCTCTGAGATAACAAGGCAATTGGACATGCCTCTGACAGTCGATACGATCTTTAAGATAACGTCTCGGTCCTGCGTCCTTAATTCTTTTGAAGGTATCTGATAAAACCCGATATTAAGGCCTCTGGCGGCTAACTCTGCTATATCTTCGGGGTTAAAGTCTCCCCACGCCTCCCAACGGCTTATCTTATCCTTTAGAGATGTTAAATATTCGAAGAGCTGATCGTATCTGCTTTTGGAATCGGCCAGATGTTTGGCGGCGGACCGCCAGTCCTTGAGCATCTTTGCGCTCTTGAGATCGCACTTTTCATAAAACTCCGGAAGCGATAATATGCCTATCGCCTTCTCTATCACGGCGAGATCCTCATGGAGCGAATTTATATCTTCCCCTTTGGGAGTCTCCTGGTTCTCAACGTGAAGCATCCCGAGTTTACGCAGCGATTTGACACCGGCGGCGGCGTCCTTTAATTGCGTTAATATAAATATTTTCTTCATCGGTACTATCATGCGCTAACCTCGTAAGCAAAGGCCATCTCTATCTTCTTCTTCGCCGCTTTACTGCGCCCGACGGCATTTGCCATCTGGTCGCCTATATATATCTTTATGCGCCGTATCGCTTCTTCGGCCTCGGGTATCTTCACCTTCTCGAATAAGTTAACCCTCTGCGTAGTTATCCGCAATTCCTGCCGAAGAACCGCAACGCCCTCTTCGAGCACCTTTATCTCTTCGCGCAGGGCCGCTATTGTCTTAAGCTCTTCTACAGCTGTATCGACCCATAACGGCGCTGTGAATAGATCATATTCCGCCGCGCCAAATTCGCACTTTTCAAATACGGGCAATTCTACCCCGGCTATATTCTTAAAACTTTTTAAGATACGCCTGGGCCGCGCCCATTTATTATCGAAGACGCCGCTTTCTGACAACAATCCTGCCCATTTGACGGCGTTATTAATGCTCGCGGCAAGCTTCTCCCGTCCGGCCTGCAGCATAATATGCTGGCGCAGTATCTCCATCTGGATCTGCTGTTTCTTAAGCAAAAGGGTGGGAAGATAGCGCTTATACTGCTTTAGAGAATCTCTCTGTTTTTTTAATTCGCCTTTTGAAAATCTTATCTTGGCCATATAGAATTATTGGTAAAAGCGCTGAACCGTTACGATTATCAGGGCCTATCTTACGGGCCAGTATTTTTCTATCAAAGATTTTTTTATACCGGTCTCTTCCGGCGTAAAACAGTCGGCCATGATTTGCCAGCCGCGATCGAGCGCATCCTCAAGCGGAATATTGACGTCGAGGGACATCATATGTTTTTCGAATAACCTCCCATAAGCTAAAAGTTTCTTATCCCAGGCGCTCATCTGAAAACCCATCGATTGTTTTTCAACGGTTTCGCGATAGCTGGCAAACAGCTGTATCATCGTATCCATGATCGTCCTGTGATCGTCGCGCGTCTTGCCGTTCACCTGCTGTTTTAACCTGCTCAACGACCCAAACGGCTCAATTACACCGTTCTTCAGATAAAATTGGCCCTCGGTGATATATCCGGTATTGTCGGGCACGGGATGCGTTACATCGTCTCCCGGCATTGTGGTAACGGCGAGTATGGTAATGGATCCGGCCGTATCAAAATCCACCGCTTTCTCATACCGCGCGGCAAGCTGGCTATACAGATCGCCCGGATACCCGCGATTGGACGGAACCTGCTCCATCGTGATCGATATCTCCTTAAGAGCGTCGGCGAAATTTGTCATATCCGTCAGAAGCACAAGCACTTTTTTGCCGTGAAGCGCGAATTCTTCCGCAACGGCCAAACTTATGTCCGGCACTAAAAGGCATTCCACCGTCGGATCGGCTGCCGTATGTATAAAAAATATGGATCGTGAAAGGGCTCCGGCATTCTCGAGAGCCTCCCTAAAAAAGAGGTAGTCATCATGTTTGAGTCCCATGCCGCCCAATATTATTATGTCCACCTCGGCCTGTATCGCTATCCTGGCAAGAAGCTCATTGTATGGCTCCCCCGCGATCGAGAATATGGGAAGCTTCTGGCTCTCTACAAGAGAATTGAATACATCTATCATAGGTATACCGGTACGTATCATCTTGTTAGGAATAATTCTCTTCACCGGATTTACGGGAGGACCGCCGATATCTATGACATTATCCGTGAGAACAGGGCCTCTATCAAGAGGCAGCCCGCTTCCGTTAAATATACGCCCCAGTAGGCTTTCACCGCTTGCAACGCGCATCGGGTGGCCCAGGAAGCGGACCTTGTCTCCCGTGGATATGCCCCTGCTGCCGGCGAATACCTGAAGAGATACCATCTTGCCGTCAAGACGTATCACCTGGGCCAATGACATACCTCTTTTTGTAGTGACCTCGGCTATATCATTATAACCTATATTATCGGCCTCGACGGTAATGACGTCTCCGGCTATCTGGACTATGTCCGTATATACCTTATGCACTTATTTTTTCCTTATTGGAGGCTCTCTCTTCCAAAATATCCCTTATCTCCTTTTCGATTTTCTCAAAACCGGGAGTCTTCCATTGAATAGAGTTCCAGCCTTTAAATAGTTGCCTTAATTTCTGAAAAAATCCCAGGGCCTCTTCTTTCCCGGGCAGGTCAAACTCCTGCTTTAGCACATTCCTGTATAGGAAAGAGAATATGTATTTTTGCCTGTCTGCCGGCGTTGCCTCATCAACTTCGTCAAAAGCATTTTGCTGTAAATACACGAAGTCGAAGAACTCGCCTTTAAGATAATCCACATAATCGGCAATAGATGTCCCTTCTTCGCCTATAACCTTCATCATCTGCATAACGTCATGGCTTTTACTGAGTATCTTATGGGCGTACAGGACCTCTTTTTCGTCTATAAAACTCTTATATTTAGACCAGCTAAGGAGGGGATCTATCGCCGGATAACGTCTGGCATCGGATCTCTCGCGCGAAAGACCGTGGAAAGCGCCTACAACCTTAAGCGTGGCTTGAGTCACAGGCTCTTCAAAATTCCCTCCGGCCGGCGATACCGTACCGCCTATCGTTACAGAACCCTTGGTGCCGTCATTGAGATTCACAACACCCGCTCTTTCGTAGAATGACGCTATCCTCGATTCAAGATATGCGGGGAACGCCTCTTCGCCCGGGATCTCCTCGAGCCTGCCGGACATCTCTCTCATGGCCTGCGCCCATCTCGAGGTCGAGTCGGCTAATAACAACACATTTAAACCCATCTGACGGTAATATTCGGCTATTGTAACCGCCGTATAGACACTCGCCTCGCGTGCCGCGACCGGCATGGAACTGGTATTACATATTATCACGGTCCTGTCTATTAGCGGCTTGCCTGTGCGCGGATCTTTTATCAATGGAAAGGTCTTGAGTGTCTCAACAACTTCTCCGGCCCTCTCTCCGCAGGCGGCTATGATCACTATGTCGACCTCGGCGTATCTGCTGGTAAGCTGTTGAAGGACCGTCTTGCCCGCGCCGAAAGGCCCGGGGATACAGTACGTCCCGCCAAGCGCAACGGGAAAGAGGGAATCGATCAACCTCATCCTCGTAACGAGAGGCGCTGACGGTTTAAGTTTTTCGGCATACGCCTTTATCGGTATCTTCACAGGCCATATCTGCTGCATAAAGACACTGTGAGATTTCCCGTTTTGGTCTTTCAGTTCGGCGATCGCTGTTTTCAGATCATAACGGCCATAAGGCATAATATTTATGACCTCGAAATCGCCCTGCAGATGGAACGGCGCCATTATATAGTGCTTGAATATCTTCTCGGGAACGAATCCTACGCGCGATCCGCCGCGCAGGATCGCGCCCTTCTTTACCATAGGAGTGAATTCCCATTCCGTTTCATCGGGCAACGCCTCCATGTAAGCGCCGCGCTTTAAGAAAAACCCGTAAGTCTGCGCCAGATGAGGGAGAGGATTCTGCAAGCCGTCGAATATCTGGCCCAAAAGTCCGGGACCCAGCTCTACGGAGAGAAGTTCTCCGGTAAACTCGACTTCCTCTCCGATGCTTATCCCCATCGTCGTTTCAAAGACCTGCATCTCGGCCCTGTTGCCCCTAACGCGTATGACCTCGGCCTTCAGACGCTCGGTATCGTGTATGATATAGGCGACTTCGTTCTGAACTATCGTGGACGAGGCCTCGGCTATTACCATATTCCCGCTGACCCTTACTATGCGGCCCATTCTCTTTTGCGTCATATTGTGAGAGCTTTCTCTAAAAGTTTACCGGCATCCGCGGTCCTTACGCGTTCCCATTTTTCGAGTATCGATAATTTACGCGCATAGATCATAAGAAGTTCCATATCAAAATAATGGCCCATCGAAAGTTCGTCCAAAAATCTCCACCGGTCCATATCGAGCGTCTTCTCCCCGTCTATCACCGACGGGTTACGGCTGGCGGCCGCGGCTATGTGGGAGATCCATTGATCCGCGTACCCGTCTCTCCTTAAGAATCCGGAAGCGTCGAGATGTTTACGCTGAGCTCTTATCCTGACTAACTCGTTCCTTAAAGCCGTTTCAAAATCATGATACCTGCTTCCATCAAAACCTTTAAGAGAAGTCTTCAGTCTTTCCAGGTCTGCGGGAGAAATAAGGCCCGCGCATATGGAAAAAAATTTTTCCATGCTAAAAGGCGGTTTCGCCCCGAACTGGAGCGCGGGCAAGCTTGAGATCAGGTATACATAATATCCGGACATCTTATATATCCTTCAGTATCTCGGAAAATTTAGGCCTTATATAAGAACCTATATATTCGGCAAGCGCTCTATCGGTAAAGTCGTAATAAGATTTGCCGTGATCATAGCTTATTGTAAATCCTCCGCGTATATCCTCGGACGGCTTCAGGACCAGCCCTTTCTTAAGTTCGTCGGATAGCTCGGATACAAATACGCTCGTCAGCTTATCGGCGTCCTCTTTTTTAAAGGAGATGATGATGTCACCCCTGTCTTTAGCTTTGCATTCTTTTAAGAGATGGGCTATAAGCTTTCCGGTCTCTTCCGCGGTGAGGGCTTTGCGTACATGAGAGAGCGTTATCTTATTAAGCACCGCGAGCATCTCTTTTTTTAATCCTATTATAATGTCGCGCGCCGCCTGCTTTAGGGAGGACCTGGAGCTCTCCTCCATCCTCGACGTCGATTCACGCGCTTCGTTCAGGATTCTCTCGGCTTCGGCTTCCGCATCGGCTGTTATCTGACGCGCTCTTTTAATGGCATCGAGCTCTATCGTCCTGGCTTTATCCTCTCCTGCCTTTACACCTTCGGAACGTATCTTCTCTATAAGCTCTTTTATCTCTTCTGCCATATCATCTCCTTGAGCCCGGCTTCGTTACAGGCATCTCTTTTTTGCAAAACGGGCATTTATCTTCTTCGAACGTCTCTACATCTATCTTGGCGAGCGATTCGAAAGGGACGCCGAAATCTATTCCGGAAACGCTCCTGTCTATTATGCTGCCCACCCCTACAATATCCGCGCCAAAAGATTTAACCAGTTCTATAACCTCTTTGGTTGAGCCGCCGGTAGTAACCACATCCTCAACGACTAATACTTTTTCGCCTTTAGATATAGAAAATCCGCGGCGCAATACCATCTTTCCGTCCTGGCGTTCCGTAAATAAGCCCCGCACACCCAGAGCGCGGGCCGTTTCATAGGCGAGCGTCACTCCGCCCAAAGCCGGCCCTATAACAACATCTATCTTCCGTGAGGAAAATTTGTTTACGAGAGCCTTCGAAAGCTTTTCGGCTATATCAGGATGTTGCAAGATAAGGGCGCATTGCAGGTACTTTTCGCTGTGCAGTCCGCTTGAAAGCTTAAAATGCCCTTTTAAGAGAGCGCCAAATTTTTCAAATAATCTCAAAACCTCTTTCTCTGTCACTATTTCATCTCTTCCAGGACTCTTTTTGCCGCGGCCAAAGGATCCGGCGCCTCCACAATGGGCCTGCCCACCACTATATAGGTCGCGCCGTTAAGAACGGCCTCTTTGGGCGTAGCTATCCTCTTCTGATCGTTCACCGCAGCCCATTCGGGGCGCACACCCGGAGTGATTATAGTAAAGTAACCCCCCAGATGTTCTCTTATCAATTTGACTTCGGACGCAGACGCCACAACACCGTCCAGGCCGGCTTCCTTGGCCAGGGCCGCTAGTTTTAAGACCTCTTTTTTCATGTTATCATTTATACCCGTCTTCTTCAAGCCATTTCGGTTCATACTCGTAAGGATCGTTACTGCTATCAGCTTGGGCCTCTCTATCTTTAATTCTTCAGCTTCTATAACAACCGCCTCTTTAGCCCGCTTCATCATATCGTAACCGCCCAATGCGTGAAAATTGATGATCGATACACCCATTTTTGTAGCGGCAACGGCCGCTTTGGACGTCGTATTGGGTATATCATGAAATTTAAGATCCAAAAATATGCCGCAGCCTCTGCTCTTAACCGCGGACACGATCCCGGGCCCACAGGATGTGAATAACTCGCTGCCTATTTTAAATATCTCCACTTCAGCCTTAAGTCTTTCCACCAGGCTGAGCGCCTTTTTTTGCGTATCTACATCCAGGGCCACTATCAGACGTTCTTTAGACGTCATGTTTTAAGCGCTCCCGTCAATTTCTTTATCTCTCTTATGTTATTCTTTGCCATATAATCCTTTATTCCATCGATGATCTCGATCGAGGCAGCGGGGTTAATAAAATTAGCCGTGCCTACCTGAATGGCGCTGGCCCCGCACAGGATAAATTCCACCGCATCCTTATAGTCCATGACCCCGCCTATGCCAACAATAGGTATCCTGGTGCTCTTATATGCTTCACGGACCATGCGCAGAGCTATCGGCTTTATGGCGGGGCCGCTGAGCCCCCCCGTAATGTTACCGAGGACCGGCCTCTTCGTATCAATGTCAATCGCCATCCCTACAAGCGTATTTATCAGCGACAGCGCATCCGCTCCGGCTCTTTCGGCGGCCCTGGCTACTTTTTTGATATCGGTAACATTCGGCGAAAGTTTCGCGATAATGGTAAGCGTCGTCGACCGGCGCACCGCCTCTATTGTCTCATAAGTCGCCTCTTCATCCTGGGCGATAAGAAAATCTCTCTTGCCGTGTTTCACATTTGGGCAGGAGAGGTTTATCTCGAGAGCCTCTATCTTTCCGGATTTACTTAAGCCTCTTGTCAACTCTTTGAACTCGCCCGCGTCATCTCCGGCGATACTGGCTATAAGCGGTATCTTCAATCTCTTAAGCGGGGGGAGCTTATTCTTTATAAAATCATCAAGCCCTCCGTTTTCAAGACCGATCGAATTGAGCATGCCGGACGGAGTATCGCAAACCCTGGGCGGAGGATTTCCGATACGCGCATTAAGCGTGATCGTCTTGGCGATATACGCTCCGAGCTTATTTACATCTATGAGTTCCCCATATTCCGGCCCGAACGTCCCCGAAGCGGCCATCACAGGGTTTTTTAGTTGTAGTTTGCCTATTTTTGTTCCCAGGTTTACCATGCGATCTCCTTTGAGTCAAAGACCGGCCCGTCCTTGCAAACCATCTTATACCCGCCGCTCTTCGCTTTCACCGGACAACCCAGACATACGCCCACGCCGCACGCCATGCGCTCCTCCATAGAGACCTGGCACGATATTCCGGAAGAATCCGCTATATGGCTGATGGCTTTTAACATAGGATAAGGCCCACATGCATAGATAGTTGATAGTTCATAGTTAATAGTTGATAGTAAAGAAGTTAACCCCTGTGTAATGAGGCCCTTTTTGCCCAAGGACCCATCTTCTGTATAAACGACCACTTCGGCGCCTAATTTTTTAAGATCATTCACGCAAAGAACGTGCCCCTTTTTGCACGCCCCTATCAAAACATACAATTTTCTTCTTTTACTATGAACTATCAACTTTGAACTATTAACTAATGTCTCCGCCAGCGCGACAAGGGGCGCCACGCCGACGCCTCCCGCTACCAGTGCCGCTGTACGCTGTGCGCTGTACGCTGTGCGCTGTACGAAAAACCCATTTCCCAGCGGCCCTATGATGTCGATATATTCACCCGCCGTCTTTGCCGATAAGCTCTTGGTCCCTGGACCGACGACCTCATACAGAACCTCTATGCCGTCATTCAATATTCTATGCACACCCAAAGGCCGCCTCAAGAAGATTTCGCCTCCTTTAGAGCATTCGATCTCGACAAACTGTCCCGGTTTAGAGTTTTTCGCCAGATACGCCGAAGCCAACCGCATCTTATAGAAATCCGGCGCGATCCTTTTATTTCCTATTATTTTAGCTTTTAATTGTTTCATAAATTATCCGTAACCGTAATCTGCCCGCCTCCCACAAAGACCTTCGAAGCCTTACCCTTCAATATCCAATTTATAAAAGGCGAATTCTTCGATCTCGACATTATAGATTCTTTTTCATATGTATACTCCTTGCCGGGATCTATAATGACTATATCGGCTATAGCCCCTTCCTTAAGGGTACCCCTATCAATACCCAGTATCTTTGAAGGATTTACGGAGAGTTTTGTTATTAGTTCCGGCCACGACAGGATCTTCTTCTCAACGAGTTCCATCACGCAGAGGCTCAGGGCCGTCTCCAGGCCTATTATGCCGAACGGCGCAAACGCGAATTCAACATCCTTTTCACTATCAGTGTGCGGAGCATGGTCGGTAGCTATAACATCTATCGTGCCGTCTTTCAGGCCCCTCTTTAATTCATCGGCATCTTCTTTGGATCTCAAGGGAGGGTTCATCTTGGTATTGGAGTCATATGTGGCGCAACACTCCTCAGTCAATGCAAGATAATGCGGCGCCGTCTCCGCAGTGACTTTTATGCCGCCGGCCTTCGCGCGGCGTATAATATCTACCGACTCTTTGGCGCTCACATGCGCTATGTGGATCCGCGCCGAGATTTTTTTCGCCAGTTCGATATCGCGCTTAACCCGCTCATATTCGCTTTCGGAAGGCACCCCTTTCAGCCCAAGCTTGGTCGCAATAAATCCGTGGTTCATTACGCCGTCTCCGGACATCTTACGGTCTTCGCAATGCGCTATTATGAGCAGATTCTCTTCTTTTGACTGTTCTAGGGCGCCCGACATGACCGCGTCGTCGTCCACCGAAGCTCCGTCATCGGATACCGCGACGGCTCCCACTTTCTTCATCTTATGAAAATCTGTCGCTCTCTTGCCCGCGCGCCCTTCGGTTATCGACCCTATTATGAATACGTTAACCCGCGCGTCCCTCTTTATCGTCTCTTTGAGCGATTTTATTATGGCCGGATTATCGAGCGGCGGTTCGGTGTTAGGCATACATGCTATGCTTGTAAACCCGCCTTTTATTGCGGCGAGCGTACCGGTAAGAACGGTCTCCTCATCCTCTCTGCCCGGCTCTCTTAAATGCGTATGCATATCGACGAGGCCGGGAGCGACTATCATGCCGCCGGCATCCACTATTTCCGCTTTATCGTTTAAGCTTTTACCTATCTTTTTTATCTTGCCGTCGGATATCAATATATCAAGCATATCATCGATCTTATCCGCCGGATCTATCACTCGTCCGTTCTTTATCAGATAGTTCTTCATTTATGACCTTTTAGCGTGCGCGACCAGATATAATACAGCCATCCTGACCGCTATACCGTTAGTGACCTGTTCGAGTATCACCGAATTCTGTCCATCGGCAACTCCGCTCGACATCTCGACGCCCCTGTTTATCGGCCCGGGATGCATTACCACTATACCTTTCTTGCATATCCTCAGCCTCTCTTCGGAAATCCCGTACTGCTTAAAAAAATCTATCCTCTTCGGAAATGCGCCTGAGGCGTCGCGTTCGAACTGCATCCTTAATACGTTTATAGCGTCGGCTTCCCTGATGGCCTCATCGAGATCGTTCGTCACTTTAACACCCATCTTTTCGATCCCTTCCGGTATCAGCATCTTCGGGGCGCAGACGGTGACTTTCGCGCCGAGCTTCGTCAGCCCCCAGATGTTGGAACGGGCGACCCTTGAATGGGCGATATCACCTATTATGCTTACGTTAAGACCCTCGATCCTGCCGAGCTTCGATTGCAATGTGAGCATATCGAGAAGAGCCTGTGTCGGATGCTCATGCCACCCGTCGCCCGCATTGACCACGCTCGCCTTTACAGAGCGCGCCAGGATATTGGGCGCGCCTGAGCAGTTATGCCGGACCACGATTATATCTATCTTTAAGGCTTCTATATTTTTGCCTGTGTCGATAAGCGTTTCACCCTTGCGCACACTCGACGACTCTACCGCCACATTTATGACGTCTGCGGAGAGACGTTTGGCGGCAAGTTCAAACGATATGCGCGTTCTCGTCGATGGCTCATAGAACAGGTTAACTACCGTTTTGCCGCGCAATGCCGGCACCTTCTTTATCTGCCGCGTCGTAACTTCCTTGAAGCTCGCGGCCGTATATAGGATATGTTCGATCTCCTCGCGCGAAAGGTATTCAAGGCCCAAAAGGTCTTTTTTGGTCCAGACTATCTTCTTTCCATTCATCATCTTTAATCAACCTTTTCGCAGAGTACCACTTCGTCTTTACCGTCGGATTCCGCTAATCGCACTTCTACGACTTCGTTTATGGAAGTGGGGATATTCTTACCCACATAATCCGCTCTTATAGGCAGCTCCCTGTGGCCTCTGTCAACAAGTACCC
>JAQTPE010000010.1 GCA_028748925.1 Candidatus Omnitrophota bacterium
CAGAGCTGATTCATACAGTAACCTCCTTTTGTTGTTATTGACCTAACAACATAAGGTTACTAGCTCTGCTTCTTTTGTTAAAGAGCTTTTTTAATCGTGAATGTCAGCAAGATATTTTACAGTATCGACAAAAGCAAAGTAGGGCAGGTTTTAACCTGCCCTACTTCCGCTAACTATAAACTATCAACCATTAACTATGGACTAATACATCCCGCCCATTCCACCCATTCCGCCTCCCGGGGGCATGCCGCCGGGCATTCCCATAGGAGCCTTCTCTTCTTCAGGGATGTCGGTCACGATCGTTTCGGTCGTGATCATCAAAGCGGCAATGCTCGCCGCGTTCTGAAGCGCCGAACGCGTAACCTTCTTAGGATCGATGACACCGGCCTGTACCATATCACAGTATGTATCTTTGTCAGCATCATATCCTTCGTTGGTCTTCATCTCTTTTACTTTTTGAACTACCACAGAGCCTTCCTGACCGGCATTATTAGCGATTGTCCTGATGGGCGCTTCGAGAGCTCTCTTCACGATATCTGCCCCGATCTGCTCATCACCCGAAAACTTCGATTTATTAAGAATATCTACACATCTTAATAGAGCGACTCCGCCTCCGGCAACAATGCCTTCCTCAACAGCAGCTCTTGTTGCGTGTAAAGCATCTTCCACGCGGGCCTTCTTCTCTTTCATCTCCGTTTCGGTTGCGGCTCCGACATTGATAACGGCGACTCCGCCCGAAAGCTTCGCCAACCTCTCCTGCAGCTTCTCCTTATCGTAATCGGAATCGGTATTCTCTATCTGCTTTTTTAATTGGGCGATCCTCGATTGGATATCGGCAGTTTTGCCCGCGCCCTCCACTATAGTTGTATTATCTTTATCGATCCTTACCCTCTTGGCGCGTCCAAGTTCCTCCAGCTTCACATTCTCGAGTTTTATGCCGAGATCCTCCGTGATAGCTCTTCCGCCCGTCAGTACAGCTATATCCTCTAACATGGCTTTGCGCCTGTCACCATACCCCGGAGCCTTTACTGCGGCGCATACGAGCGTGCCGCGCATTTTGTTCACAACCAGCGTAGCGAGTACTTCGCCCTCAGTCTCTTCCGAAATTATGAGTAACGGCTTACCTGCTCTGGCCACTTTTTCCAATAGAGGAAGTATATCCTTCATAGCGGATATCTTCTTCTCATGTATTAATATATACGGATCTTCGAGCGAACATTCCATCTTCTCGGCGTCGGTCACGAAGTACGGTGAAAGATAGCCCTGGTCGAACTCCATACCTTCCACTAGCTCCAGTTCCGTCTTGGAGGCCTTACCTTCCTCAACGGTTATGACACCGTCTTTTCCCACTTTTGTCATGGCTTCCGCAATCAAATCACCTATCTCGCGGTCGCTATTCGCCGCTATAGAAGCTACCTGGGAGACCTCTTTCTTGTCTTTGACATTGATCGACTTGGATAACCTCTTCAGTTCTTCTACGACCTTTTCCACGGCCTTATCTATACCTCTCTTAAGGGCCATAGGATTCGCGCCTGCCGTGACATTCTTCATGCCTTCTCTGAATATGGATTCGGCCAGCACAGTGGCGGTCGTCGTGCCGTCTCCGGCTATATCAGAGGTCTTTGACGCCACCTCTTTTACGAGTTCCGCGCCCATATTCTCATACGGATCCTTCAATTCTATCTCTTTCGCTACGGTTACACCGTCTTTTGTGATCGTCGGCGCCCCGAACTTCTTGTCGAGGACGACGTTCCTTCCCTTGGGCCCGAGAGTCACCTTTACCGCTTTGGCGAGCTGCTCGACGCCTCTTAAGATGGCTCTACGCGCTTCCTCACCGTATAATAGTTGTTTTGCCATTTCATCTCTCCTTATTTGATTATCGCCAAGATATCTTCTTCTTTAAGTATCAGGTACTCTTTCCCGTCTACCGTGATCTCAGTGCCGGAATATTTTCCGAATAGCACCCTGTCACCCACTTTTACTTCCGGCGTTATAGTCTTGCCCTCATCTGAAACTTTACCCTTACCAACCGCTATAATCTTTGCCTCTTGCGGCTTCTCCTTAGCGGAATCGGGAAGAACTATTCCACCCTTCGTTACCTCTTTGGCCTCCAGAACCTCTACCATGATCCTGTCCGCCAATGGTTGAATCTTCATACAGCACCCCTCCTTTTTTTTGATTAGCTTTCAGCCTTCAGCATCTGACAGCTGATAACTTTATGTTAGCACTCATCTAAATTGAGTGCTAACAATTTGTTATTATACAGAATTGTAAAAAGATGTCAAGATTTTTCTTACATAAAAGGGGTCAGGCGCTTTTTGCGCTTGAGACTGGTACTTATTTTAAAAAAGTGCCAGGCTCCTATTCAAAAAGCGCCTGACCCCTTTATTTTGACCCCTTTATTTGCTGATTGGATGCGAAGGCAGATGGGATCAGTAGTAGATTAAAGAAAGCCCTTTAAGGGTGATATCTTCATCGACGTGCCGGATGGATTTGGCGTATCTCTTCATTAGTTTTGAGTTTCCGCCTGTGGCGATAACTTTTGTGGATTTGCCCAACATCTTCTTATATTGGGCGATAAGGCCGTCGCACATGGCGCCGAAACCGAAGAGTATGCCGCCCCTCATGCTATTTACCGTATCCTTACCTATTATAGAGGAAGACCTCTCAAGTTTCACTTTAGGCAATAATGCCGTATTTCTATACAGGCTCGAGAGCGATAATTCTATCCCGGGAAGGATAAGCCCTCCCAGATAATCACCTCTTTTGGATACTACATCAAAAGTTATAGCTGTTCCGAAATCTATGATTACGCAGGGCATTCCATATAGAGTCTTTGCGGCAAAAGCGTTAACGAGCCTGTCCTGCCCCACCTCGCTCTTTATCCTATACATATTTCTTATGGGAACTTTAAAGTCTCTGCCGACGATGGTTATCTTCATTGTGCCGGAAAACCTGCGCAATTCTACCACAAGACGCGCAAGAGCCAAGGGGACCACGCTCGATATTATCGCCTCGTCCACGTCACCTGCTTCAAGGCCTGATCCCTTGATGAGCGCCTTAAACCGCTTTATATATGAAGAATATGAATACGTAGGCACCTTCGTCTTATAAAGCAGTTTCGAACCCTTAAATATCCCCGCTGAGATATTGGTATTACCTATATCGATTGCAAGTAACATTTTCAAACGCTCCTGCTATCTTATCACCGCCACATCACCCGATGATATCTTTTCGAGTACGCCTGATTCCGTTCTGACAACGAGCGCGCCGTCGGGATCTATGTCGTGCGCCAGGGCTTCGAAAGTTTTACCGTGAAGAGAGACTTTCACCCTTGAACCGATCATCACGGAAAGATCCTTCCATATATCTATGATGGGTCCGAACCCTTCGCTCTTCATTAAATTATAATACTCTTCGAGCCTCTCCAGAACCCTCCTGGCAAGATCGACTCTCGATAAATTAACCTTACCGCCGCGGTGGCGGAGTTCTTCCATTATGGATGAGGCGCCTTTGGGAAGATGTTTTATTGAAGAGTTAACATTGATGCCTATCCCTAAAACTACAAAGTCGGCGCTATCCTGCTCCGCCTTCATCTCCGTCAATATTCCGCAGAGTTTTTTACGATCCATCATTATATCATTTGGCCATTTTATAGTCACTTCCAAAGAACTGAAATCCCTTATAGCCTGAGCCACGGCTATGGCGGCAAGAAGCGTAATTTTTGAAATCTGGTTCGGAGCTATAGAGGGCCTCAATATGCAAGACATATATATCCCGCCCCTTGATGGGCTCGACCAGTGCCTTCCATGCCTGCCCTTCCCCTTTAACTGCTCATCGGCCAGTATAACGGTGCCCTCTTTCATACCTTTCTCGGCAAGTTCATAGGCTATATTATTAGTTGAATCTACTTTTCTATAAGATACAACATTTATTCCGAAAACCTTTGTCTTCAACTTCCATTTTATCTCCGAAGGTATTAAAGAATCCGGTATCGCCACGAGCTTATATCCCAGATGAGGCAGGGCTTCTATATCATAGCCCTCCAGACGCAGTTTCTCGATATGTTTCCATATGGCGGCGCGTGAAATACCCGCCAACTTGCAAAGTTCTTCACCGGAAACATAAGAATCTCTATTATGACGCAGAACGTTCAATATCTTCTCGTCGAGCATACTTCTCCTTTAACTCTTTGATCTGATCGCGCAGGATAGCGGCGCGCTCAAATTGCAGGTTCCTGGCGGCGACTTCCATATCATGCTGCAGTTCGCCTATCAATAATGTTATGTCGTACTCCGCGTCATTCTCCTCAACTACTTCAGCGATAACTTCACGCGCCTTCTTGCAGGATTCAATGCCTTCCTTGACGGCTTTCTCTATCGACCGCGGCGTAATACCATGCTTCTTATTGAAAGCGATCTGGATCTCGCGGCGCCTTTCGGTCTCACCTATAGTCTTCTTCATAGATTTGGTGATCCTGTCCGCGTACATAATTACTTCGCCGTTTATATGCCGCGCCGCGCGGCCCGCTACCTGTATAAGGCTCGTTTCGCTCCTCAAAAATCCTTCTTTATCCGCATCGAGTATGGCAACCAGCGAAACCTCAGGCAGATCCAGGCCCTCTCTTAATAAATTTATTCCTATAAGGCAGTCGAATTTATTGAGTCTCAGGTCCCTTAATATCTCCACTCTCTCTATGGCGTCTATTTCGGAATGCAGGTACTTCACCCTTAATCCAAAATCTTTCAGGAACCTCGTAAGGTCTTCGGATAGTCTTTTTGTAATAGTGGTTACCAGCACCCTCTCTTTCTTTTCCGCTCTCAAGCGTATCTCTTTTATAAGATCGTCTATCTGGCCCTTGGTCGGTCGTACCTCGATAGGCGGATCTATAAGTCCCGTCGGCCTTATGATCTGCTCTACGACCTCGCCATGCGACTTCTTAAGCTCATATTCACCGGGAGTGGCGGAGACATATATGGTATCACCTGCGATATTCTCGAACTCCCCAAACTTCAGCGGCCTGTTGTCGAGGGCCGACGGCAGCCTGAAACCATATTCTATAAGCGTCTCTTTGCGCGCCTTATCTCCGTAATACATACCTCCTATCTGAGGCACGGTCACATGAGACTCGTCTATAAATAACAAAAAATCTTTTGGAAAATAGTCCATAAGGCACCATGGCTTGGATCCCGCGGGCCTTCCCGCCACATGACGGGAATAATTTTCTATACCGTTACAATAACCGATCTCGCGCATCATCTCAAGATCATATTTTGTGCGGGATTCGAGACGCTGGGCTTCCACCAATTTATTATCCTGCCTCAATTCCGCCAGCCTCATAGTTAACTCTTCCTCAATAGATATGATCGCTTTCTCTATCCTGTCGGGCGTTGTGACAAAATGCTTAGCGGGATATATGCCGATCCTCTTCATCCCGGTAATGATATCCCCCGTTAGGGGATTGATTTCATATATGCGCTCTATTACATCGCCCGATTGTTCCAACCGGTACGCCGTCTTTGTATACGCCGGAAATATCTCTACGGTATCGCCCCTGACCCTGAAGGTAGAACGTTTCAGGTCGTAATCATTCCTCGTATAGTGTATGGATATGAGGGACTTCAGGATATTATCCCTTGAGATATCCTGACCTTCCTCCAAAAAGACGAGCATCTCGCCGTATTCTTCCGGAGAACCGAGGCCATATATGCACGATACGCTCGATACTATCAGGCAATCACGCCTCGACATGAGTGAACTCGTCGCCGAAAGCCTTAAACGGTCTATATCTTCATTTATAGACGCGTCTTTTTCTATATAAATATCTCTCTGTGGGATATACGCTTCGGGCTGGTAATAGTCGTAATAGCTCACGAAATATTCGACGGCATTTTCCGGGAAAAACTCTTTAAATTCGCTGTAGAGCTGCGCCGCGAGCGTCTTATTGTGGGAGATCACGAGCGTCGGCCTGTTTATTTTGGCGATAACCGACGCCATCGTAAAGGTCTTTCCGCTGCCTGTGACCCCCAGAAGGGTTTGGAACTGTTTGCCGTTTTTTAAGCCGCCGGCCAGTTTGTCGATAGCTCGCGGCTGATCGCCTTCGGGTTTAAAATGGCTTATAAGATTGAATTTTGGCATTGCAGCTATCGGCTTTCGGCTATCGGCTTTCAGCCGCTGAAGGCTGATAGCCGACGACTGAAAGCTAAAGGTTGTTTACACAATCTCCAAAGACACGTCTATCGATTTGACGGAATGGGTAAGAGCGCCTACGGATATCATATCGATACCGGTACTTGCATAATGATCTATATTATCTATTGTAATTCCGCCGGAGACCTCAAGAATAGCTTTCGTTTTTGACATCCGCCGTATCTCGACACAGGCCCTGACGTCTTGAGGCGTCATATTGTCGAGCATTATTATATCCGGCTTCCCCTGCAGAGCGTCCTGGAATTCGGCTGTATTGGCCACCTCTATCTCTATAACCGTACCCCTTACATTCTTTTTCCTCGCCGTTTCTACCAGGTCTTTAAGGGTAACTTTTTTATTTTTTTCGCTATACGCTATACGCTGTACGCCATACAATTTTATATGATTATCCTTGATCAGCACCTGGTCATAGAGCCCCATGCGGTGATTTGCTCCGCCGCCCGCCGATACGGCGTATTTTTCGAGATAGCGCAATAACGGATAGGTTTTGCGCGTATCCATTATCTTTACTCCATGAGACTTCGTCTTATCTACGAACCTTTTGGTTTCAGTGGCTATACCGCTTAAAAATCCGATAAAATTAAGCATGGTGCGCTCCGCGCGCAAGATAGAACTTACATGCCCCTCCAGAAAAAAAAGCTCTTTATCCTTGCCGACAAAATCTCCGTCATTACAATTTGGCTTGAACCGCACGCTGTAATCGACCTGAGCCATAGTCCATTCAGCAATCTTAAGCCCGCATACAACGCAATCTTCTTTGGCTATTATAGTCGCGCGCGAGCTTAAGAACTTATCGACCAGAGCGGAAGTAGTAATGTCGCTCTTGCCGATATCCTCTTTCAGCGCCGCCTTTATTATAGGTAGCACCCTGTCTCTATCTATCTGCACAAACCCTCTTCCATGCTTCGGCAGGCTCAAGCCATAGGATCTTGAGCATTTGGCCGAAGAGTTCTATTGTAATAAGAATGCTTTGTCACTCTCTACAACGATGGGCATGCCGGTATTATTGTCATAAGTCTCCCAGTTGTCCACATTCATGTCCCCGTTGGAGTCGTAACCTCTCTTTACCACCTTACCGCTCTCATCATAGATATCCACGCCGTCTATCTTACCGTCATTATTCCTGTCCACCATCACGTTCTTTTGCCCGGTAGACCATTTCTGTGATTCGGCCGCCATACATATTCCAACAGACAGGAGGAGAGCCGATACGACCAACAAGACCGCAAGCTTTTTCATACACCATTCCTTTCTCAACCTATATTCCTCAGGTTGTCTTTGATCTTCTTTATCTGCAGTTCGAGGTCCGCCTTGCGGGCCTTTTGTTTTTCTATGACATCTTCCGGAGCCTTGGAGGTGAAATGCCTGTTTTTCAGCCTGGCAGCGATCGATTTTATCTCAGAAGAGATCCTCTCCTCCTCCTTCTTTAATCTTGCCCTCTCCTTATCGAAATCTATGACGCCTTCCAGCGGCACATAAACTTCGAAAGTCACGACAACGCTGACAGCGGAGTTTTTCGGCTTAGACTTCTTCCCCGCTTCCAGACTCGACAGCCTCGAGAGCCTCTTGATCATCTCCATGTTTTCATTAAGGAACTCTTCATCTTTTTTGCCATGAACATTTATCAGAGCCGACATCTCGCGCGAAGGAGGGATATTCCATACGGATCTTATGTTCCTTATAGCCGTTATGATATTTATAACGCATTTCATGTCACCTTCGGCCTTATTTGATATTATATCTTTCTGCACATGAGGCCATGGCTGTATCATTATCGAATCATCCGCGGCATCATTCTTCCGCGGAAGCTTTTGCCATATCTCTTCCGTTATGAAAGGCATAAACGGATGCAGCATCCTCAGGCTCTTCTCCAGCACCTTATACAGGACAACCTGGACGCTCTTTTCCGTTATCGTGGATTTAGCTATCTCTATGTACCAGTCACAGAACTCATGCCAGATAAATTCATATATGATATTTGCCGCTTCGTTGAATTTATATTCACCCAGGCATCTCTCTACATCATTCAGATTAGAATAGAGGCGCGACAATATCCATCTTTCGGGCAGCGCCAGTTCCGACTCCTTAAAGAATACGCACAGATCCACGGCTATCTCTTCCTCTTTAAGGTTCATAAGTATGAATCTCGACGCATTCCACAGCTTGTTTGCAAAGTTCCTGCCGAGCTCAAACTTGTTTTCAGAGAGGAAGACATCCTGGCCCTGGGAAGTTATCGATACTATGCTGAAGCGAAGCGCGTCCGTCCCGTATTTTTTTATCATATCGAGAGGGTCTATGACATTGCCTAACGACTTGGACATCTTGGTACCGGTTATGTCACGCACAGTGCCGTGTATATATACATCTTTGAATGGTATATCCCTCATAAATTCCATGCCCGCCATTATCATGCGGGCCACCCAGAAGAATATGATCTCCTGCGCTGTTACAAGAGAATTTGTCGGATAGAAATATTTCAATTCGGGACTCTCTTTAGGCCAGCCAAAGGTCGAGAACGGCCATAACCATGACGAAAACCATGTATCAAGCACATCCGGATCCTGCTCTATATTCTGCAAACCGCATTTTGAACACTTAACGGGAGGAAGCTTTAAAACCATCACTTCGCCGCAGTCCTTACAGTAATATACCGGTATGCGGTGGCCCCACCAAATTTGACGGGATATGCACCAGTCCCGTATGTTATTCATCCAGTCGAGATAAACCTTGGTCCAACGCTCCGGATAAAATTTAATCCTTCCTTCGTTTACCGCCGCTATGGCCGGTTCGGCCAGAGGCTTCATCTTAACGAACCACTGAGGAGAAAGGCGCGGTTCCACCATGGTATGGCACCTGTAACAGTGGCCGACCGCATGGCGATGCGCTTCAGATTTTATAAATAGTCCGCGATCTTTTAAATCCGTTATTATGGCCTCTCTCGCTTCAAGACGGTCCATACCTTCGTAATCTCCGCCGATCGAATTTATCGTAGCGTCTTCGTTCATTACATTGATCTGTTCGAGATTATATTTTTGCCCGAGACCGAAGTCCACAGGGTCGTGAGCGGGAGTCACTTTAAGCGCACCCGTCCCGAACTTCATATCGACCAGAGGGTCGTAAATTATCTTCAGCTCTCTGTTCAATATGGGTAATAATAGAGTCTTATCCTTGAGATCTTTATACCGCTTATCTTTCGGGTTGACGGCTATAGCGACGTCCCCCAACATCGTCTCGGGTCTGGTGGTGGCGACTACAATAAATTCTTTACTGCCTTTGACCGGGTATTTTATATGATAGAGCAGGCCGTCGACATCTTTGTGCTGGGATTCTTCATCCGATAAAGCAGTCTGGCAGCGCGGGCACCAGTTGATAATATAATTACCTCTGTATATGAGGCCCTTTTTATAGAGCCTTACGAATACTTCGAGAACCGCTTCGGAGAGCCCTTCATCCATAGTGAAACGCGTTCTATCCCAATCGCATGAGCAGCCGAGTTTCTTAAGCTGTCTTATTATCGTAGAGCCGTAATCCTTGCGCCATCTCCATATTTCATCTATAAATTTATCCCTGCCCAGATCCTGCCGTTTTATGCCCTCTTTCGCGAGCTTCTTCTCAACTACATTCTGGGTCGCTATACCGGCGTGATCCGTGCCCGGCATCCATTCGGTTTCAAAACCTTTCATTCGGTTAAACCTTACAAGTATATCCTGGATCGTATCATTGAGGGCATGGCCCATGTGGAGTATCCCCGTTATATTGGGCGGCGGGATTACTATCGAATATGGTTTTTTCGAAGGATTGGTCTTACCGCGGAAATAACCTTTACATTCCCAGTTCTTATATATAGCATCTTCGCTCTTATGAGGATCGTACGCTTTAGCCAATTCACGCATAGTATTTCAATACGGAACTTCGTAGCACCTTTCTTTACCTAACCAGCGATATATTTGCTTAATAACGCCATCGCTTTTTCGTTATCGCTGGTCTGCAAAACCATTCTCGAAGAACCTCTGGGAACGCATGTACACGGCGTTAAATACACATATTTTATATCTATCTTATTCTCTTTCATCTCGGTGGCAACCACTTTCAGCGCGCCCGGCTTATTATCAAGATCGACCAGGAGCACTTCGGTCTCCTTAACCGATCTATATTTCATCCTCTTAAGTTCATTTACTATTACAATATTCGCATTGGTTACAACCAATAGCTTTGCTATAGGCCCAATCTCATAACCCAGAGCCGCTTCTATATTGACCCCTTTCAAGCTGAGCATCTTCGACACATCCGCCAGGATACCGACTTTATTCTTGGTCGTTATCGTTATCTCCTCCCCGAGAGTGATGTTTTTTATCATATATTACCCCTCCCTGTACGCAGGCTTATACAAACTATTCTTTAAGAACTACGCCTTTTTCAGATCTGTCTTTGATCGTTATCTCCTTAGCCACAAACGCGGCCAGGTCTATATTGCCGGAAGCTATCTCTACCCGGCATTTATTTTCAGAAATGGAAGTTATCAATATGCCCACCTGGGTCGTATCTATCGAAGAACGGAAAACCCCTTGAAAATTATCCGCGACGATATATTGATTTCTCTTGTCCTCCCGGGCTATCGCGCCCATATCCTTTAATATAACCTTTATATTCGCTATGCAATCGGACGCGTTCATATCGAAATCCCGCACCTGCTTTGTCTTGGAATTCTTAACGTCATTCATGGAATAGCCGAAGAATTCCTGCCTTAACTGCGTAGCCGAACATCCGCACAAGCCCACAAGCAACAATGCCGCCAGCAATTTCTTCATATAACCATTCCTTTCAACCTTTACTATCTTTTAAAAGCTTATATTCTATGGAATCCACCAGCGCTTCCCAGGATGCTTCAACGACATTTTCAGATACTCCGATAGTCCACCAGGAATCCGTCTTATCCTGTGATTGTATGAGGACCCGCACGCGCGCCGCGGTGCCCTCTTTTTCATCCAGGACACGTACTTTATAGTCCGTTAGATGCATCTCGGCCAATTTTGGATAGAATTTCCTGAGAGCCTTCCGCAGAGCGCTGTCGAGCGCGTTTACGGGACCGTCTCCGAGCGACGCCGTATGTTCGATCTCTTTGCCGACCCTGACCTTAATCGTAGCTTCCGACGACATCTTGCCGCCATGCCTCTTTTCTATAATGACCCTGAAGTCTTCAAGCTCAAAGAAATTCTTAAATCTTTTCATTACACGTTTTATCAGTAATTCCATAGACGCTTCAGCGGCTTCGAAGTGATATCCTTTGCTCTCCAGTTCCTGCAAGGCCTTCAATATCTTTTTAGACTTCTTTGTATCCTTGCCTATTCCGAGATCCATCTCTTCGGCTTTCTTTATAATAGTGGACTTCCCGGAGAGCTCGGAGATAAGCAGTCTCCTCCGGTTTCCGACGCTCAGCGGATCTATATGTTCGTATGTCTTTGAATTCTTCAATATAGCATTCACATGGACGCCCGCCTTGTGAGCGAAAGCGCTGTTGCCCACAAAAGGCTGGTTATCCTGCAGCTTCATATTCGATATCTCCGCCACAAAATGCGCTATTTCCGAAAGTTCCTTTAAAGCTATGTCCGAAACACAATCTGCCCCGAGTTTCAGTTTAAGCGCGGCTATGATGGAGATCAGGTTTGCGTTACCGCATCTCTCCCCATATCCGTTTATGGTACCATGAACCTGCACCGCGCCTGCCTGGATCGCCGCTACGGAATTGGCCACTGCCATCTCGCAATCGTTATGCGCATGGATACCGATGGGGATATCTACATACGATCTGACCTCTTCGATTATTTCGAAAACCTGGGTAGTTACGGTTCCGCCGTTAGTATCGCAAAGAATTATCCTTTCCGCGCCTGCATCCCGCGCGGCTTTAAGCGTCTTTAACGCATACTCCCTGTTGCTCTTATATCCGTCAAAGAAATGCTCGGCATCGTAAAATATTCTCTTTCCTTTTGATCTTAAGTAACTTATGGAATCGGAGATCATCCTCAGGTTTTCATCGAGATCGACCTTAAAAACATCTCTGACATGAAGATCCCAGCTCTTTCCGAAAATGGTGATGTGTTTCGTGCCTGCGGAAAGGAGTCCTTTAAGCACCGTATCCGAGCTCGCCCTGATATTTGCGCGGCAAGTACTTCCGAAAGCCACTATCTCGGAGTTACCCAACCTCAAGTTTTTCGCTTTTCTGAAGAACTCCATATCTTTCGGGTTGGCTCCGGGCCATCCGCCTTCTATAAAATCCACTCCCAACTCGTCGAGTTTGGCGCATATCTTTAATTTATCCGCCACAGAGAAAGATATGCCCTCCGATTGCGCGCCATCGCGTAAAGTCGTATCGTAAAGTTCAACCTTAGCCATATTTTACCTCATCCGTCATTATTATCTCTTGGTCTTTCCCAGTTTGAACTTATCATGGATCGCCCTGACCGCGGCTTCGCCGAGGCTCTTCTTTACCACACACGATATCTTGATCTCACTCGTCGATATCATCTCTATGTTTATCTTCTTATCGGCGAGCGCTCCGAACATGTTTGCCGCCACACCCGAGTGACTGCGCATACCGATCCCCACTATAGATACTTTTGCGATATCCTTATCTACGGTGATCTCCCCCGCATCAACCGATTTCGCGATAACACCGGACACTTTGATAGTCCTGTTAAGATCGCTTGCGGGCACAGTGAATGACAGGTCGGTCGAACCGGTCCTCGAAACGTTCTGTATGATCATATCTACATTGATATTCTCTCTGGCTAAATGTTTAAATATCCTGGCTGCGATACCCGGCTTGTCGGGAACATCACATATTGTCACTTTGGCTTCATCTTTATTCAGAGCAACGCCGGAAACGACTATGTGTTCCATGGTCTTTACCTCCTTAGAGATTATTGTGCCTCTATTCTTAGAAAATGATGATCTGACGTGTATAGGCACTCCAAACTTCATCGCGAACTCTATCGACCGCGGCTGCAGGATCTGCGCGCCCAAAGACGCAAGTTCGAACATCTCCTCATAACTCAGTTTATTTATCTTGCGGGCATTCTTCACTATGCGCGGATCCGCCGTAAAGACCCCTTCTACGTCGGTATACATCTCGCACATGCGGGCGCCTATAACTTTGGCCAGAGCCACCGCAGTGAGATTTGAGCCGCCACGTCCAAGGGTGGTTATATCCTGTTTTATATTTACACCCTGAAAACCCGCCACTATAACTATTTTACCCTTACGGAGCTCCTCACTTATACGCTTCGCGTTTATATCGATAATACGCGCTTTCGTGAACGAATCGTCGGTAATTATGCCTACCTGTGCGCCGGTAAACGATATAGCTTCTACGCCTAACCTGTGTATAGCCATAGCCAGCAGGGCGCTCGATACCTGTTCACCGGTAGAGATCAACATGTCCAGTTCCCTATCAGGAGGATTCGTGGTAATCTCAAGCGCCATATCTATCAATTTATCGGTTGTATGGCCGAGCGCGGAAACTATTACCACTACATCGAACCCCGAACGTTTGGCCTCCAGAACTCTCCTGGCAACATTCTGTATTCGAGCTATATCAGCAACGCTCGTGCCGCCATATTTTTGTACTATTATCCCCTTTGACACGTAACTCTCCTCTATATATTATAGCCTCTGCTTTTTGATCAGGTCGTTAGTTAATTCCGAAGCCGATTTAAATATAACTTTACTTAACCTGGCATTGCTTTCATTATAAGCGGGGAGACCGTTATGTTCCACGCCTCTTCCGGCCATTACGAAAGGGGCCGGATCCGACGCATGAGTACGTAAAGCCAGGGGCGTAGCATGATCCGAAAGTACCATTATCCTGTAATTCTCCGAGGCCTTAAGAAATTTCCATACCGCCCCGACTACGTATTTATCAAAATTTTCTATTGCCGCTATCTTTGCCCTCATATCCCCGTTATGCCCGGCTTCGTCAGGGGCTTCTACATGAACGAATATAAAATCCTTCTTCTCAAGCGATCTGACCGCGTACTCTCCTTTGCCTTTATAATTTGTATCATAATAGCCGGTTGCGCCGGGAACCTGTATAAGTTCAAGGCCTACCAGCTTGCCTATGCCATTGACCAGGTCGACTGCGGATATAACCGCGCCATCCACGCCGAACATACCTTTGAAACTTGGCATATTAGGATTGGTTCCCTGCCCCCAAAGCCATATCATATTTGCCGGATTCTCTTTTAAGTCGACCCTTACCCTGTTGATATCATGTTTTTCCAGTACGGAACGCGAATCCTGCATGAGCTTTAATAAAAGGCTCGAGCCTTTCCCTTTTGGAAGATGCTTTGAAATGTCCTTACCGGTTATGTCATGAGGCGGTATGCAGATAGTCTTTATAAGGCCGTTTAGATCATCCCTCGATCTCGTCTTTATCACTATGAGATTTCTATAGCTCTTGCCGTGGTAAAATTTTATCCGTTCATTCCCGAGTTTTTTATCGAGGTACTCCATAAGCGTCCTGGATTCTTTATCGCTTATGTGGCCGGCGCTGTAATCCGACATCATATCGTTATTCGCCGTTATCAGATTACACCTGAACGCGATCTCGCCTTCAGCTACTTCGATCCCGATATTTGCGGCCTCGAGCGGTCCCCTGCCCGTATAATAAGTCTTGGGATCATATCCCAGTATGGAAAGGTTTGCTACGTCGCTCGCGGGCTTCATTCCGCGCGGCACGGTCTTGACTAGCCCTATCATGCCGTTCTTGGCAATATCATTCATATTCGGAATCTTCGCCACTTCAAGGGGGGTCTTGTTTCCGAGTTCATGAATGGGGTAATCGCTCATTCCATCGCCAACCAGAATAGCTATCTTCACAATCCCATCTCCTTCAGTATCAAATCCGCCTTCGGCGCCAAGACTACCGGCTTATTTACGCTCGCGATCGCCCTATCAGGATCTTTAAGTCCATGGCCGGTCAGAACGCATACGATACGTATTCGTTGTTCGTCAAAAAAACCCTTCTTAGCTAATTTTAAAATCCCCGCGACGCTTGCGGCGCTTGCCGGCTCGACAAAGACACCCTCTTTGGACGCGAGCAGTTTATAGGCAGATAATATCTCATCGTCGGTAACTTTATCTATGAGCCCGCCTGATTCGTCACGGGCCGCTTCGGCCTGCTTCCAACTTGCGGGATTACCTATCTTTATCGCGGTGGCTATCGTCTTGGGGTCTTTTACCGGATGGCCCAATACTATAGGCGCGGCACCATCAGCCTGGAATCCCAGCATCTTCGGTAATTTCTTCGACATCCCGGCGCTTTTATACTCTTTGTAGCCCTTCCAGTAAGCGGTTATGTTCCCCGCGTTACCAACCGGAATTGCGTGGTATTCGGGCGCATCGCCTAAAGAATCGCATATCTCGAAAGATCCGGTCTTCTGCCCTTCTATCCTGTAAGGATTTAAAGAATTTACCAGGGTAATAGGATATTTTCCGGTTATCTCTCTTACGATAGCGAGAGCCTCATCGAAGTTTCCTTTTATGGCTATGACCCTGGCTCCATGGATCAGCGCCTGGGACAACTTACCCAAAGCTATGGCCCCTTCCGGTATAATAACGATACACTTAATACCCGCTCTTGCGGCGTAAGCCGCGGCCGAAGCCGATGTATTTCCGGTAGATGCGCACATCACAGCCTTGGAGCCTTCTTCCACGGCTTTTGATATGGCCATGGTCATACCTCGATCCTTGAAAGATCCTGTGGGATTCAACCCCTCATACTTAAGATATACCTCTATGCCGCCACCCACAATTCCGCTTATGTGGCGGGCATGTATTAAAGGCGTGTTGCCTTCATTTAAACTTATTACGGGAGTATTTGCCGAAACCGGAAGATACTTGCCGTACTCTCTTATCAAACCCTTCCACATATCAGCTTTCCATCCTGATTTTAACGGTCTTTTTCTTTATAGCGCTTAAACCATCTATCTCTTTCAGAGCCTTTGCCATATCAAACTCGAGCGCTTCGTGAGTAATCATCACTATCGGCACTACATTGGAACTCTTCTTCTCTTTTTGCGTAACGCTCGCTATACTTATGTTATGCTTGCCGAGAATTCCTGATATCTTGGCCAATACACCCGGCCTATCTGTCGCCGAGAACCTCATATAAAACCTGGTTCCTACGTCCGATATGCTCTTTATATTTTTAATATCTTTTCTGAATATACCGGGTCCGGCCACTTTGCCGCAACAGGAAATAGAGCGCGCTATATCCACAATATCGCTCACTACGGCGCTTGAAGTAGCAAGAGCGCCGGCTCCCTGGCCGTAAAAAAGATTCTCTCCGATGAGATCGCCCTTGACAAATATGGCGTTGTATACACCGCTGACATTTGCCAGGAGATGGCTCTTCGGAATCATCGTCGGATGGACCCTGAGCTCCACCAAATCTCCGGATCTCTTCGCTATAGCAAGAAGTTTGACGGAATAACCGAGTTCCCTGGCATACTGTATATCACCGGATTCTATCTCTGTAATGCCTTCGGTATAAATATCGGAAGGCCTGGCTGATACGCCAAACGCCAGAAGCGCCATAATACTTAACTTATGGCTTGAATCCATACCGCTAATGTCAAGGTACGGATCCGGTTCGGCATACCCCTTATCCTGGGCTATCCTCAACGCATCTTTGAAGCTTATAGGCCCCTCAGCCATCCTGGACAATATAAAATTGCTCGTACCGTTTACAATACCGTAAACAAGATCGAATTTGTTGGCGATAAAACTTTCTTTAAGCGATTTTATTATAGGGATACCGCCGCCTACACTTGCCTCAAAAGCGACATTAAGAGACAGCTTATTAGCCAGGGCGAATACTTCATTACCCGCTTCGGCAAGAAGGGCTTTATTGGCGGTCACAACATGCTTTCCGTTGCGCAAAGCCTCAAGTATTATATCCTTCGCGGGACGTATGCCGCCCATAAGTTCAACCACAATATCTATTTTGGGATCATAGAGAACCTTGCCCAGAGATGTGGTCAATATAGAATTGCTCACCGCGACAGAACGCTTCGTCTTAATATCCTTATCGCATATCCGGACCAGATTTAAGTCAACGCCGCTCTTCTCTTTTAAAAATAATCTTTTCGACCGGAGCGCCTTTACGACACCGCTGCCGATCTTACCAAAACCTATCAGGCCTATATTTATCTTTTTCATGGATCGCCTTTTATTGTAATAAGTTACGGCGGAGTAAAAAATTTGCAATGGTCGGGGGGACCAGATTTGAACTGGCGACCCCTTGCACCCCAAGCAAGTGCTCTAGCCGGGCTGAGCCACCCCCCGCAGATGCAAATTTTTTACCCAAACCGTTTTTTCACCTTTTAATAAAAACCTTCTTCCCTGGGTGAGCGAGTCATCAGGTCATGGACACCTTTTTTAGGATCCTTATTCTCGTATAGCACCTTATATATCTCGCTTATTATCGGCATCTCCACTTTGTTCTTCACCGCTAATTCATGCGCCGATTCTGTCGTCGCTACACCCTCCACCACCATCTCGGTCTCTTTCAAAACCTCCTTTAGAGATTTTCCTTTACCTATCTCTTCTCCAAGATGATGGTTCCTGCTATATTTGCTTATACATGTCGTGGTGAGATCGCCAAGACCGCTCAATCCGTAAAAAGTGTCCTTCTTCGCTTTCATGGCGACTCCGAGGCGCGCCATTTCGATCACACCGCGCGTAAGGAGCGCCGCTTTAGCGTTCGTACCAAAACCGAGGGAGTCCGAGATGCCAGCCGCAATAGCTATAACATTCTTCAACGACCCTCCCAGTTCCACTCCAATTACATCATTGTTCGTATATACTCTAAAACGATCCGTTATGAATATGCCCTGGATCTCTTTTGCAAGCGCCAAATTACGCGAAGACGCCACCAATGTGGTAGGGCTGCCCTGCGCCACTTCATGCGCAATCGAGGGCCCCGAAAGTACGCATATCTCTATAGAACCCAGGAGTTCATGCACTATCTCCGACATTCGTTTAAGCGTCTTATTCTCGATACCTTTGGTGACGCTTACAAATATCTTGCCGGACAATTTATACGGCGTGAGCCTTGTCAAGACGCTTCTCATGTACTGAGAAGGAACCGCCAATACAATCATCTCATTATCATCGATCGCTTCATTTAAAGATGATGTTATATTGACTTCCTGAGGTATCTTTACCCCGGGAAGAAATTTTGCGTTAACTCTTTTAGCCTTAACGGTTTCCACATATTCCGAAAAAGCGCCCCAGAGCGTGACATTATGCCCCTTGCCGGAAAGCAGTATTGCCAGGGTTGTGCCCCATCCCCCATCGCCTATAATAGATATATTCTTCATTATTTTTAATATAATAAGCTTATTAATATATCATATGCGACGCATCTTAGTCAATCCCTTCAATGCGCGGCTTATGCCGAGATGACGGCCCTGTCCGGGATCGATCCCGTGTTTTTGCCACAAGATCAGATCTCTTCGATCGCGTCGCTCTTAACCCAGGCCAGCTTGCCATCGAGCCTCTTTATGCGCCTCCAACCGTTCCTGGTCTTAAGTACGAGGACTTCCTGCCCCTCTTTCAGCGTAAAATAGTTGTTAGACTTGTCGATAGGCTCATATTTACATTCGGCTTCCTTGGCAACCACTACGCCATGACTAAGTATCTCTTCGTCATAATATCTGATGCCAAACGCTCCTAGCGTCAATAAGAAACCTATGAGCACGGGTAAAAAAATGATGGTCATACGGCGTTTAAGCATCGGATAGATAATACCCGCCAAAAGCATTGCTATCAGCAGGAGATATAGAATGCTCAATATGATCGATATGGTATTGAGGCTATATTCCCTGAACGGGAACTTGAAGAACCATGCTATCTTATTCTGGGTCAAAGCCTGAAGAGCCGAATCTTCAGTCAACGATTCAGCATAGGCAAGATTTGATTTAAGGTCGCTGTCGCCCGGCATCAGCTTCTGAGCCCTCTTATATGCAAGTATGGCATATCCGATCTTTCCCATCTTAAAAAAAGTGTTCCCGATATTGAAATACAGAGGGCCGCTTTCGGTATCGATATCCAGGATCTTTGCATATGCCTCCGAGGCCTTTTCGTAATCCCGCTTTTCATAAAGCGAATTGGCTTTATAGAACAGACTGCGCGGATCCTGCGAATCCTCCGCTGAAACAGCAAGATTAGCAAAGAATATCAATAATATAAGGATCAATTGGATCTTCTTCATATCTTAAATCTTTCCAGTTCCCGTATCACTTCTTCGAGAGACTTCATATCGTCTTTCATCAAGAGCGTATCGGAATTTATAAGAGCGAACTTTGCCCGATCGCATACGTTAAATATGTTCTTTATCTTATTCAGCACCGCCGCGTCTACGGCCCTGGACTTAAGTATCGGTTCGATCGTATCGAAGGTCAATCCGGCCACCGGCATATAAAGCCTGCCTCCGAGATAATCCTGCATGGCCTTGAAGAGCGTTTCGTAGAAACCTTTTGAATCGTTCGATTTTAAGTGGCGTTTTAATTCGAAAAATTCCTTGCGCATATTCTTAAAAGCTTCCGTCCTGTGGGCATACTTCGTATCCCGCCTCAGACGATCCTGTTTGGCTGTTATGAAATATGTAACTATCAGGACGAGTAACGGCACCAGAAAGAGCATAAGGAAAAATACGCTCTTGTACGCTTCCGAATCTTTTGTTTGAACGCCGCCCATCGACTCCTTTATATATAATATGTCGCCCTGAGGCTGCGCATCTTCCCTCTTCTCTTTGGGCCCGGTATCAAGAGAGACGGGTGTCGCCGGAGGAACCGCAGGCGCCTGTCCGATAACTTGAGCCGGCGACTCAGGCACCTTTTCCACCTGTAGCGGCGTGGATTCCTGCGTGATCGTCTTATATATACCCTTATCCGGATCGAAGTAAGTGAACACGGCTTTAGGAGTCTGATAAACCTTGTCGGATTCGGGTATAAGTACCTGCCTGAACGTCTTTCTACCCGGCTCAGTCTTTATCTGAGGTTCGTATACCCTGAAACCTTCCGTATTATCCAATTTCGGAATTATCACCGTGTTGAAATTACCAGTACCGTTTATCTCCATCTTGAGCGTCACAGGGTCACCGACTTTAACTTTTTTGGGACCTGCCGAATATATGAACTGATAGTCGCCTACCGCTCCGGAAAAATCTTCGGGCCGTCCTTCCTGTGGAAGCGCCAAAAGCACAAGGTTGACCTCGTCGGATTTTAACTCTACGGGATAACGTTCATACCTTGTAAAGAAATCCTCAAAATACGGATCCCTCATGCCTCTGTCGTTCAAGAAGTCGTCATGCAGCGCGGACATATTGCGGACCCTCTTCTTTACGGCGAGGTTGCATTTTAACGTGGCTGGGCCAAGCTTATAATCACCCGGCCTGGTCCCAAAGATGGTGGTCTTGAATTCCAGCACATCATATAATAACCCCCCCATGCGCTCGCGATACTGTTTCGGATCCTCAAATTGCGCTTTCGAAAAACCCTCCTGATTAAAGGTCGGAAGTTGTATGTCGCTTACATTCATCCTGTTAACATAAATTTTGATTACTACGGGTACGATCTCATTTACATAAGCTTTCGTCTTATCAAGTTTAAGGGTTAAAAATAACCTGTCTTTTATATCGAGCGAATCGATGATGTTCTCTTCGTCTTCTTTTTTAAAGGGTTCCTGCCTTGCCTTCTCTTCCGTTACCGTAAGAAATGCGATGCTGGATGTATAAGTATTTCCATCATATTTAAAAGTGAATGGACCGAACTGAAATTTCCCCAGTCTCAACGGTTGTATTTTATACATATGCGTTACCGAGTTCGATACGGTCCCATTGATAACTGTCATCATAGTGGATGGGCCGAGATACCGGACTTCGCATCCGTCTATATTCCCTATATCGGGCGCCGGAACATTCTGTGTACCATAAAAAGTGAGACCGAGCTGGGCGCTCTCGCCTATGGCAACGGTCTTCTTATCTATGCCGGCCTCGAACTTAATATCTTCGGCAGACGCATACGACACAAAAAACGACAATAATAGTAGTAAGAGTAATCCTTTTTTCATATCCATATCCACCCCACCGCAGCGGTGGGACTCACCAATCTTTCTCCGGCTCCGGCATCGGCACCTGTTTCCTGCGCATTCTGATCGATTGGGCCGTAGCCTCCTCTCCTCTGTATCCCTCGAGAAGCATCCTGGCTTCTTCTTCCGTCATCTCTCTCTGCTCGCCCTCGCCCTGCTCATAGAATTGCAGGGACTGCCCCTCTTTACTCTCCCTGGGCTCAGGCTTCTCTTTCTCTCCTTCGCCTTGCGAACCGGGCCGGCTCTCTTCCCGCTTATCGTCTTCTTCCTGTTTCTTCCGCTCCTCCCGCTCTTTCTGCTTCTTCTCTTCTTCCTGCCTCTTCTGCTCTTCACGCTCTTTCTGCTTACTCTCCTCTTCCTGTTTATCTTGCTCCTCTTGCTTCTTCCGGTCTTCCTGCTTCTTATCTTCTTCGCTCTTCGATCGCCCCTGATTCTGCCCGGGTTTCTCTTCTTCTTTATTCTGATCCGATTGCTGCTGCTTCTGCTGATTATTCTCCTGGCCCTGCCCTTGCTTATTCTGGTCCTGCTCCTTCCGGTCTTTTTCTTTATTCTGCTCCTGATCCTGTTTCTGCTTCTGATCTTGCTGCTGCTTATCCTTTTGGTCCTTATTATTCTGATCTTTTTTATCCTGATTACCCTGCCCGCCCTGATTTTGTTTATTCTGATCTCTCTTATTGTCCTTACTCTTATCTTTTTTGTCTTCCTTATCCTGCTCCTGATCCTTATTCTTCTTCTGACTTTCTTCTTTTTCCTTCAGGCTCATCAATTTCTGATCAACAAATTCATAATTAAACTTTGCGTCTCTGTCGCCGGGATTCAAATCTATAGCGCGCTTATAAAACTGCAGGGCAGTTTCATAATGCTCTTTCGCCTTATTTATATCGGCCGCGGCTCGCTCCGCTCCTATCCTGTAATTGGAATTTCCTATATTATAATCCGAACCCGCCAATATCCATGCGCTTCCCTGCGCGATAGCTTTATTATAAGACTCTATAGCCGCGTTATACGAACCTTTTTTGTATAAAGCGTCTCCTTTATTGAACCTGAGCATGACATTATCGGGCTTCTTGTCAAGGGCGCCGTCATATACTTTTATCGCCTCATCATATTTCTTATTATTATACAACATATTGCCCTTTTTTACATCTTCGGCGATGGAGGCATAGGCCAATGTTGCGGTCATTAATATAAAAAGCGATACCATTGCGAGGAGCGATAGCGACGAAACAATGACGCTGAATTTAAAATTCCTCATTATCTCTTCCTGTCCGAAATAAGCAATTCCAATAAAAGGAAAACGACCGCGATGCCTAAAAATATCTGGTAACGCTCCTGATAATGTTTCTTCATCTTCGCCTCTATATCCCTCTTTTCCAATTTCGATATGCTCTTATCGTAAAGAAGCGTCAGCCCGAAATCGCTCGGCGTGGCTCTTACATAATTACCGCCGGTAGCGACAGCTATCTTTTTTAAGAGATCTTCATTAAGGCGCGTCTTAATTACCTGGCCGGCTTTGTCGGCAAGATATCCTCTTTCGCCCCGTTCATCTATCGCGGGAATAAGATCGCCTTCAGCGGTGCCCACTCCGACGCAATATATACGGATACCGGCCTGCGCGGCTTCATTTGCCGCCTCAATGGCATCGCCTTCGAGTTCTTCGCCGTCCGTTATCAGGATGAAGACCTTGAATTTCTTATCGGCGCCTTTCAGTACATTTATGGCGTCTCTTATCGCTGTCGATATGGCGGTGCCGGGCCTCGGTATGGTTTCGGTATTAAGATCATCGAGCGCCAGCAGGAAACCGTTATAATCTATTGTCAACGGGCACTGCAAGAACGAACTTCCCGCGAATGCTATTAAACCGATCCTGTCGCCGTTCAGTTTTCTTACAAGGTCCTTTACCGCGTATTTTGTGCGTTCCAGCCTTGTCGGTCTCATGTCCCTGGCAAGCATGCTCTTGGAAACATCTATGCCTATCAGTATGTCCAGGCCCGTCCTCTTCACCTCCTGCCATTCAAAACCCCATTGAGGGCGCGCCAAAGCGAATATGCAGAGCAGAAAAGCCAGTCCGGTCAGGACCATCTTCAAAATTTTGCGCGCCACGCTGAAATGCGGGGCAATTCCTTCTATCATCTTCTTTTCGGCAAAACGCTCCATGAGGGACCTGCGCCTCCTCATGACCCAGATATAAAAAAGGACCAATAAGAAACTGGAAAATATTAGTATTGAAATATATCCGGGATCCGCGTAGTTCATCTTATGGAACCTTTAAAAATACTGTGTTCGACAGGAATATCCCCGCTATCAGAAGCATCATACCGGGTATAAGAAAATAATAAAATAACTCACTGTACTCCCTGTATCCAAAGTGCTCGATATTCGATTTTTCGAGCCTGTTTATCTCATCATATATGTTTCTCAGTTTTTCCGTATCGGTCGCAAGATAGTACTTTCCGCCTGTATTTTCAGCCACCTTTCTCAACGACTCCTCGTCTATCTCTATCGGTATATTCCTGTAAACGGTCCTGCCATAATAATCTTTCATAGGATACGGCGAGAGCCCCTTGGTACCTACGGCTATCGCATATATCTTTGTCTTCAGGGCTTTGGCGGCTTCCGCCGCGACTAAAGGCGATATATTTCCGGCATTATTCACGCCATCGGTAAGAAGTATTATGACCTTGCTCTTTGTCTTGCTGTTCTTGAGCCTGTTTATAGAGCTCGCTATGGCGGAACCCACCGCGGTAGCGTCTTCGATCATGCCAACCCTCACCCTGTCGAGGTTCTCATTGAGCCACGCATAGTCTGTGGTGAGAGGGCAGACGGTATAAGCGCGGGCGGCAAAGGCCACCATACCGATCCTGTCATCTTTTCTCTTTCTTATAAAATCTTTTACAACCTCGCGGACAAGATCGAACCTGTTTATCCTTTTCGCTCCCAGCATAAAGTCCTCGGCCAGCATGCTTGTCGATGTATCGATGACCAACACTATGTCCACACCCTCCGATATGGCCTTTGAACTATCTAAGATGGCTTGTGGACGGGCCAGCGCTATTATCATAAGAGCGATAGCGGTTATCCTTAAAATGATCAACGATTTACCTAAACGCACTCTCGCGGTCGGCTTAAGATCCTTTACGAGGTCTTCGGATGAAAATACAAAGCTGGAACCCGAACGCCGGCTTCTGTCTGCTATGAAGACGACGGGCAGCAGTAGTAAGAGCCAGAAGATTACAGGGTCTTTGAATAAGAACATAAATTAGACCGGAGACTCTTTCTTCATATATATCTCCTTCGATTCTTCGATAAATTTTTTCGCGGTATCGAATACACCCTCTATATCCTTCCTTACGGGTTTATATTTCGCGAACTTTACAAGATCGCAGGCTTCCATGAATATAGCCAATAGATCCTTATGGGCGGTTTGTAATTTTAACGAGCTTCCCCGTACCGCACCGGGAGAAGGCGAGCTCAAGGAGACTAAAAACTCCTGCGTCGTCATCTCCGGCGCCTTTAAAGAGAATGCGCTCTCTATATACCGTCTTACCGCATCCGATATCCTGACATAATAATCTTTTACTTCGCCGCCGGAGGCAAACTGTTTACTCGCGGCCGCTATCTCCTCAAGGGCTATTTCGTGAGGAAGTTTGGGCGGAGCTTTCTTAAATACCAATTTTAATATCACCGCGATTATTATCCCAAGCGCAATCGACGCGGCGAGTATCCAGAGAAATAACCTAAGCCAGCTAAACGGATATAAGACGCCCTTGATATCCTT
>JAQTPE010000011.1 GCA_028748925.1 Candidatus Omnitrophota bacterium
AGTTTCATGCCCGATTATATCAATTCAAAGATATTGCCGGCCGATCCGTTTCAGACCATAGACCAGGATGGTATAGGCGAGTTGATAAAGATAGGTATAGATCGCGGCCGCTCTGTGCGTAAAGATCTCAAGGTCGGCATCTGCGGCGAACACGGCGGAGATCCGGATAGCGTTAAGTTCTGTCACAGAGTAAAGATGAACTATGTTAGCTGTTCTCCGTTCAGGGTTCCGATAGCCCGTCTGGCAGCGGCTCAGGCGGCTATAGAGAGCAAAAAATAAAAAAACTATCAGTAGCTGATGGCTGACGACTGAAAGCTGAGGGCTAAATCATGGATCCGATAAGGTCATATCTAAGGGATATAAAAAATATCCCCCTTCTTACGGCTGAAGAAGAAGTGGATCTCGCCAAGAAGATAAAGAGGGGCGACAAGCTTGCCCGGGCCAAGATGATACAATCTAATCTGAGGCTTGTCATAAATATAGCCAAGCGATATTCCGGCTTGGGCGTTTCTATACTCGACCTCATCGAAGAAGGCAATATGGGCCTCATGAAGGCGGTTGAAAAATTCAACCACAAGAGGGGCTACAGGTTCTCTACGTATGCCGCGTGGTGGATACGCCAGTATATATCGCGCTCCATCGCCAATCAGGGCAAGACCGTCAGGATCCCCGTCTATATAACAGAGATGATGTCGCGTTTTAAGAAGACGACGGAACATCTTACGAGTTCGCTTAAGAGAAAACCCAGGCTTAGCGAAATATCGAAGAAGATGCGTCTTCCTATGAAGAGAGTGAAGCTGCTTCATAAGATGATGACCGGGATATCGAGCCTCAACGCGCCTATAGGCGAAGAGGGTACGACAGAATTCATGAACTTGATAGAGGACGAGAGCATAATCTCGGCGGTTGACGGGCTCTCCAACTTTCTTATGCAGGAGAGGATCAAAGGGCTTCTCGAAAAGATGTCGAAACGGGAGCGCAAGATCTTAAGTTTACGTTTTGGACTCAAAGACGGAATTCCGCACACTCTGAGAGATACCGCCAAGCATTTCGGTATAACGAGGGAGAGGGTGCGCCAGATAGAATCGGCGGCCATGAAGAAGATTCGCGAGATGATGGTCCAGCAGGAGAAGGAAAGTTATAAGGGAGGCAAAAAATGATAGACCTGAAGAAACATATCCGCGACATTCCCGGGTTTCCGAAAGAAGGCATAATCTTCAAGGATATCACGACATTGCTTCAGAGCGGCAAGGCGTTTGCCGCGGCGGTTGACGGAATTGCGGACGAATACAGAGATAAAAAGATAGATGTGGTCTTGAGCGTTGAGGCCAGGGGATTTATTTTTGGAGCGGCCGTCGCCTATAAGATGGGCATTGGGTTGGTGCCTGTAAGAAAAAAAGGCAAGCTCCCCGCCAAGACGCACAGCGTAACGTATGACCTTGAATACGGGCAGGATACTCTCGAGATACACCAGGACGCTTTTGCCGGGGGAGCGAGAGTATTGATAGTGGACGATCTCTTAGCTACAGGCGGAACGGTTTCGGCCGTAGCAGGCCTTGTCGAAAAGATGGGCGGCGTGGTAGCGGGAATAGCATTTGTCATAGAACTGCTTCCGCTAAAAGGCCGCGATAAGCTCAAGGGCTATCACATAACATCTCTAATTAAAGACGAATACTGCTGATACATTATACGCCCCCGTAGCTCAGATGGATAGAGCACAGGTTTCCTAAACCTGGTGTCGCCTGTTCGACTCAGGCCGGGGGCGCCAAAAAAATATTATGATAGATTTACATACACACACATTGCTTTCGGATGGAGAGCTTTTACCGAGCGAACTTGTCAGGCGCGCGCAGGTGAAAGGTTACAAGGCGATCGCGTTGACGGATCATGTTGACTCATCGAACATAGATTTCGTCCTGCCGCGGATCGTAAAGGTCTCCGAAGTATTGAATAAGGACTGGGAGATATTCGTGATCCCCGGAGTCGAGGTTACGCACGCTCCGCTTAAAGAGATCCCGGTCTTGGTTAAGTACGCCCGCAAAAATGGCGCGAAGATAGTGGTGGTTCATGGCGAAACCGTATCAGAGCCGGTCATACCCGGGACCAATAGATGCGCTATAGAGGCAGGCTGTGATATCCTGGCTCATCCCGGAAATATAACGGATGACGATATGGCGCTGGCAGCCAGGAGGGGCGTCCTGTTAGAGATCACCACACGATCGAGCCATTCTCCCGCAAATGGCCATGTTATAGCCCTTGCAAAGAGATTCGGCGCCAAAATGGTATTGGATAACGATTCTCACTCTCCGGACGACCTCATTACTGCCGAAGGAGCGAGGGTATTCCTAACGAAGTTAGGGTTGAATTCCGATGAAATAAATCAGATATTTCGCAATTCAGAAGAGGTCGTAAACCGATTAAAGGCAGTGAGTTAGAAATAAAATAGTCATATTCCCTTGACAAAAGTTAGCTTTATGGTATACTTTTGGCAGATGTTATAGTGTGTAATAGCGTTAACGGGTAGCTTGAATCTTGGCAAAAAAGGAGGGATGAAATAGACGAGCCCAGGGTTACCGAAACGTGGCGCTATTGATAAAAGCAGGTCATGATATATACAGCGGGTCACATTCCCGTATTGAAATATAAGGTTTATAGATATTAAAATAAAGAAGTGCTAAGGAGGACCGATGAAATTTTTAAGAGTTTTGAGCGTAATAGCATTAGTCGCTTTTATGGCGACTGGTGTCTACGCCGAGACCCAGAATGTAAAAGTAAGCGGAGATCTCGCTGTTAGAGGTTTCTTCAGAGATGGTTACCAGGCCAATGGCAGCTTCGCGTCGCAGAATGAGCAGTCGTCTGCGTATTGGTCGAGTGTTGCTACTGGCGGCGGCGCGGCAGGTGTTCCTGCGGCAGACGCTGCAGATACCAGGATCGGTGTGGACAGATCCAATTCTCAATGGTTCATGTCAACGACTGAATTGCAGATAGACGCCGATCTCACTGATAACGTCTCCACCTGCATCAGGTTAGTGAACCAGAGAGATTGGAACGTTGCCAGATCGGATCGATATAATAGAACCGCTCAGCTAGGCACGATCGGTTCAGGTGGTTTTGGCCACAGCACCGCGTATCAGACTGATGATAACGAGTTTGCGGTAGATTTAGAGTTGGCGTATTTGACTCTGAAGAATTTCATATATTCTCCGCTCACTGTAAGCATCGGTCGCCAGAACCTGTGGTTCGGTAAAGGTTTCATAGTTGGCGCTAATCAGCGCGTCAGGAACGCCGGCAATTTCGGTCTTACCAATGGTCCGTCGCCTCTCAGCGCGCCTGAATACACCGCGTTGAACGCGTTTGACTCGGTAAAAGCGGTATTGGATTTCGATCCGTGGACATTGACCGCTGTCTATTCCAAGATATGGGGCAATTCCATACAGGCCGATGACGGTCTCGATCTCTGGGGCGCGAACGTTGGTTATAAGTTCGATGCTTACAAGGGAGAAGCGGAAGGTTACTGGTTCTTGAAGAGAGATAATCAGGTTAAAGCATGGAATTGGGCGAATCCCAATGCTAACAACAGCGTTAGCACTCTCGGCTTGAGAGGAAGCTTTGATCCGATAGACATTATCACTCTCTACGGAGAATTTGCCGGTCAGTTCGGAAGCTATGCGGGGAATCAACTGCAGAGCAATAACAGATCCAGGTTGGCAGGCGCCCTCGACGTCGGTGGTGAATTGAGATATTTCACGGATAAGTGGGCATGGAAGCCGAAACTGGGCGTTGAGTTCATATGGTATTCCGGTAATGATCCGGAGGATACAGCTATTAATGGTTCCGGCCAGTATACCGGTTGGGATCCGATGTTCAGAGGTAAGACCGATTCATTGATCCGTGAATTTATCGGAAGGTATTACTTCTCATCTTCGTATCCGTATCAGGGCGGACGTTATTATAACAGCGCCGATGCTTCATTCACGAACCAGTATCAGGTGATATTCAGCGGCAGTTTACAGCCGATGGATAGTTTGAAGCTCACCGGAAACGTCAACCTGTTCTGGAATCAGTATCAGTATATTACGAACTTCACAAGAACCCACGGATATGTCGGAACGGAATTTGACTGCGGCGCGACTTGGGACTACACGGAAGACGTGAGTTTCAATCTCGCGATGGGTTATTTCATGCCGGGCGATGTCTACACACATGCAGGCACGCATCCGTATGAGAACCCTGGTGATTCAACCGCAACCGATATAGTTGCGTCGGTAAAGGTAAGCTTCTAAGGCAAGTTGCACAAGTTAGTACTAAAGTGGGGCGGGCTTAAACCCGTCCCACTTTTTTTGTGGCTTTGCCCGCGCCGATTTGGTAAAATATCCTATATTTTATGTTTAGAAAAACGTCTTTATTTATATTTATAACAGCGATTTTTGCGGCTCTTATCGGCTTATCGTTTCTGGCGCGTAATATGTTTTTTAAAGCCGCGCCAAAAACATTGCAAAAGACCGAGATAATCAAGGATTTTCCGTTCTCCGCCGCGAACGCGCTTAAAGAGTGGGAGGAGAAAGTATTTAAGGGCAAAGTTATATACAAGATAGAGCAGGGGCAGACGCTATCGTATGTGAGGGCAATGAGCGATAAGACCGCCTCGGCGCTATATTACAAGCTTAAGCTTGACGCGAAGAAGAAGGATCCTGTGATAAGCTGGAAGTGGAACGTAAATAAGTTTCCCGCAAAGAAAGCGAAAGAGAGCCTGGAGGCTGAAAATGAAGATGATTTCGCCGCCAGGGTCTATGTCATATTTCCCGCTATGTTTTTTACGAATTCCAAAGTCCTTGAGTATATATGGTCGGAAACTCTTCCCGAGGGTATGATAGGGACGAGCCCTTACTCAAAAAATATTAAGCTTATAGTGGCAAGGAGCGGCCCTAATAAAGATAAGAAATGGTTCCAGGAGGAGCGTGATATAGCGGCAGATTATATGAAAGCTTTCGGTAGGTCGTGTGAATACGACATCGGCGCGGTGGCTTTCATGACAAATACGGAGCATACAGGCACCAGCGCCGACGCCATGTATGATGATATCAAACTTGGATATAAGGAGGTAAAATAATGCCTTTAAATCCCATGAGTTTGTTATTTCGCAGGAAGAAGATATTGGCGAATAAGCGCGTCCAGTTAAAGTATCTTATACTTCTGATCATTTCTATGGCAGTGCCTCTCCTCTTCGCCATAGGATGTCTTTACTATCTCATATTCACCGTTATGGCCGAACAACTCGGTATACCGGAATCTATAGCGTATAACCTCTTCCCGGTGGTAAAGAAGATAAACGCGATTCTTGCCATAGGTCTGCCGCCGCTATTCCTTCTTTTGATATGGTGGGGGACGGTGCTCTCCCACAGGATCGCCGGCCCTCTTCAGAGGATCGAAAAGGAGCTGAATAAGATAACAAATAACCACGATTTTTCGCATAGGATACACTTGAGAAAGAGCGATGACGTAAAGCCGATAGCGGACGCGATAAATAAATTACTGGATTCAATCCACAGAAAGGCAAAATGACCAAAATAAGCGAACTTGCGGTAGTGAGTAAAAACGCAAAGATATCCGAAGACGTTGAGATAGGGCCGTATGCTATCATAGAGGATGACGTCGAGATATCGAGCCGCGTAAAGATATGGCCGCATGCCTATATCTGCGGCGGCGCCCGTATAAGTGAAGATGTTCAGGTGCATATGGGCGCGGTAGTAGGGCATCTGCCGCAGGATCTCTCTTTCGATGTGAATATGAAGACGCTCACTAAGATAGGCAAAAGAACTGTTATAAGAGAATATGCCACAATACACCGTTCTACCAAAGACGGAGAGGCTACAACTATAGGGGACGGATGTTACCTGATGGCCGTCTCTCACATAGGCCATGATTGCCACATAGGGAATAATGTGATACTGGCCAACGGAGCGCTTTTAGCGGGGCATGTCGATGTAGGGAATAATTCTTTTGTGTCAGGAAACGCTGTGGTGCACCAATTCTGCAGGATCGGTGACTATTGCATGATCGGAGGATTCTCCGGGGTCAATAAAGATGTGCCTCCTTATATGCTTGTAAGAGGTCCGTCGGTCCTTCGGGGCGTCAACCTTGTAGCTTTGCGCCGGGCCAAATTCCCGCGCGAGGCTATACACAATATCATGGAGGCGTTTAGACTTCTTTATCACTCTAACTTCAATACGACCCAGGCGATAGAAGAGATGAAAAAACTTGGCCCGTCAAAGGAACTGGATCATTTAATAGAATTTATTCAGAGTTCCAGGCGCGGCATATGTAAATATAAGTATAGCAATACTGAGTTCTTCGAATAAAAAATAAGGAGGTCTTTATGGTTAAGAAGAGGGCAAAGGTTGGGAATAAGAAAGCGAAAGCCAAAAAGATCATAAAAAGAGCCCGGCCAAAGGTTAAAAAAGCCGCGAAAAGAAAGCTCTCTCCGAAGAGGGCGAAGTCGAAAGCGAAGAAGCCCGATACCCTGGAAGCGTCGTTGGAAAAGATCGGAGAGGTCACTCATTATTTTCCGCATGTTAACGCGGCCGCGGTAAAGTTGATAAAGAACGGATTAAAAGTGGGCGATTCCGTATATATAAAAGGCCATACCACAGATTTTAAAGAGAAGGTTTTATCTATACAGCTCGATCATGCCACTATCCCGGAAGGGAAGAAAGGGCAGGAGATAGGCCTGCTGGTGAAATCGCGCGTCAGGCAGGGTGATAAGGTATATAAAATTTAGGATAAAAAAGGCGGGTTCGAAAGTTGAGCAGATTAAGCAGGAAGATATTGCTCGGTATGGGGCTGGACAATAAAGATGGTCATATAAGAGTGACTAAAGGGAAGAATTTTGCCCTCCTGGGAGGTTCCGAAGAGACGCATGGTGAAATGCAGGAGAAGGCGATAAAGCTCAACGAGCATCTCGATAAGCGCCGCAAGACGCTCGATGATATTTCAGAAAAAGAGTTTTTCGATATAGCCAACGATATAGGTCTTAAGGTAAAGAAGGAAAAACGGGATAAGATAGGAGAATAGGCGCCTGTGAATATCCTCGGAATAAGCGGCAGCCCTAAGGCCGGCGGCCTAACGACTCTTCTTTTAGACAAGGTGCTTGACGGGGCAAAAAGGTCAGGCGCTCATACCGAAAAGATAATCTTAAACGATCTGAATTTCAAGGCATGCCAGGAATGCGGCGGGTGCGATAAAACCGGCATATGCATACTCGATGACGATATGAGGCCGGTATATGAAAAGTTAGCCGGCGCTGATGCCGTAGTAGTGGCGTCGCCGATATATTTCGGAAATATTACAGCCCAGCTTAAAGCCATGATAGACAGGTGCCATAGCTCCTGGATAGCCAAGTATATTCTGAAGAGAGGTTTGCCCGCGAATAAGAAGCGCAAGGGGATTTTTTTGTGTGTCGCGGGGAAGAATACGGAAGAATATTTTGAAAACGCCAAAAAAATAGTCAAGGTTTTTTTTGTAACGCATGATATAGATTACCTGTCAGACCTGTCCATATCGGGATTAGACGCGATGTCGATCGACGATCCTAAAAGAGAAGCCGCATTACAAAGAGCCTTCCAAATAGGAACCAATCTCTCTAAATCCGCACTATAGTCTCCGACGGAGTTAAGGTTGAAAATAGTTAGATATATAGTTTGACTGCTATATTATATGGTGCTATACTTTGAGCAGAGTTAAAAGTATGGAATAGGAGATATAGGTCATGAAATACAAAACTAATATAGAGATAACATCCGACGCGGCGAATAAGGACGAAGCTATAGATATAGCCGGAGATTATTTGTCAGGTAATATCGTATCCGGCATAGAGATGAAGTATACTGCAAAACCTGTCCGTTTTTATAATAATACGGCGGCTAAAGTAGTTGCAGTGACATTATTGATTACCATAGGTTTCTTTTCCGGCATTAAGGCCAAACCGCAGCAAAACCTTGCCGTGAATATGTGCCAGATGGCGGCTGTTACGCCTCCGCTTAAGACTTCCGACGCGAATAAGAGCGATATGAGTTTTAAGAAGGCGTGGCAGGATAAGCAGACCACCGAAGCGATCAACAAAAAATAGGGACACATCCTATTTTTCCTCCCCATTATTTTTTATTCTTGCAAAAAGCGTTTTTTCTGCATATACTCTATTCCTGATCCCATGTTAATAAAGAGAGATCAAAACTCCATAAAGGGCTATTTTGAGGATAGCTCAAATCTAAAAGGCGGACATGCCGACAGCATCGTTATCCCCGAGAACATAGAAGAGCTGTCCGAATTCGTAAAGAAAGCTAATAGAGATAAACTGCCTATAACTGTCTCAGGCGGCGGTACGAGCACAACCGGCTCCAGGATCCCTTTCGGAGGAGTTGTCGTATCGCTGGAAAAATTCAACAAGATAATAGATATCTCCACGGACCGGATGTCTGCCGTCGCCCAATCGGGTGTATTGGTGGAAGATTTTAAGAACGCCTGTTCCGAAAAGGGCCTTTTCTATGCCAGCCACCCTACCGAGAGATCGGCGTTTCTGGGAGGAACGATATCGACCAACGCCTCGGGAGCCAGGTCTTTTAAGTATGGCCCTACGCGAAAGCAGGTGAAGAGACTGAAGATGGTCTTGCCCACCGGCCTGATATTCGAAATAGAACGCGGTCAGACGATACTGATAGGCAAAGATCCTGTTATTCCGTTACCCACATATAAGATACCCGATGTAAAAAACTCGGCAGGTTACTTTGCCGGGGAAGGAACGGACTATATAGACCTATTCATAGGACAGGAAGGCACTCTGTCGATCATAACAGAGGCGGAATTATCTCTTTCCGGGATGCCTTACAAAATATTCAGTTCGTTCGTATTCTTTAAGGATATGCGGGACGCGTGGTCTTTCGCGGCGGAAGCGAGACGCTCGTCGGCATTATCGATAGAATATTTTGACGTAAACGCCCTAAGGCTCCTAAAAGCTAAAAATGACAATGTCCCTCCGGACGCGAAAGGCGCCATATTCTTTGAACAGGAGTTGACCGGCCGCGATGAAGAGCCGATCATAGACGGATGGCTCAAAACAATAGCGAGACATAACGCTTCGCTCGACGACACGTGGGCGGCCATGACGGCGGATGAGACCGAAAAATTTAATCAGTTCCGTTACGCTATACCCGAAGCGCTGAACGATATAGTCAGGCGCACAGGTATGCGCCGGCTTAGTACGGATATAGCGGTACCCGAGAAGAATCTTACAGAACTTATGAATTTTTATGTAGATACTCTTACGGCTTGCGGTATAGATCACGCGGTATTCGGGCACATAGGGGAATGCCATTTACATGTAAATCTTCTGCCCAAGAATGAAATGGAACACAGGAGATCCAAAGATATTTGCATGACGCTCATAAAAAAAGGGGTCTCTTTGGGCGGGACGGTATCGGCTGAGCATGGCATAGGCAAGACGCGCCGTGAATATCTGGAAGTGATGTATGGCAGACAGGGCGTTGTGGAGATGGCGAGGATAAAGAAAGCCCTCGACCCTAACTGGATCCTCGGCCTCGACAATATATTTCCCAAAGAGATACTGTCGATGGCAGATTCCGCTTGAATTATCGCGTTTTTTAATGTAATATTATTCTTATACAATCTAAAAGCATGGAGGATGATCATATGAGCCTTAAAAAAATATCCGCGGTGTTATTTATAGCAATTTCCTTTTTTTTCTACGCAAATCTTGCGCATGGCGTCGATGAGGGTACAAAAAATGTTCTAAAACAGGGTCTTCTGGGCGCCGGCACCGGCGCGATCGCTTCCGGAGCGTCCGGCGGTAACGCGGGCACGGGCGCTTTGATAGGCGCGGGCACCGGCGTAATCGGCGGCGCGCTTTTGGACGCCATAACTACGCCTTCGTCAAGCGGTAGCAGCGGTAGTTCCAGCCGCAGAAGCGCCGCGCCTCAGCAGGTTCAATACTATGATGACGAAGATAACTATGATGGGCAGGAATATTACGAAGAAGAGCCTCCTCAGGAGTCCACCGGCGCGAAAGTAATAAAACAGGGCTTGCTGGGAGCCGGTGTTGGAGCTATATCAGCCGGAGCGTCAGGCGGTAGCGCGGGTAAAGGCGCTTTGATAGGCGCGGGCACCGGCGCGATAGGCGGTGTACTGCTCGATATGATGACACAGCCATCTCAGCCAAAAAGAGTTTATCGTAAGGCGCCCGTAAAACAGAGAACACAACAGACCGTGAGGGTCCAGCAGCCGGGGGATGATATGGAGGCTACGGGAACCAGCCGCAAGAAGGTTGTAAGGAAATACGACGATAGCGGTAAAGTTATTTCAGAAGAAGAGATATACTACTAAGTCAATTCCATTAAGACATTTTTCCCGAAACAACTCATAGGCGTATTTTTTATTTTCGCGGCTCTGAACGCGTATTCCGCGGATCAGTTCTTTTATGTAAGCAGGGTCATAGACGGCGATACTTTGCGGCTATCCAGCGGCGAAGATGTGCGGCTCATCGGGATCGATACTCCGGAGTCGCGTTACAATAATAAGCTTGCTCGCGACTCCAAAAGAAGCCGTAAGGATATTGATTCCATAATCAAGATGGGTAAAGAGGCCTCAAACTTCACAGAGAAGTTGGCGGCAGGCAAGAAGGTCAGGCTTGAATTTGACGTTGAAAAGCATGACAGGTACGGAAGGCTGCTCGCTTATGTCTATCTTGAAGACGGGACTTTTGTTAACGGCAGGATCGTGGAAGAAGGCTACGCTCAAGTGATGACGGTAGTGCCCAATGTAAAGCATGCTCAAACATTCTTAAAATTGGAAAGGGAAGCCAGGGAGAAGGGCGTCGGGCTTTGGAAGGGTTCCGCGGATAAAAGATTGTTTTAATTATTCTCCTTTTGGCTTATAATATAACGGTATGGAAGAAAATATCAGATACTATAAAAAGATAGATGTCGTAAACCCCATCATGATAGCCGCATGGCCCGGAATGGGAAATGTGGCGCTCGGCACGGCGGACTATATTCGCAGAAAGCTCAAAGCGGTGAGGTTTGCCGAGATCAGGACCGATCCTTTGGCGGCACTTGACGCGGTGGAAGTTAAAAACGGCCTGTCGAAGATCCCCAAGACGCCGCTAAGCACGTTCTACTATACCAGGGATCCCGATATTATCCTGTTCCAGGGGGAAGTCCAGCCTGCAGGCAGAAGCGGCATAGAGTTATTGAACAAAGTTCTCGGCGTTGCCGCGGATCTTAAGGTCTCCAGGATATTTACCGGCGCCGCCTTTCCCGTGCCTATCAGCTATAAAGACGCTTCCGAGGTTTACGGCGCGGCAAATAAAGAGTCCCTCAGGGATTATCTTAAGAACTTCGGCATTATGCTCATGGATCGCGGGCATATCTCCGGCCTGAACGGGCTCTTACTCGGTTTTGCCGCCAAAAAAGGTATCGACGCGATATGCCTTTTAGCCACGATGCCTCACTACGCCATAAGCTTACCAAATCCCAAGGCTTCATCCGCTATAATAGAGACCCTGAACAGGATGCTGAATATATCCATAGATGTCCTGGAACTCAGCGGCTATATAAAGGATATGGAAGAGAGGATGCTTATAATCGAGGAGAAGGTAAAAGACGTCATAACCATAGAAGAAGAATCCATCGAGCTGCATCCTCGTCACGAAAAGAAGATCCCCGGCTATATCATGGAAAGGATCGAGAAGCTCTTTGTTGAAGCAAAAGGGGACAGGAAGAAAGCGTCGAGCCTTAAGAACGAGCTCGACAGGTGGGACCTCTATTTGCAATATGAAGACAGGTTTCTGGATCTCTTCAAAGAAAATCAGTGATGATCAAAAAGATACTGATCGCGCTTGTAATATTAGCAATAATCTCCGCCGTCGTAGTCTACATCTACAGGCAAGCGATAATACAGTATTACGGCGAGAAATTCATCCGCGATAATCTGCCCGAATATGTCAGGATCGATAAGATAAAATTTGATCTTGTCAACAGGGTCTTTTCCATCGGCGGATTAAAGATCCTGAACCCTCCCGGTTTCCTCGCGAAATATCTGCTTGTTATCGAGGAAGTAAAATGCACATACAGAATAAAGGGCGCGTTCTTTCCGGAAGGGCTCTATGTAAAGTCGATCTATTTTAAGAAGCCTGAAATCTCCGTAGAGAGATTGTCCGACGGCAGGATAAATCTTATCGAGATGGATCGTTTCACAAAGAGTTTTCCCGCCAAGAGTATGCCTATCAGCCTCTCCGATGAATCCCTGAAAGCGAATACGGCGCCCGGATCTGCGCCTCAAAGCGCCGATAAAACCAAAAAGCTATCCGACATCATAAAGCTGCCGCCTTCTTTCGGCATAACAAATGGCAGGTTGTTTTTTATAGACAGCGTGCCTTACCAGGATCCTTATGAGATAATTATCGATTCCATAAATGGGGATATCTCCATAAGTTTTAACGATAATTACACCGGGGTGCTCGGAGTGGCGTTTATCCTGCAGGGAAATCTGAACGGCGCGTCCGATGAGACATTAAAGTGGATAGGATCCCTGAACCCCCAGACTCCCAGGCTGACGATGTCGAATAGATTCGAAGTATCCGGTCTCAGGATACGCACTTTTGAGCCGTATTATGACGCTCAATCCCCGATCATATTTAAGAGAGGTCAATTCTCCGGGGATCTGGTATTCGATTTCAATAACGGCAACATCGGTTCAACCAATGAAGTGAGATTATCAAATGTTATATTCCAGACTAAGAGCGGAAGCGAGAACGCGCAGTTCTGGGATGCGTCGGTACCGGACCTTGTAAAGTATTTCACCACCACTTCCGGCGATATAATATTCGATTTTAAGATAAAAGGCGATATGAATAACCCCAAATTTTATCTTGGGCCGATATCCAAAAGAGCGCTTACTTCGATGGCTATAGATAAGATATCGTCCTACGCGATAAACCAGATAACAAATAAGACCGGCGCCGCTACCGGCGGTACTGTTGATAAGGCGGCGGATTATATAGATATGTTCAAGGAGTTAATAAAGAAGAAATAGTGGAAAGACTCGAAAAAAATTTCATGTGGATGGCGGCTGCTAATGTATTAGGCAGCCTTTTTAGCATAACGCTATTCGTCTATCTTGCCAGGACCCTGCGGGCAGAAGCGTTCGGTATGGTCACTTACGCCCATTCATTCATATTCTATCTTTTAAATTTTGTGGACCTGGGATTATCCACATACGGTATAAGAGAGATAGCCAGGAACAAGGGCAAAATTTCGGAATATGTCTCAGAGATAGTATCTTTTAAACTGCTCATCGCCAGTTCTATATTTATAGTCTTTGCGGCGGCCACATTTTTATATTGTCCTTCGGCGGGTTTCAGGATCATCATGCTCGGCGCTTCGCTCCTTTTATTCGTATCGGCGTTATCCACGGAATGGGCCTACCAGGGGCAGGAGAAGATGCATATGGTATTTGTGTCGTTTGCGACTACCACGCTACTGCAATTTCTCATGGTCTGGGCGCTAGTCAAAGGCCCCGACGATGTTCTGAAAGCCACTCCGGCTTATTCTCTCGCGGCGTTCCTTATCCCTGTACTGTTCCTTATCAATTTCAGGTATAGGCCCAAGCTCGATTTCGCTTATCTGAAACAGATAAAGCGTTATCTCGCCAGCTCTTTGATCATATGGCTCATATCCATATTCGCTCAAGTTTATAACGGCCTCGATATAGTGCTCTTGGGATTATTCAGGGGCCCGGAAGAGGTGGGCTATTTTACTATAGCGAGGAGAGTCATAGGGGGATTTACGCTGTTAATGGTATTTCTCGCGAATGCGCTCTTGCCGCGCCTGTCGGCGACATTCAGCGATAATATTCGCCAATTCAGCAATGCTACGGGAAAATTCTTAAAATTATCTTTATCCATAATGGTATTCGTTTTTTTGCCCGTAATTATCTTCAGCGATCGCATAGTATCGTTCGCTCTTGGCGGTGAGTATCTGCCCGCATGCGTCCCTTTTAAGATAATGGGCCTTGGGCTTATGACGCTGCTCTTTAATCTCCCTTTTTCCACCGGGCTCATTGCGGCGGGTTTTGAGAGGGAAGTGCTGAAACAGGTCATGGCAAGCGCTTCCTTAAGCGTCATTTTGAATATATTTCTTATGCCTAAATACGGCATGATAGGCGGCGCGGTATCGTTTCTATTCGCGGAGATACTGGCTATAATTTGGATACTCCGTATCTACAGAAAACATATAATAGCGTCTCAACATTCTTAAAGAACCGGTATCCTCAAACCGATTTGATCATTAGTTAAGAGTTACGAAATTCAGCCAATTAGTCCTTGACTACAAAATGATATTATAATATAATATCGTCTCATTATCTCTTAAGATTACCATTATACTCTGCCTTACTAATCATTATAATAGTATTATATGCTGATATAAGGAGAATCTGTGTTCCATCGCGGCACTATTTTAGCTGTGATAGCTGTAGCTTTTTTCGCGTCCAGAGCGTACTCTTATGACTTTGGCGGTATTAAGCTCAATGTTATCGGAGAGGCAGGGGAGACTTATGACGACAACATCACTTATGCCGATACCAACACAAAGAAAGATTTTATAACTAATTTGACAGGGGGATTGTTGGCGGAGTATACCGGCAGATCGAGCTCGGCCAGCTTTGTAGGGAACGTAACCCAGCAGATATTCGCCTATCACCCTAATTATTCCAATCTATCGGAAGACGCTACGATAAAATTTAATAGCGAGCTTACGAAGCGCGCCAGGATGAGCATTAAGGACGTCTTGAGCCATACATACGAATACCGCAGTTTCGATGAGGCATTCGGAGCCCCGGGCGGCAGATACAGCTACTTCAGGAACAGGTTTTACGCGGACCTTACAATGGATCTCCTGAAACAGCTGGCTCTTATTTTGAGATATCAGAATAATATAGATTTACCGTCGAGGAAAGAGATAAGCGATTCTTATTATAATCTGGCCGGCGCGGAGCTCGATTATTATATTACGTCAAAGACCATCGCGATGGGCACATATAGTTTTTCCATACGCAAGTTCGATCCCGGCAGGGACGCCACCACCCAGTCTATGGGAGGCGGGGTGCGCCAGTATATGACCGATCAATTGTATTTCGATCTGAAGGCGGCTTTTGACTATCTGGTATCTTACGATGATACGAGGTATTATAAACCAATGTTCAGCGCTTCGCTGACGGGAGAACTCGATAAGAGGACCACCGCCACGATCAGTTTCGATAAACAGTATTATACGAATTCTTATTCACAGGATCTATTCGATTATTGGCAGATATCGGCGAATTTCGCCAGGCAGATATGGGCGCGGCTTAAATTTTTCGCCGCGGGTTTTTACGGTAACGGCAGATATATAGCCCAGGGAATACAGGATAATCTTTTCGGATTGAACGCGAGCATAGAATATGAATTAACGCGCCGCGCGAAAGCGAGGATAGCTTATTCGTTTTCGAAGACCGATTCCGATCAGAGCAGCAGGAATTATACGAAGAATACCGCTTACGCGGGCCTCAGGATGGAGTTTTAAAGTGTTAAAATCACATTACGTCATATTCAGGCGCCTCATGATATTCACGGACCTGTGCGTATCCGCGGCGTCCTTTTTAGCCGCGTACTTCATCGCGGAAAGATTGGGCGACCCCTATTCATTTAAAAGCTACATGCGCATCATCTATCCGTATATATTCTTATGGGGCATTCTTCTATTCCTGTTGAAGATGTATGAGTCGTTCCGTACCAAATCCATCCCGGACATAGCGTCTACCGTGATGTCCGCCGCGCTTATAGGCATAGGGTCCCTGGGGATGCTGCTCTACTTCTTCAACGTCGGATATATAAGCAGGCGGTTCATAATAATAGCCTTCTCATTGACGGCCATAGTCATCTTATTGGAAAAGATATTATTGATGGGATTTTTCCGGTTTGTGAGGAGCAGGGATTACAATATACGCAGTATCCTGATAGCCGGCACAGGCTCCAGGGCGGTTAATTTTGCCCGCATGATAGAGAAGCACACCGAGTCGGGATTAAAGATACTGGGGTTCGTGGATGAGGATAAGGACAGGGTCGGTACAAAAGTTGGTGAAGGCGCCTATAAGGTTATAGGTACGTTTGAAGATATACAGGATATAATCCATAATAACATAGTGGATGAAGTCATATTTATTATTCCAAAATCATCATTATCGAAGATAGAAGATGCGCTTCTTTTGTGTGAAACCGAAGGTATAAATGTCAGCGTCGCGACGGACTATTTTTCCCTGAAATTCGCCAAAGCCAGGCAGATGGATCTATATGGCTTTCCTCTCATCACTTTTCAGAGAGTGCCCGACAGGGTATGGGGGCCCATTATCAAGCGCGTCATGGATATAAGCTTCTCGGCGGCGGCGTTAATAATCTTGTCTCCGGTCTTTCTCGTATTATCCATATTTGTAAAGGCCACCTCGAAGGGGCCTGTATTCTTTAAACAGGAGAGAGTCGGGGTTAATGGAAGGCAATTCACTCTTTATAAATTCAGGACCATGGTAAAAGACGCCGAGGGTAAGCTCAAGGACCTGCTCTCCGATAATGAGATGAACGGCCCTGTATTTAAGCTCAAAGAAGATCCGCGCCTTACGGAGGTCGGCAAGATCCTGAGAAAATTCTCGCTCGATGAGTTCCCGCAGTTATGGAACGTGCTGAAAGGCGAGATGAGCATAGTGGGCCCGAGGCCTCCGCTTCCGGACGAAGTATCAAAATATGATAATTGGCAGAGAAGGCGGCTTACCATGAGGCCCGGCCTTACCTGTTTGTGGCAGGTCAGCGGAAGGAATAAGATAAAAGATTTCAGCGAGTGGGCGAGGCTCGACCTCGAATATATAGATAAGTGGTCATTATGGATGGATGTGAGTATAATATTACGGACTATTCCGGCGGTGATATTCGGAGTAGGCGCAAAGTGATAAAGGAGGGTGTATGAAGTTAGCGGCTTTTATTGTGGTATTTTTTATGCTTTTTTCTTTTCAGGCGGTAATGGCTCAAGATCCCGCCGATAGGCCGGAGTCTCAGGGGGAATACAGGGTGGGCGTAGGGGATATCCTTGAGATATCGGTCCTTCAGCCGGAACCCATTATGAATCTGTCGCCCGTGGCCTCCGACGGCACTATAACATTTCCCTATATAGGCAGCGTATCGGTAAAGGGCATGCTCCTGGGCGATGTCCAGAACGATATACAGGCGCGCCTTGCCGACGGTTACATGAAGTATCCCGTGGTCTCCGTCACGCTTAAAGAGTCCCGGTCAAGAAAATTCTTCGTATACGGCGAAGTTATGCGGCCCGGGACGTTCCCGCTGGAAGATAATACCACGGTGTTGAAGGCGATCTCCATAGCCGGCGGAATGACGAAGTTCGGTTCCGCGAGCCGCGTCAAGATATTGAGGCCTTATAAAGATAAACCCGGATATGAATCGATCAAGGTTAATATGGGCGCTGCCATGAAAGGCTCGGCTGACAGCGATGTCGTAATACAGCCGGAAGATATAGTGGTCGTCACTGAAGGATTATTCTAAAAGCATAAACCGGAGGGAGAAGATGGAAGATTTTACGATGCGGGATTACGTCAAAGTATTATTCCGCCAGAAGTGGGTGATAATAGTTACATTCGTCACGGTCATGGTCACGGTTTCGATAGGCCTCTTGCTTCGTACGCCCGTATACGAGGCTACGGTAAAGATGCTTATTACGGGAGAGAAACAGGCGGCGTCTCCTTATTATCGCGAGCTCGTATCTTACCAGAATATAGGAGCGGCCATCACTCAGAGCGAGATAGTGAAGGCGAACCCGGTAGTGGAGCTCGTAATCAGGACCATCGGTATAAAGCCGCTGGATTATGAATCCAGGTTTGCCAATCCTGTGAAGAGGCTTATAGTAAAATTTCGCACATGGCAGATAGAGAAAAGGCTCGCCGATCCCAAGATTACGGAAGAACAGAGAAAGAGCTATTACTATCGTAGCGCCATCGAGGACCTGAAGGATAGCGTTAAGGTCGAGCCTATGCGTGATACCAATCTCTTCACTATCACCGTGAAGGATTACAATCCTATGGCGGCCGCGGCGCTGGCGAATATATTGAGCAGGGCATACGCGATATTCGATCTCCAACAGCAGTTGGCTGAAATGCAGATAAAATACGGAGATAAGAATCTTGCCGTCACCCAGCTCAGGGACAGCATAAACAAGCTCACCAAGAACCTGACGGGCCAGCCATTGCCGGACGTGGAGGCGATAGGCCCCGCCAGCGTAAAGATAATCGAGCAGGCACAGCCGCCTTTAAAGCCGTCGGGTATGCCTGATTCGCTTACGTTCATACTGGCTCTTTTTATGGCGCTATTCCTCGGGGTGATGCTTGCGTTCGCCTTCGAATATATGGACCAGACGTTTAAGGCGCCGTCCGACGTAACCAGATCGCTGGGTATACCATATCTCGGTTCTATCCCCAGGAAATTCAAACAAGACTCATTTAAAGACGTAGCCGACCAGATATACTTTGAGGTAAAGGATAATAAACTGAAGACGCTTCTTTTTACCGCGGCGCTTCCGGAAGAAGGCGTGACTACGGTAGTTAATGGTATAGCCGCTCAGATGGCGGCCAAGGCGCACTACAGGGTGCTCATGATAGACGCGAACCCCGTAAATGCGTCTCTTCACAAAGCTCTTAATATCCCGAACAAGGAAGGGCTATTTGAGGTCCTGGAGGGCAAAGTGCCGCTTGAGAGAGCCATCGTAACTGTCGGGCCCCATTTAAACGCGCTTACGGCAGGCAAGACGCTGCTCAATCCGGCCACGCTTCTGGAATCGAATAAGATGGCGGATATGATAAAGCAGGTCGCGGGAAAATACGACGCCGTATTGATAGACTGCGCCAATCTGATGGAATCTAAAGACGTATTGAGCCTCATAGCTCATACCGACGGCGTTGTCCTGCTCGTAAACGAGAGCAAGACAAGGAAACAGGTTGCGAAGGCCGCGATAGTGCCGCTTGAGCAGAAGAAGGCGAGGATAGTCGGCGCGATTTTGGGTAATCGCACCTTTGCCATTCCTCGCGCTATTTATGAGAGAGTATAGGAATAAAACAGAAAGGAGTCTGCGATGGGATTTGGTATGATGGAATTATCGTTTTCATTGATTGTGTTAGGGCTGGGATATATCGTATTGCATCTGGCGGGTAAATCGGAGGGAGGACTGCGGATCCTCGGTAAGATCATCGGTCGGGTCATGGTCGTTATCAGCGCGATCATACTCATATTGACTTTATATATCATTGCCAATGTTATTGTGCGATCGATAATAGGGAATAAGACGCAGATGGCCCAGCAGGAGCGCGTCATTAAACCGTCCACGGCTGCGCGAACGGCTGTGAGGTAGTATCGATAATGAACAATAAATATAAACGCGCGTACGGTTGGCAGCCCGATATACCTGATAATCGCGACTACTTGTATAGCGCGATAAAGCCGGTAATAAAATTGCCTAAGAAGACAGACCTCAGGCAGCTCTGCTCGCAGGTGGAGGATCAGGGCGCGCTTGGCAGCTGTACCGCTCAGGCGCTTGCCGGTAATCTTGAGTTTCTCGACAATATGGTCGATAAAGAATACATAGATGTGAGCCGCCTCTTCATATACTACAATGAACGTGCATTGATGGATACGGTTGATTATGATTCCGGAGCGTCCATCAGGGTAGGCATAAAGACTCTAAGGGAGCATGGGTCGTGCCGGGAGAAGATGTGGCCCTATAATATAAAGAAATTCGACGTAAGACCGTCAACCGCTTGCTACAGCGAGGCAAAAGGGCACGTTATAAGCGCATATCACAGGATAACGAGGCTGGATGAGATGATGGCATGCCTTGCCGACGGTTATCCGTTTGTATTCGGTTTTACCGTGTACGAGAGCTTTGAATCCGCAAAAGTGAATAAGACAGGCGTTGTAAATATGCCGGGCCCGGAAGAGAGCGCTATCGGCGGACACGCGGTAATGGGCGTCGGTTATGACCAGAAGACAGGGCGTTTCATAGTCCGCAATTCATGGGGCGAAAAGTGGGGGATGGACGGGTATTTTACAATGCCTTTTGAATATCTCGAAACGCTCGCCGACGACTTTTGGACGATAAGGAAGTAATGTGAAGTGATAGCACGAGTGGGGTGTACCGAAATAGGACGCCTGTAAGAGTGTGTAAGAGTGGATGTAACTGAGGTATAAAAAAGTTGCTTCTTTTTTATACTATGGTATAATATGTAGGACATAGGAGGATAGCTTGTTTAAGCGATATTTAGAAGACCATATCAAGCGGGATATTACTGATAAGATGGCATTTATCAGCGGCCCGAGGCAGGTTGGAAAAACCACGATTGCTAAAGCGCTCGGCAGGAAATATTTTCCCAATACCTATAGCTATCTAAATTGGGATAACAGGCAGGACCGTAAAGCCATTATGGCAGGGATCTTTGAATCAGATAAGAAGCTTGTGATCTTCGATGAAATCCATAAGTATAAAAATTGGAAGAATTATCTAAAAGGAGAATTTGACAAGTACCACGACAGGTTCAGTATAGTTGTCACCGGTAGCGCCCGTCTTGATCTATATCGCAAGGGCGGCGATTCTTTGTTGGGCAGATATCATCCTTACAGGATGCATCCCTTATCGGTAGCCGAATTGTCAGGCGAGTCTTTTCAGTCTCTCCCGCATAATGAGCTTAAGTTTTCATCGGCGCATATTGAAGAGCTGAAGCAATTGATGAAATTTGGCGGATTTCCGGAAATGTGCCTAAAAAAGGATGAAAGAGAGCTGAGGCGTTGGCACAATGAACGGACAGACCTGATCATCAAGGAAGATATCCGCGATATAGAGGCGATCAGGGATATCTCCGCGCTGCAGGTGCTTGCCGAGCTTCTTCCTCAAAAGGTCGGATCCCTTTTCTCACTGAATTCTTTAAAAGAAGATTTACAGGTATCGCATAAAACTCTTGCTTCCTGGGTAGACGTGCTTGAGAAATTCTATTACCATTATCGGATATATCCTTTTCAGAGCACTCGCGTTAAATCATTGCGAAAAGAGCCGAAACTATATTTGTGGGATTGGTCTGAGGTAGAGGATGAATATGCCCGTTTCGAAAATATTGTTGCCTCGCATCTCTTAAAACTATGCCATTTCCTGCATGATATAGATGGCTATAGCGCCGAGTTGTACTACATACGGGACAAAGAGCAGAGAGAGGTTGATTTCCTGGTAAGCGCAGGCGGCAAGCCATGGTTTTGCGTTGAAGTAAAAAACTCTCCCGGGAGTATTCCGTCTTCATTGAAATATTTTTCCACACGCCTTAAAATCCCTTTTAGCTACGTAGTTGTCAGGGATGATGGTGTTGATTTTTTGAAGAACTCTGTTCGTGTTATCAGCGCAAGTAAATTTCTAAGCGGACTTGTTTAAATACGTTGTCATTGCAAGGTTCGAAGTACCACGAGCGGGGTGTACCAGAACAGGATGTCTGTAAGAGTATAAAAAATAAGTTGACAATATGTTATATTTAGTGTATATAATATAGTATAGAATAATGTATATCATACCATAGGATATGATAAGAACATGAAAAAAACCTCCAAAAAGACATTAGGGCCGGTCAGCGCGTATCTGATCACGCGGCTGAAAAGAGCGAATAAGTCCATATTCAGGATAAGAGACGTAAAGCAGGTCCTGGATAAAGATGAAAAGGCGGCGGCGGACCTTTTAAGCAAACTCGTTAGCAGGGGGATCATCTCACGGCTGAAGGCAGGGCTTTTTATGATAGTGCCGTTGGAAGCCGAAAGCAATTATATGGAGAATAGATATGTAATAGCAGGAGAGATCATTTGGCCTAACCGTTATTACATTTCACATGCCAGCGCGATGGCTATACACGGTATGACAAATCAGCCTGTTCTGAACATACAAATATCATCCGCTGTAAGAAAAAAAGATATGGTAGTCTCAGGCATAAAATTCTGCTTTTTCCGGATAAGGCCAAGCGCTTATTTTGGAATAGAAGAGAAGTGGATAACAAAGCAGGCGAGGGTAAGCGTCAGCGATATTGAAAGGACTATAGTAGACTGCCTCGCCAGGCCGGAGCTTTGCGGAGGGGTTTCGGAGGCCGCTAAAGGGATCTGGGCGGCAAAAGAAAAAATAGACTACGCGAAACTTCTGAAGTATGTAAAAAAAATAGGTATAAAAGCAGTTGCCAAGCGCCTCGGTTTTATACTCCAGTTACTCGGATTGTCGGATAATAATACGCTTGTTGAATTGAAGAATTATTTACAATCCAGCGAAGCTTACGTTCTCTTTGACCCTACGCTCAAGAATACCGGGAGATATATACGGGAATGGCGCCTGCGGGTAAACTTTAACCCCGATGAATTAAAGGCGGGGGCGTGGGCATAGATGATACATTTCGGCGAAATCGAACAGATCGCTTCTAAATCGGGCGTCCCCGCGGAGACTATAGAAAAAGACTACTGTGTAACGTGGATCCTCGCGGCACTATTTTCAAAAGCTAAAAATAAGGATATCGTCTTTTACGGCGGCACTGCAATAAAGAAAGTCTATTTTCCGGATTATAGATTCAGCGAGGACCTGGACTTCATAAGTCAGAGTAAACTTGAAACGGATGATATCCTCGACCGCATGGAACGCGTTTATACCGACATAAAAGATGAGGCCAATATAATATTGTCGACGGATAGGGCCACAGTGAAGATCGAAGGGGATAGGAGCCAGTTTTTTATTACATACG
>JAQTPE010000012.1 GCA_028748925.1 Candidatus Omnitrophota bacterium
GGGCATCTTTAAGGCGTCGGATCATTTGATGGTCAAGACCGTCTTTAAATGGGAGAGAGCGGAGGAGATTCCGCCTAAAAAAAAGTAGGCTATGCTCGAGAATCTTTTTAAATTTATGGTTTATCCCGGATTTTTGTTTTCCGGAGCCATAGGTCTTTTGGCCGGGTGGTTCGACAGGAAGATCACGGCGCGCCTGCAATGGAGGGTCGGGCCCCGTTGGTATCAGAATTTTATGGATATAGCAAAACTCTTTTTAAAGGAGACGCTTATACCAGATGGCGCTTCAAGGATGGTATTCTTTGCCATGCCTTTATTAGCGATAGCCGGCTCGACACTCGCTTCAACGATAATCATGGTTATCAATCAAACCCCCGGAGTTACATTCATAGGCGATCTTATAGTGGTCGTTTATCTGATGTTGATACCTCCGCTTGCTCTCATGCTGGGAGGGTTTGCGTCCGGTAATCCGCTAGCTTCTCTGGGCGGGTCAAGAGAGATGAAGCTGATGCTCTCTTACGAACTCCCGTTTCTCCTGGCGCTTGTTGTGCCGATAGCCAAGGCCGGTTACTCCATACAGCTTGGCGGCATAATTACATACCAGGCGCTCCACGGCCCGATCTTTTTCAGCATATCGGGCGTACTGTCATTCGTGGTTATGTTATTATGCATACAGGCTAAACTCGGTTTTGTGCCTTTTGACATGCCGGAGGCGGAGACCGAGATCGTGTCGGGTATGTATATAGAATATTCGGGGCCGGCGCTAGCCATGCTAAAGCTGGCCAAGGCCATACTTGCTTTCGCGCTCCCGGCGCTTCTGATAACGCTTTATTTCGGAGGCATAATATTTACAGCGAGCGGGATATTGATGAGCGTATTGGAATATATACTTATACTGCTCCTCATGATAGTAATAAAAAATACGAACCCGAGAGTCAGGATAGACCAGGCTGTGCGATTCTTCTGGCGTATACCTACGGCTCTGGCGGTATTGGCGGTTGTGCTGGCATACTTAGGATTATAAATGGGCATAAAAGAGAAGATCCTGACTAAATCGTTATATGTTTTTCATCTCTCGAGCGGGAGCTGTAATAACTGCGATATCGAGATCATAGACTGCTTAACTCCCCGCTATGATATCGAGAGATTCGGAATTGTTTTAGTCGGCAGTATAAAGCATGCCGATGTCCTGTTGTGTACCGGCTCAGTAAACAGATTGACCGTCCCCAGGATAAAAGTATTGTATGAGCAGATGCCGAAGCCCGGTTTTGTGGTAGCGTTTGGCTCTTGCGGCGCTTCAAGAGGGTTATTTAAGGACAGTTATAATACCGGTAAACCTCTCGATGAGATAATACCGGTGGATATGTATATACCGGGATGCCCTCCTAGGCCGGAGGCGATCATGGCGGGGTTGTTGAAGTTGATAGATAAGTTGAATTCCAAAGGGAAATAATAAGATGACAATGGATGAATTTTTAAAGAATATGAGCGGCAAGTTCGGCGTCAATATCCTGAATGTAAAGAAAGTATCCAATAAGAGGGCTTATATAGATATATATCCGAAAGATATCAAGGGTTTTGTGCGGTACATATTCAAAGACCTCTCTTTCAGATTCGATACCGCGTCCGGAGTGGATGATTTTAACGCTCTTGAGATACTCTACCATTTTTCGCATGATCCGTCCGGTATCACCATATCGCTCAGGGCGATATTGCACGATAAACAGGACCCGCATATCGATACGATAACAGATATAACCAGGTCCGCGTGGTGGATAGAGCGGGAATTGCATGAGCTCTTTGGCATAGAGTTCAACGGTAATTCCGATATGAGGCCGCTCCTTCTGCCTGACGACTGGCCGAAAGGCGTATATCCTTTAAGGAAAGATTTCCAGCCTCCAAAAAGAGATTCGAGGAAAGAATGAGTCCCGTTAGACCTCTTAAACATACAGAAGTGTTTTACGCAGATATCCTTTTGCATAAGGAGTTTAATATGATTGCATTACCTTATTTTGGAGGTCTAACGGGATGAGCCATAATGCGCATGTACCTATAGGTCCGTACCATCCTTTACAGGAAGAGCCGGAATTTTACAAGCTTGTGGTCGACGGTGAGAAGGTTGTGGATGTCGATGTGAGGATAGGTTATAACCATCGCGGTATAGAGAAGCTCTCCGAATCCAAAAGCTATGATCAATCGATCTTTCTTGTGGAACGCATATGCGGCATCTGTTCTTCGAGCCATCCGATAGCGTGCTGCCAGGCGCTCGAAGATATAGGCGGCGTAGAAGTTCCCGAAAGGGCTTTATACATACGTTCCATATGTCAGGAATTGGAGAGGCTGCATTCGCATATGCTCTGGCTGGGGCTTGCCGGACACTTTATAGGGTACAACACCGTATTTATGTGGGCGTGGAAGTATCGCGAGCCGATATGCGACATAATGGAGACCGTTACGGGCAACCGCCAGAATTACGCCATGCATAAGGTGGGCGGTGTGCGGCGCGATATCGAGAGAGAGCACGTTTCCTATATATTGAAGAGGCTCGATGAGTTTATAAAGAATATCTCCATATTGAAAGGCGCGGTCCTCGACGATCCCGTCCTGCATGAACGGCTTAAGGGCATAGGTATCCTGACAAAAGAGGACGCTATAGATTATGCCGCGATAGGTCCGGTTGCCAGGGCGTCGGGCGTGGATATCGATGTAAGGCGCGACCATCCCTATGGGGTATATGACAGGATAAAGTGGAATGTGGTCACTCAGGAAGAGGGGGATGTATTTGCCAAGACCGTGGTGAGGATACTGGAGCTGTTCGAATCGGTCGGCATAATCAGACAGTGTCTTGACAAGATGCCGGAGGGTCCTATAGATTCAAATCCCAAAGATATTCCGCCCGGAGAGGGAATAGGGCAGATCGAAGCGCCCAGAGGAGAGTGTTTTCATTATATAAAGTCGGACGGGACCAACTCTCCCGTAAGGCACAAGGTGCGCGCTCCGACGTATATGAACTTCCCGACATTCAGGGAGACCGTTATAGGAGAGACGATCTCCGACGCGACTATAATATTGGCCGCTATAGATCCCTGTTATTGTTGTACCGAGAGGATGCTTATAGTGGATGGAAGCGATAAGAATATCATGGGCGCAGAAGAGCTGATCAGGTTGTCCCAGGAAAAGACCAGACTGATAAAAGATAAGTACGGAGAGAGATGAACATAGCGGTAGATTTTCTGTTATATGCTGTAGCTGTGCCCATAGTTGCGGGCATAGTCTGCCTTATTATGCCGGAGAAGCTCAAGATTTTAACAAAGTTCCTCGCCCTTCTGGTGACGCTCGCTTCGCTCGCGGCCTCTGTAAGGATGTTGTTGTTGAAACCCTTATACTGGCCGCCCGTACCCGTACCGGCGCTTATCGTCGATAATCTATCGGCTTTGGCCGGTCTCGGTATTTCGTTCTTTGCGTTGATAGTTACGGTATATTCTTTCGGATATATAGAGAAGAATAACGGAAGATATTTCGGATATCTTCTGATGACGCTTGGCAGCGCCCTTGGAGCCGTTCTTGCGAATAACCTTATACTGCTGGTGGCGTTCTGGGGATTTTTAGCGGTTCTTCTATATCTGCTTGTGACAATCCGCCCGACCGCTCAGGCGAGCGCCTCCGCAAAGAAAGCTCTCATAATAGTAGGCGGGACCGACGCGTTAATGATATTCGGGATAGGCCTCTTATGGAAGATATCCGGAACGTTTGCGATGGAAGGGACGCGTGTACCATTGAACGGAGTCCTTCCATACGCGGCGTTTCTTTGTGTGCTTATAGCCAGTTTCGCGAAGGCCGGCGCGGTGCCTTTTCATTCGTGGCTTCCGGATGTCGCCCAGGACGGACCTGCGAGCGTGACGGCATATCTGCCGGCGTCATTAGATAAGCTGCTGGGGATATATCTTCTGGCAAGAATATCGTTAAATCTTTTTATCATGAACGGCATATCTAATTCCATACTTCTCATAGTCGGGGCTTTCACAATCGTCTTTGCGGTGGCGATAGCGCTTGTCCAGCACGACTTCAAACGTCTGCTCGGATATCATGCGGTCTCTCAGGTGGGATATATGATATTGGGTATAGGAACGGCGAATCCTATCGGCATAGCGGGAGGGCTCTTCCATATGCTGAATAACGCGTTATATAAGTCCTGCCTCTTTTTAGGAGCCGGCGCTGTGGAGAAGACCATCGGCACGTCGGATCTTTCGGATTTAGGGGGGCTTTCAAAATATATGCCCATCACATTTATATCTTTTTTAGTGGCCTCTTTGGCAATATCGGGAATACCTCCGCTTAACGGTTTCTTTTCAAAGTGGATGATATATCAGGGGATAATAGAATCGGGCAGCGGTAAGAATCCTTTTTGGATCGTGTGGCTTATAGCCGCAATGTTCGGGAGCGCTTTAACTATCGCCAGTTTCATAAAATTACTGCATGCGGTATTTTTAGGGCGTGCGTCAGAAAGGGCCTCGAGAGCGGAAGAGGCGGGCGTATCGATGACTCTGCCGATGGTAATATTGGCGGCCACCTGTATCTTGTTCGGTATATTCGCGTTTTCGGTTCCCGTTTCGTTATTGATAGCGCCCGTTATAGGCAAGAGCATATCTTATATAGGCACATGGAGTCCGGATATGGCGACGGCGCTTATTGCCGCGGCGGTACTGTTGGGCATACTCGTCTATCTGCTTGTTGCGCCCAGGAAGGCAAGGGTGGTATCTTCGTTTGTCGGAGGCGAGAATCCGGAACGGTTCGACAGGGTGGCGGGAACGGAGTTTTATAATACGATCCGGGAGGTCAAGGCCATGGGCTCTCTCTATTCGAAGGAGGAGTCCCGCTCCTTCGATATCTATGATCTTTCCGGGAAAATAACGGCTCTATTCACCCGGTATTTGCAAAAACTTACTAATGGAGTGCTGCCGACATATATAGTCTGGGGCCTTATCGGCATGGTCGTTATGTTCATAGTATTCTTTATCAGAGGGTAGGCATGCTGGAGATACATCTCATACTCTTATTCATGATAGCCGCCGCTATAATAGCGGTAGAGGTAAGGGATATGCTATCGTCGGTGGTAGCGGTAGGCGCGGTGGGCATAGGCCTTTCATTAGCCTTCCTCGTCCTGAAAGCGCCGGATCTTGCCATAATGCAGTTGGTTGTGGAGATATTAAGCCTGATTATACTGGTGCGCGCTACTTCACACAGGGATCTGCCTTTCAGCGCATCGGGCAGATGGGTCTTCAACACCGTATCCACCATATCATTTATATTAATATTTTTAGTCTGCGCTTATATATCTCTTTTGAATTTACCTGTCTTCGGAGAGCCCCAATTGAGAGAGCTTTCGAAGTTTTATATAGATGAAGCCCGGACATTGACGGGAGCGGAGAATATAGTGGAGTCGATAGCCCTGAGATTCCGGGCATACGATTCTCTCGGAGAAGCAACGGCTATAGTTGTGGCTACAATAGGAGTGCTGGCTATAGCGCGAAGAGTCTCTATAAAAGGCAAAGCTGATGATGAACGATAACGATCGAAGCGGTATGACGCTGATAGTCAAGACGGTAACCAGGCTTACCCTCGGTTTCATACTGATCTATGGAATATATATAGGTATGATCGGCCATTCCTCTCCGGGCGGCGGTTTTGCCGGAGGTGTCATAATAGCTCTATCGCTGGTTCATATAATGCTCGCTTTCGGCAGGGATACCGCGCTGCGCAGGATTCATCGAGGCATGCTGCGCGTCCTGACGGGCCTGGGCGCCCTCGTATTTTTGTATATAGTGTTGTGCAATCCAAACGCGGCCTTAGGCAGGATAGCGCTTCCTATCTGCGAAATGCTTATAGTGGGAGCCGGGCTATTCGCTATATTCGTCGCGCTCGTTCTTCTTTCGAAAGGGCATAGGGATTCCGAATAAGGAAAATTTAAAATGTCTATCTACATATTGTGCCTGATATTATTTTCGGTAGGATTGTATTGCGTCTTGAGAAAACGCAATCTCATCAAGATAATCATAGGCATAGGGATAATGGAATACGCGGCTAACCTTTTTTTCATTCTCATAGGTTACCGCCAAGAGGGCAGGGCGCCTATATACGCGCACGATCAGGTCATAAATAATATGGTGGATCCTCTGCCGCAGGCGGTAGTCCTGACTTCCATAGTCTTAGGGCTTGCGCTGATGCTCCTCCTGGTTGCCATATCTATAAGGATATATGAGAAGTACCGGACGTTTGACATAACAAAGATCAACAGGTTAAAAGGATGAGTCCCAATTTGATGATACCGTATCTGGTTATCGTACCTTTGGCGGCGGCTTTTCTGATAATTATTTTTGGAAAGATGACGCGGCCGGCCGGCGCCATAATAGCGTCTATTGCCTCGGCCTTGTCTTTTACGGTATCCCTGATGCTGTCGTTTTCGATCGTAAAATACGGCGTACTTATTTATAAGGTAGGCGGCTGGATGCCGCCGGCTGGTATCCCCATGATCGTAGACAGTTACTCCGCCTTAATTTTATTGATCGCCAATTTTATAGCCGCGCTCGTTACTCTGTATTCAGTAAACTACGTAAAAATATATACCGATACGTGGAAATATTTTTCGCTCCTCATGCTTATGATGGCCGGAGTTAACGGTGTCGCCGTTTCGGGGGATATATTCAATATGTTCGTCTATCTTGAGATAGCGTCTCTTGCCACATATGCGCTTGTAGCTTTTGGCAATGAAGCTGAAGCGCTCGAAGCATCATTTAAGTACGCGGTGATGAGTTCGGTTGCGTCAACTTTTATGCTGATCGGCATAGCTTTTCTCTATAACTATACCTCGACGCTTAATATGGCGTATATAGGAAAGTTCATAGAGGGAAACAGAACAGCGAAAATTATGTCGTTTGTCAGCGTGCTATTTTTGGCTGGATTCGGCCTGAAGGCGGCGCTGGCGCCCTTTCACGCGTGGCTGCCCGACGCTTACACGAAGTCTCCCGCGCCGATACCCGCGATATCATCGGGCGTTCTGATAAAAGTTCTGGGGGTATATGCGCTTACGAGACTATTCTTTAATGTATTTGGAATGACGAAACCGGTATCTTATATCCTGATATTCTTCGCCGTCGTCTCCATGCTTGGAGGCGGTATCCTGGCTTTCGGCCAGTCCAATATAAGAAGGCTTCTCGGTTATTCAAGTGTAAGCCAGATAGGATATATAATTTTAGGATTCGCCATAGGAACACCGCTCGCGGTCATGGGGAGCTTGTTTCATATATTTAATCATAGCGTGGCAAAATCGCTTCTCTTTATGGGAGCGGGTTCTATAGAAAAAACTATGAGAACGCAGGATATTAAAAAGATATCGGGCGTAATATCCAAAATGCCGGTCACGGGTTATACGAGCCTGATAGGCGCATTATCCATATGCGGCATTCCGCCCTTTGGAGGTTTCTGGAGCAAACTTATTATAATATTTGCCTGTATACAGGCGGGATATTTTGGACTGGCTTTTATTGCCGCGTTCGTCAGCATATTGACGCTGGCTTATTACTTTAAGGCGTATGCTCCCATGCTCTTCGGCGCCAAAGAGAGCCTCTCCGGAGCGTTGAAAAATAATAGAAGACAATTTTTGACGGATATGCCGATGATAATTTTGGCGGTAGTCTCCGCGGGGTCGATGCTATTCCTTGCCCCGGGCATTATGAACATATTGATGAGGCTGGCGACTGTTGTTATCGTGAACGGCACAGCCTACGTTAGCGTAATATTGGGGTCGCTTAAATGACGCGCAAGAATCCGTTAAGATATCTGTGGTTAATATACTATATTGCCATATTCCTTTGGGAGTGCCTTAAGGCCAATGTCGACGTTGCTTTCAGAGTACTGCATCCGAACCTGCCGATAAGGCCGGGCACTTTAAAGATAAAGACCTCGCTAAAGTCCGACATCGGTCTTACTCTTCTTGCGAATTCGCTTACGCTTACACCGGGCAATACGACTATAGATGTTGACAGGCCTGCGGGCGTACTTTATGTGCACAGGTTATACATAAAGGACGGAAGTTCTGAACCTATACCGGTGGCGGTGAAGTTCGAAAAAATACTGAAAAGGATATTTGATTAGATGGATAGGACGGTCCGTTGGCTTGTAGGGGCATTATCGATTTTGGGCGTGGCTATCGTCATAATATATTTGCCGCTTCCGTCCATGATGCGGTGGCAATCCAATTTTCTTTCACGTTCGTTCCTGTGGCTGCTATTTTCGGCCATACTCTGCTTGTGGCGGGTCTTGAGAGGGCCGACGGCTCCGGACAGGGCTGTTGCCATAGATATGCTCGGGATATTGATAGTCGGTTTCTGCGCCATACTCAGCCTCCCGACCGGGAGGGATTGGTATATAGATATAGGGATAGCATGGGCGCTTCAGAGTTTTATAGGCATAATGGCGCTTGCAAAACATCTGGAAGGGAAGGATTTAGATGAATGAGACCATAGGGATGGTCCTCATAATAGTAGGTTTGGCATTCGACTTCTTCGGATGTCTTGGGCTCATAAGGCTTCCGGATGTCTATAACAGGATCCAGGCCTCGGCGAAGTGTGTTACTCTCGGGACCTGCGGTATACTTTTTGGACTCTTCCTGTTCAAGGGGTTTTCTCTTGCGGGCATAAAGGCTCTTCTTTGCCTTCTATTCATAATAATAACGGCGCCGGTTTCCGCGCACGCCCTGGCAAGAGGAGCGTATCTTTCGGGCGTTAAGCCGTGCAAGGAGAACGTGGCTGACGCTTACGGTGAAGACAAATTGAAGGGCAGGTAATATGGATATTAAAGATATGCAGGCCAAAATAATCTTAATGGCGGATAAAGTTTACAGCTGCCTTCTCCTGATAGAGAGGGGTTTCATGGATAATAGTTTAGAGCCGCTGACCCTGGCTATTAAAGAGGAGCATCTCATAAATGAGACGGAGAAGATACTCAGTAAGCAGATCATAGAGATCTCAAAACAAGCCTCCTCTTCCGATGGAAAAAAAGCGCTGGCCCTGATGGGCCAGATTGTGGAAACTCTTGAACGCATGGGTGACGAAGCGGCCAATCTTGTCGAAAGGATAGAGATAAAAGTAGTGGAGAAGCTTCTCTTCTCGGATCTCGGCTTGACAGAGTTTAACGAGACCTTCGGCGCTATGAAGAGATCGGTTGAGATGATGATAGAATTTTTGAAGAAGAATGATCTTTCGCTGAAAGAGAGGATAATAGATAACGGTTTTCATGTAAAGGAGCTCGTCGAGCGTTACAGGAAAGAGCATTTTGAAAGACTGGTGCAGGGTATATGCACGCCGATGGCGGCGAACATGTATTTCGATATGCTCGATTTTACCGGAAACCTCGCGCGGCATTCATCCAATATAGTGAAATTATTTTAATTTATGAGATATCCCAAGATACGAGAATTGATAGAGGCCGTAAAATCGCTGCTCGGCAGGCCGTATACATCAAATTTTCCGCGCAAGCCTCTGGAACCGGCAAAGAGATTCAGGGGCAGGCCGGAGTACTCGAACGAAGGCTGCATAGGTTGTAAAGCGTGTGCCGAAGTCTGCATAGCCAGAGCCATAGAGGTAAGGGATGTCGTTACTAAAGGCAAGGCGACGCGTAAGATGATACTGCATCTTGATGAATGCCATTATTGCGGCCAATGCAGCGCGCTCTGTACCACCAGGCTCGATAATCCTCCGGGCATTAAACATACCACCGAGTTCGATTTTTCGTCTTTTGACAGGGGAGATATGGTTTCAACTTCGGATGAGAAGGAACTTGCCCTGTGCGAGATATGCGGCGCCGTTGTTACTACCAAGGCGCATCTTGAATGGCTCGCGAAGAAATTAGGGCCGCTGGCTTTCTCGAATCCAACGCTCTTCATAGCGTCCCTGAAAAATATGGGTTTTTCTGAAGATGTTTTGCAAAACCTGAAAGAAGGGTTTCTCCAAAGATCGGACAGGATAAAAGTGCTCTGTTCCAAATGCAGGAGAAGCGTTACAATTGAGAAGTTCTGATATAAGAGATAGACTTAAGGGCATCGTCACTATAATAGGCATAGGCAATATAATGCGCGGAGACGATGGATTCGGCCCGAAACTTATAGAGAGCCTTAAAAAGAAGAATACAAAAGCCAATCTATTCGACTGTGGTACCGTCCCGGAAAATTATATATTCCCCATCCTTACCACTTCATGCGATACGGTGATACTTGTCGATGTTGCCGACTTCAAAGCGGAACCCGGAAGCATGAAAGTCCTTTCCTTAAATGAGCTCTCCGGCGCGGGTCTTTCGACGCATAACGCTTCCATAAGATTATTTACGGATCTTCTCATGACAGGTAAAGACGGTCTTAATATATTTGCGGTGACGGTGCAACCTAAGAGTATAGCTTTTGGAGAGAGCCTTAGCCAGGCGGTTTCCGAGGGTGTGAATAAATTAACCGATATATTCGTAGAAGCCCTTGCCTGAAAAATAGACTGACAATGAACACTCCTTTGATAGAAGAGATAGAGATCAACCAGCCGCCTCACCTGTTATTCAAAGAACTTCAAAAATATCCTTACAGTTTTTTTCTTGATAGCGCGATGGGCCGCCGAAAACAGGGCAGATTCTCATTTTTAGGATGTGAACCATTCCTTGTATTTAAAAGCAAAAAAGACTCCGTCACTTTAGAATGGAACGATGGTAAAAAAGAGACGCTAAGATCGGATCCGTTTCTTGCGCTTAAAGAACTTTTCCGGCGATTTGCCATATTCCGGGCCCCGGCCCCGGAATATGGTATTCCTTTTATAGCCGGGGGCGTGGGATATTTTGGTTACGATATGAAGGATTTTGTCGAAAAACTCCCCGATATTTCCAGGGACGATCTCTCTCTGCCGGATTGCGTGATAGGTTTTTATGATACCGTACTGGCGTTCGATCATCTGAAAGGCAAAACTTATCTATCGAGCGTTGAATTCAGCGGCGTTAAAACCGACGCCGGAATTAAGCTAAAGGACGCGCTCTTTGCGAAAAATATTGGCACGAAAAAAACGGCATATGCCCCGTCGGAGTCTTCGGCTGAGTTGAAGTCAAACTTTACCAAAGCCGGTTATATCAGGGCCGTGGAGGAGGCCAAGGAATATATTAAAAGAGGCGACATATATCAGGTGAACTTGTCCCAGAGGTTCGAGGCCGGCCTGAAGGGCGAGCCGTATGAACTTTATTTGAGGCTCAGAAACGCGAGTCCCGCGATGTTCGCTTCATATTTAAATTTTGAAGACGCGATAATTATAAGTTCTTCGCCGGAAAGATTTTTGATGAAATCCGGTTCCTATATCGAGACGAGGCCGATAAAAGGGACCATGCCGCGTTCAAACGACCCTTTGACCGACGAACTTAACGAGATATCGCTCAAGGAGAGCTATAAGGACAGGGCGGAGCATATAATGATAGTGGACCTTGAAAGGAATGATCTGGGACGGATATGCGAATATGGTTCGGTGAAGCCGGCGGAATTTATTATTATGGAGAGATACTCTACGGTCTTCCATCTGGTCTCGACCGTTTCGGGCAGGTTGAAAGAAGGCGTTGGCCCGGTTGATTGTCTTACGGCGGCGTTTCCCGGAGGCTCAATAACGGGCGCTCCCAAAGTGCGCTCCATGGAAGTGATAGAGGCTCTTGAGCCTGTGAAGAGATCTCTTTATACGGGCGCTATCGGATATATATCATTTGACGGGAATATGGATACATCTATCGTTATAAGAACGATAGTCGTTAAAGGCGATAAGCTATTCTTTTCGGTGGGAGGCGGCATAGTAGCCGATTCCGACCCCGAAAAAGAGTACTATGAAACTTTAGACAAGGCAGAGGGGATGCTGCGCGCGTTAAATCTGAATTCGTTGACCACCGTAGACTTGACCACCGTAGACCCCGGGGGTCTACGAGGTTCAAAAATAAAGGTGGTTTAATATGGGTAAAATATGGATAAACGGGAAGCTTATAGACTCCGATAAAGCCAGGATCTCCGTATTTGACAGGGGTTTTATGTACGGCGACGGGGTATTCGAAACGATGAGGAGTTATGCCGGAAGGGTATTTAAACTCGATCGGCATCTGGACAGGCTCTTCAGATCTCTCGATATCATTAAGATAGAGCGTAAGTATTCAAAGAAGCATTTACAGGATGCCATATATAAGACGCTGAAGGTTAACAGGTTGTCGAGCGCCTATGTTAAATTGACCGTAACCAGAGGGGAGGGTAGATTCGGGATAAGCCATAAAGATATATTCCTGCCGAATGTCGTGATAACGGCGAAAGATTTTGAGGGCTATCCCGCCTGGATGTCCGAAATCGGACTGAGCGCCAATATAACGGGCGTACAGAATGAAGAGTCGATAATTTCCGGGATCAAAACGCTGAATTACCTGCCGTATATTCTGGCAAGGCTCGACGCCAAAAGAAGAGGGTTTGACGAAGCGATACTCACAAATACAAAAGGCTATGTTACGGAGGGCGCTACGAGTAATATATTCATAGTCAAGAATAAAGGATTGATAACGCCGTCGGCGGCGAACGGGATACTGCCCGGGATCACGCGCGGCGTCATCATAGAGATAGCGAAGAGACTGAAGATAAGCGTCAAAGAGAAGCTCGTAAAGCGTCGTGAATTATTTGGCGCAGACGAACTATTTCTCACCAACTCCCTCGCGGAGATCCTGTCCATTACTAAAGTCGACTCGAAACCCATCGGTACAGGCCTCGTCGGCGACATCACTAAACTTCTTCATATATCCTATCAAAAGACCGTCATCAGGGAAGTGGTATAGTATCGGCGCAAGCGCGGACACCGGAAGTTCCTCCTGTTAAGTATTAATTGTAAACTATATTTACTACATTAGGTTGACAATATGAGATGACGCGGTATAATATCTTTATGCCGCGTATAGCTACATTTGCAGTCATAATATTCGCCTTATCTTCCGGTACGGCATTTTGCGAAGAGAGCCACCAGCTTGAGAAGATCGTCGTAACATCCTCCCGCATACAGAGCTCCTTAGGTACAGGCAGGTCCGTAACTACGCTCGATGCCGATAATATGGCGGACTCCGCCTATGACGCCCTGCAGGATATTATCGGCAATATCGGAGGCATAGATATCCGGCGCCGCTCGCCTGAAGGCATTCAATCCGACATCAACATAAGAGGCGCCACATTCGAACAGAACACGCTTCTTATCGACGGCATATATATGAACGATCCCCAGACCGGCCATTATACTATGGACTTGCCGCTGACGTCGTTCGATAGAGAAGAAGTCGAAATATTGAAAGGGCCCGCTTCAAGCCTGTATGGGGCCAACTCGTTCGGCGGAGTTATAAACGTGATCACAAAAAAACCGGAAGACAAAAAACTGATAGTGACCGCTGCCGGCGGTAGCCGGAACTATTTTTCGGGAGGAGCGTCCATATCGTATCCGGCAGGTATATTGAAGAACCGTTTTTCGATGGAATGGAACCGCGCCGGTTCATATATACCCGATAGCGAATTCGATGTGATCAATTTAAGCGAAAGCAGCGCGATCAATACGGGTTTCGGCGATTATGATTTCTTCTTCGGGTATTCAAACAAGGACTATGGCGCCAGCACTTTCTATTCAAACCTCTATCCGCGCCAGGCGGAGTCGACCGATACAAGATTCTTTAAACTGGCGGGCCGGGCGGAATCCGGCCGCCTGAAGATCGAGCCAAAGCTTTTCCTGAGGCGGCATTATGATAAATTCTCGCTCGACAAGAATAGGCCGGGATGGCAGACGAATTACAGCACTAATTACACTTATGGCGCCGGTCTCGGGTTCGTAATAGAAGATCCGTTCCTGGATGCCGCGTATGGATTTGAGCTCTCCGAGGACAGGATATTCTCCACGAATATGCAGAAACACGACAGAGGAAAGACGGGTCTTTATGCCGAGATCACACCGCACATTTTTGATAAGCTCTATGTCAACGCGGGGATAAGGCAGGATACTTTTTCCGACTTCGAAACGGAATATTCTCCGTCGGTAAATATGAAGTACGCGCTCTTCGATTTTTTAAGCGCGCGTGCGGCGATAGGCCGGTCGTTCAGGGTCCCGACATTCACGGATCTTTATTACAGGGACGCCGCGAATATAGGGAACGGGGATCTTAAGCCGGAGAGTTCGTGGACCTACGAGGCGGGATTGGATTATGTGTCGGAATTCGTGAATTGTTCGGCCGGATATTTCAGGCGCAATTCCACCGACACTATAGACTGGACGCGTATGAATACGGCTGACCCGTGGCGCGTATCGAATATAGGAACGGTCGAAACAAACGGCGCCGAAGCGTCGATCGGAATAACTCCGCGCAAAGTCGACAGTCTCTTCCCGATAGATAGGTTCTTTTTGAGTTACACCGCGCTCGATTCATACAGAAAGCACGATTATCTTTCAAAATACGCTCTCGACTATCTAAAACAGCAGATATCGGCCGGCATAGACTATTATCTTTTTGGCTTTAAGAATTCATGGGTGCTTAATTATAAGAAGAGAGTGGGGGATATGAGCTCTTCCGTCGTTGTCGATACAAAACTGACTAAGGATATAATAAAGAGAGACGGACTCCGCTTTGAAGTTTTTTTAGAGATAACGAACCTGTTTGATGAAGATTATTCCGAGCAATCCGGCATTCCAATGCCGGGCAGGTGGATAAAGTCAGGAGCGCGGATCGAGTTCTAAAAAGGTAATTTCCGCCGCTCTCCAATTCAATTGACATAGCGGCTCTTTTATAGTAATCTTATACAATAATTTTAGAGGAGATATCATGAATAGTGTAATGGCTCTCAGAGCAAGCACGATAAACAATAAGACGTTAGACGCCGCAATAGGCGTAACATTCTTCATCATAGCGACCGCTCTCGGCGCCTATATCCGTATTCCCGTGCCGGGAACTCCCGTCCCTATAACTTTACAGACATTTTTTGTGGTTCTGTCGGGGGCCGTATTGGGGAGCCGCCTCGGGCTTTTCAGTCAAGCCGGATACATATTTCTCGGAGCGATAGGCCTGCCGGTATTCCAGGGCTACGGTTTTGGTGTGGCGCACATATTGGGCCCAACCGGCGGATATATGATAGGTTTTATGGCGGCATCCTTTCTTACAGGCAGGATCCTGGAGAAAGAGAGCCATAACTTATTCAAGATCGCAGCCTCTTTTGCTATAGGGAATGTCGTTCTGTATGCTCTGGGTATTCTCTGGCTTATGCTGATCTACAGGATCAGCTTCGTTAATGCCATTCTGATAGGCGTCCTGCCATTCTTTACCGTAGAATTAGCGAAGATATTCTTAGCGGCTATAGTATACAGCAAGATATCTCACAGGTCGAAGGCGATCTTCTCCTAGAACCGTAATTTGAAATTATGAAACTGCTTGAGAAACCGGTAATAATCATTCTCCTTTTATTGGTTCTGTCGGGCTATCTCTATTTTTTCCAGCTGGATAAGATAGCCCTCACGGATCCCGATGAGACCTTTTACGGCCAGACGGCCAGGGAGATGTTCCTGAAAGGGGAATGGCTTACGCCCACCCTTTACGGGAAGCCGCAGTTTGAAAAACCGATCTTCTTCTACTGGCTCATAGAAATATCCTATAAGATATTCGGTATAAACGAGTTTGCCGTAAGATTCCCCTGCGCTCTCTTCGGGTTCCTCGGGCTCGCCGGTATATACCTTCTGGGAAGGCTGCTCTTCAATAACAGGACCGGCATATTCTCCGCGGTCATATTGGCGACAAGCCTCGAGTACTTGATACTTTCGATAGGCTGCGTCACCGATATGGTGCTATTTACGCTTCTCTTATTCGGAGTGCTGTTCTTCTTCTACGGGCAGATCAGAAAGAGGGACTATTTTTATCTCTTATCTTCGGCGGCATTTGCGTTGGCAACGCTTACCAAGGGCCCTATAGGGCTGCTATTACCCGTATCCATTATAGTCCTGTATCTTGTATTAACAAAGAATCTTGCCATATTTAAGAAGGGGTTCATGCTGGCGGGGGTGCTGGTCGTATTTGCCGTAATAGCCAAACCCTGGTATATCATAATGTACAAGATCCACGCTCAGGATTTCGTAAACGTATTTTTCGGATTTCATAATGTCACAAGATTTCTGACGCCGGAACACAGGATGGGGTCCCAGGCTTATTACAATATCCCTATAGTTCTGGGCGGGTTCTTCCCGTGGAGCGTATTCCTGCCGCTGGGCTTCTGGCATTTTTTAAAAAAAGCGTTCTTTTTTAAACAGGAAAAAGCCGATGATCGGAATTACTCCGTCTTCATCCTGATATGGTTTTTATTTATATTCCTATTCTTCACCGCATCGAGCACAAAGCTGCCTACTTATATCTTCCCATGTTTTCTCTCACTCGCGCTTATGACCGGGAAACTCTGGGATGATTTCCTGAATAAAAGCATAGCGGTGAACCTCGCAAGGTTGATGAAGGTTTCATATTATGTTCTGCCGGGGATCATTCTGCCGGCTTTTATAGGCATCTGCATATTCATAAAGATGGACTATCCGGAGATCTTAGGCAGGGTCGTGATAACGGGCCTCTTTCTTGTATCCGGCATAGCGTTGTCTTTGATAGCGTTTGTTAATAAAAAATTTATTGCGGCATTTCTATTGACAGCTTATTCGGTGGCGTTAATAATGTACCCGGTGGATAAGCTGATATTGCCCGCTCTGGAACCCCACGAAACGAGCAAAGCTCTCTCGAAAGAGCTTTTGAAATTTTATAAAGAAGGGGAAGCGATAGGCAGCGAACACGATTATCGGGCAGGTATCGCGTTCTACACCGGCAAGACACCGGTAAAGCTGACCAATAGCACGACGATACGCGAACTGATGAGCTCTAAAGAAAGGGTCTGGTGCGTTCTGAAACAGAAGAATATAGTCGATCTGAACGACCGCCCGGGAGCCTATGATGTGGTTGTTGTATTTAAAAGCGGAAAGAAGCGCCTTATAACTAATATGCCATTATGAGATATCCCGCGATATCATTTGTCATACCCATGTATAACGAGTCGGCTAATATAGAAGAGACCGTCGGAAAGGTGGTGCGCCTGGCAAGAGAGCTGGCCGATGACTACGAGATAGTGTTGGCTGATGACGCTTCATCGGACGGGACCGGCGATATAGCCGATAGGTTATCCAGGGAAGATGTCCGCATAAAGAGTGTGCGGCTTGAGAATAATACAAAATTCGGCGGTGCGTTAGCCGCGGGGCTGAAGAAAGCTTCAAAAGAGATAATCGTTTATACAGACGCAGATCTGCCGGTAAAGGAAGATGACGTAAAGAAGGGCCTGGCGCTGCTGGAAAAGGCGGACGTTGTCACAGGTTACAGCCTGGTTCTGAAAGACGATAGCTTGAAGAGGATAGTGATGTCTAAGGGCTATAATTTTCTTGTGCGGATCTTGTTTGGATTCAGGATAAAAGATATAAATTCCGGGTTTAAGATATACAGATCCGGAGTTATAAAAGACCTCCGTCTTATGTCGAAGAGCCCTTTTGTGGATGTCGAGATATTTGCCGAAGCCCGTAAAAGAGGTTTCAAGATAGAGCAGTTCGGATTGATATTCGACCTTCGTACGAAAGGCGTATCCACGATATCGAGGATGAGCGTTGTGGCCAGGACCTTTTGGGATATGTTAGCGTATAAATTCTCGAGAATAGCGGGATGATCCCGCCCATTCTTAAAGGCGGGAAGAGAGCAGGAGAATGAGCGGGATGAAGAGCCTTATAGTTACAGCCGACGATCTCGGCCTTGCCAAAAGCATAAATGAGGGTATAGCGAGAGCTTGCCGTGAGGGTATAGTGAGCTCGGTAAGCGTAATACCGGTGGGCAAAGCATTTGAAGATGCCGTAAAGACGATAAAAGACCTCGGTTTAAGAGAGATAGGCGCTCATCTTGCGCTTACCGAAATAGATCCGCTCTTAAGTTCCTCAAAATTTTATAAAAACCATAACCGGTTCTTCATGGATATTTTTTTCAGGCAAGCCGGCCTCGAAGGGATCCGCAGAGAGTTAAAGGCCCAGCTCGAACTATTGAAAAAAACCGGCCTAAGGATAACGCATATTAATAGTCACGAGCACGTACATATAATACCCGGAATTTTAGATATTTTTGTTTCGCTGGCCAAAGAATTCGATATTCCGGCGATCAGATACCCCAGGGGGGACAGGCCCGTGCGGGCGTTCAATGCGGCAGATCTCTATAAAAAGTCTATCCTTTCATATTTTTCAGCTAGGAATGCGGTATCGTTTGGGAATTCCGGGCTTCTCTACACGGATCACTTTCTCGGGCTTCTCGACGCGGGTAAACTTAAAGAAGATCTTTTGATGGAAATGCTAAACAGCCTGAAAGACGGTGTGACAGAGCTTGTCTGTCATCCCGGATTTTTGAGCCCTGAAGTTCTTGACCGTTATAAATGGCACATCGGCTCCGAAGCCGAACTCTTTGCTCTAACCGATCCCAGGGTTAAAAATGCGATAAAGAGATCAGGGATAGAGCTTATCGGATTTGAGAAGCTGCGATCGATAAGGGGCTGATTCCTGCGAAGCCATACCCGAGTTTTACTCGTTGATTGGCGAAGCAGAATGGTGCGGAAGGAGGGATTTGAACCCTCAAGCCTTGCGGCACAGGCTTCTGAGACCTGCGCGTATGCCAGTTCCGCCACTTCCGCACAAATGTATATCTTTTGCACTCTTAAACGCACCAGTATACCGTAAAACAACCGGTCTGTCAATCTAGCCCTCTCCCACCTTGATTTAGGCTTAAAACTGTGATATTGTATGGCATAATATAATGGATCCCGTTAGAAACATAGCCTCTGACGGGATGGGGGGGTTCTAACGGGATGGATAAGATATCGCCAACCGATAAGGTAATAACGACCAACAGGAAGGCCTTTCATAATTACTCTATCATGGAGGGCCTGGAGGTTGGGCTGCAGCTTAAAGGCGCTGAAGTTAAGTCCATAAGAGCGGGAGGGGCCAGCCTGTCGGATAGCTTCGCCAGGCTTGAAGGAAACGAGGTTTTCCTGTATAATATGCATATCCCGCCTTACGAATTTGGCAATATATATAATTCCGATCCATTAAGGCCAAGGAAACTATTGCTACATAGGCGCCAGATAAATAAACTGGCCCTGGAGATATCGACAAAGCACCTTGCGCTTATACCCATCAAGCTCTATTTTAAGAATGGGATAGTGAAAGTTGAGCTGGCTCTGGCTGTAGGCAAGAAACAGTATGATAAGAGGGAATCTATCCGTTGTAGAGAATCGGATAGGGATTTAAAGAGGGTGTTAAAAGGAAGACAAAATAGGGGGTGAAAGGCTTCGACCTAGGTAAGCACGACAAAGGCGGCATGTAGAGGTTGTCGGGAGGCCTCTTAAAACACCTGACAAATATCAAATGCTGAAACTCTAAACGTTCCGGCATCAGTGGATCAGCTCCTTGCAACCATGCAAGTGGTTAAGGGCGTTGCTCCATTGGCAAGCGCTGTTCTCTAGATAGAACAGCCCGTCTTGCGGTTCAGCCTGCGGGGCTGTAAAGACGTCGCTAGCAGGATAGTCTGATACCGGTTAGCCTTTAGGGCATCGGATGAAGTTTTGAAAGGCTGCCCGTCGGGAATTCCGTCTGCTGAAGCTCCGGCGGGGAGATTAAAGAGCGGAATAAACATGTAGAGACTTTTGATCTGATATTTAGGCACGCGGGTTCGAATCCCGCCACCTCCACCATATCAATTTATTATGCAATCATATTTACGTAATAAAATAGCAGCGGTGTTTTTTGCGGCGCTATTGATGGCGGGATGCGCTTCTCATGGCCCATATTTAAAACTCGATCCGTCTTTGAATACGGATATCAGGGTCTATGAAAATGTTCAATATGTTCCCCTTATCAAATTATGCCAGACATATGGTATTGAATGGAAATGGGATAGTGTTATAAGGACTGCCGTTATAACGAAGAACGGCAAGATTGTCCTAAGGCCGGGCAGCGACAGGATTTTGGTTAACGGCGAAGAGAGAAAATTGATCTCCCCGGTGGTTCTTGCCAACGGCGCCGTATTTGTTCCGGTAACATTTGTGAGGAATGATCTCGGTCTTATAGTGGAAATCCGTCCTGTTGCGGAGAAGGGCTTTGAAAAAATACCTCCGGTTTGTGTGCCGGGAAGATACTCTATAAAATCGATAGTCATAGACGCGGGTCATGGCGGCAAAGATCCCGGCGCAATAGGCAGAAGGCTACACATTAAAGAGAAGAATCTGACTCTGTCCATAGCAAAGAAGTTGAAGAGGATACTTGAAGATAACGGGATCAGGGTCATAATGACAAGAGACTCGGATGAGTTTGTCTCTCTTCCCGAAAGGGTGAGGATAGCCAATTCAAGCGGCGCGGACCTCTTCATCAGCATTCATATTAATGCTTCGCGTTCAAGATCTATGAATGGTTTTGAATGCTACTATTTGTCGGAGGCTACCAATGATAACGCCCGGGCGCTGGAAGCCTTTGAAAACGCCACATTAAAGACCGATGAGGGCACCGTAGTGGAGCATTCGGGCAATCTCGATAAGACTCTTTGGGATATGAAGCTTACCGAGAACAGGCGCGAGTCGGCACAATTGGCGAGCGATATATGTAATGCTGTAGATAACAGTCTGGTAGCGCGTAACAGGGGGGTCAAGACGGCGCGGTTCTATGTAATCAAACTTACGAGAATCCCGTCCGTTCTTATAGAGATCGGCTACTTAAGCAATAAATTCGAAGAGCTGAAACTGAGAGACGATGGTTACATCAATAGGGTAGTGGATGTCATAGCAAAAGGTATATTGGCATACAAGAATAAATATGAACGGACGGAAGGATTTACGCTGTGAGCGATACGAGGCCTATAGGTATATTCGATTCCGGCGTGGGCGGGCTGACTGTCTTTAGCGAAGTGGAAAAGGCCTTGCCGGGAGAAGAGATAGTATATTTCGGCGATACGGCGCGCGTTCCATACGGTACCAAGTCGAAGGAGACCATTACGAAGTTTTCGGTTGAGAACGTGGAATTCCTGATGGAGCATAATGTGAAGCTCGTCCTTGTCGCGTGCAATACGGCGTCTTCATTGAGCCTGGATTTTTTAAAGCGCTGTTTCAGGGTTCCTATAGTAGGGGTTATAGCGCCCGGTGCCAGAAATGCCGTGGATTCGACCAGGAATAACAGGATAGGTGTTGTGGGGACCAATGCCACCATTATTTCGGGAGCGTACGAGAAGGCTGTGAAGAAGATAAGCGGCAGGATAACAGTCTACAGCCGGAGTTGTCCGTTATTCGTTCCGCTCGTCGAAGAGGGCTGGGTAGACGAGAAGGTCACTTACGAAGTGGCATCGATATATTTAAAAGGCTTGAAGAGTAAAGGCATCGATACGTTGATACTCGGATGCACGCATTATCCGCTTCTGAAAGGCGTCATAAAGAAGTTCATGGGCGGTAAAGTTGTGCTGGTCGACTCCGCCAGGGAAGTCGCGAAAGAAGCCAGGTTTATACTCGATGCAAACGGCTTGTTGAATAAAAATCCAGGCAGGAAGAGGCATAAATTCTTTGTAAGCGATGAGCCGGGCCCTTTTATACGTTTGGGCGAACGTTTTTTAAAAAGGAAGATTAAGTGCGTCAGGACGGCGGTATAGGTGTGATATGTATGAGATAAAGATCAAATCGAATTTCAGCGCGGCGCATAACCTGAGGAACTACCGGGGTAAGTGCGAGAACCTGCATGGGCATAATTGGAATATCGAGGCGATATTCGAATATAAGAAACTCTCTAAGGCTGGCATGGCCGTGGATTTCAAAGAGGCCAAAGACCTTCTTAATTCTGTGCTTGCGAAGTTCGACCATTCATATTTGAACGAGACCGGCGTCTTTAAGAGACTGAACCCGACATCCGAGAATATGGCCAAATTAATCTATGATGAGGTAAAGAAGGGCAATAGATATATAGCCTCCGTCTCTGTATGGGAAAATGAAAATTCCTGTGCGACGTATAGAGAGGGATAATATGGCGCGCAAGGCGGTAGTGCTTCTATCCGGCGGCCTCGACTCGGCGGTAGCTTTATATATAGCGAAAGA
>JAQTPE010000013.1 GCA_028748925.1 Candidatus Omnitrophota bacterium
AATGGCGCTGCCCACCATCATAAGTCTTACCGAGGATGCCCTGAAGAGCGTTCCTTCATCTTTCAAGGAGGCGTCTCTTGCTCTCGGTGCGACGCATTGGCAGACGATCGTAAAGGTAAAAATACCGGCGGCTATATCGGGTATCGTAGCCGCATGTATGCTCGGCATGGGCAGGGCCATAGGCGAGACGATGACGGTACTGATGGCAACCGGTTGCTCGATCGCCATGCCTAAAAGTTTTTTAAGTTCTGTACAGACGATAACTTCAACAATAGCCATCGAGTTGGGCGAAGTGCCTTATGATACCACTCATTATTATGCCCTGTTCGCGATCGGCCTTGTTCTGTTCGTTATAACTTTTATCATTAATATGGTGTCGGATATAGTTTTGCGCAAATATCAAAAAGTGGTCAAATAATGGCGAGCGAAGTCGAACCATGAAGAAAAAACAATTCACGCAAATTTTAGGGTTCAGTCTTTTGAGGACATGCGCCTGTGCCGTCATACTTGTTCTTGCTGTAATATTATATGATATCGCAAGTAAAGGCGCTGTGGTAATAAACTGGAAATTCCTTACAACTATGCCGGCAGATGGGATGACAAAAGGCGGTATATTGCCTGCCATAATAGGCACTTTTCTCGTCACCGTCATAACCGCTATCCTGGCGATACCGCTGGGAATGGGTTGCGCGATATATATGAATGAATACGCGAAAGACGGTCTGATTACAAGATTTATACGGATGGCGATAAGAAATTTATCAGGGGTCCCGTCAATAGTTTATGGGCTTTTCGGAGTGATACTCTTTGTTCAACTTATGAATATAGGAACATGTATTTTAGCCGCCGGTTTTACGCTGGGCCTTATGACGCTTCCCTGGACGATAACCGCGAGCGAAGAAGCGCTAAAAAACGTACCCAACTCATACAGGGAGGGATCGCTGGCGTTAGGAGCTACGAAATGGCAGACTATCAAAACCAATGTACTGCCTTATGCGGTTTCGGGAATGCTGACCGGTACTATACTCGGATTATCGCGGGCGGCCGGAGAGACGGCGCCGATACTTTTCACAGGCGCCGCATTCTACCTGCCGCATTTACCAAAATCGTTATTTGATCAGTTTATGGCGTTACCCTATCATCTTTATATAATGTCTACCCAGCACCACAGCATATCAAAAGTGCGGCCCATAGCTTATGGTACCGCGCTCGTTTTGATAGCGCTTGTATTCACCATGAACCTCTTTGCGGTTATATTGAGGTATAAATTAAGAAAGGTTAAAATGGAGTAATCATACGATGGATAGTCCTAAAATTATGGTCAGGAACTTCAATTTTTATTACGGAGCCTCAAAAGCCCTAAAAAATATTAATATCGATATACCTGAAAATAGAGTGACAGGTATTATAGGGCCGTCGGGGTGCGGGAAGTCCACATTCTTAAGGAGCCTGAACCGCATGAATGATGTGATAGTCAACGCCAGGGCGGAAGGCAGGGTTGTTTTAGACGGAAGAAATATCTACGATGAAGACGTTGATGTTGTAGATATAAGAAGAAAGGTCGGCATGGTATTTCAAAAATCCAATCCGTTCCCAAAATCGATATTCGAGAATGTAGCCTATGGATTGAAGATCAATGGTGTAAAAGACAAATATTATATAAATGAAACGATAGAAAAGAGCTTAAGAGACGCCGCTATATGGGAAGAGGTCAAAGACAGGCTGCATAAAAGCGCTTTTGAGCTTTCGGGAGGGCAGCAGCAGAGAATATGTATAGCAAGGGCTCTGGCGGTACAACCCGAGGTGCTCTTGATGGACGAACCCGCGTCGGCGCTCGATCCCACCGCAACTTTGAAGATCGAAGAATTGATTCAGGCGCTGAAGAAAAAATATACCATAGTAATAGTTACTCACAATATGCAGCAAGCGGCCAGGATCTCGGACTTCACCGCGTTCTTTATGTTAGGCGAGCTTGTTGAATATAATTTGACCGGTATAATGTTCACAAAACCATCGAAGAAGATCACCGAGGACTATATAACGGGCAGGTTTGGATGATAAGAGTTATTTTATTGATGCTGGTTTGCCTGGCATTGTCTTCCTGTGAGACGCTAAAAAACATACGGGAAAACGAAGGGTTGGATAAGGTGGGGTCTTTTCAGTTAAATCCGGTTCAGCCGGATAATTACTGGTACAACGGCAGATCTTATGAGTATAATAATTATAAGATAAAGGTCACTGCGGAACCTGTGCGGGCAAAAATACAATGGAACGGTAAAACGATCGGTACGACACCTTTTGTGTACCGTTTCAGCGGAGTTCTTGATGTGGATGATCGTGTGGTAGTGCGGGCGATCCCGATCGATGAAAATCTTCCTGCGCAGGAAGCGATGTTACGTATTCGCAAAGAACTTCCGCGGGAAATTCATTTTGATTTGAGGAAAAAATAAAAACAGGAGAATAAGAATGAAAAGACATTTTGACGAAGAGCTGAAAGACCTGAACCAGGATATATTAAAGATGGGAATTTTTGCCGAAGAGGCCATTCGCAACTCTATAGAAGCGTTGAAGAATCGGGACAGGGAACTGGCGGAGAGCGTCGTGGAGAATGACGTCAGGATAGACAGGCTCGAACTGGTTATAGACGAGAAATGCATAGACCTTATCGCCAGGCATCAACCTCTTGCCAAAGACCTGCGTTTCATTACAACCGGTATGAAGTTAAACGCCGAATTGGAAAGGATATCCGACATAGCCGTTGACATGGCGCAGCGCGTACTTGAGATAGTAGACAAACCTTTACTGAAACCGTTGGTCGATATACCAAAGCTAACGGTAGTGGCCCAGAACATGGTAAAGATGGCCGTAGACTCGTTCATAAAAGGAGATGTTGAATTGGCCAAGAAAGTTATATTATCAGACAACGAAGCCGATAAACTGCGTAATCTGATAACGAAGGAGCTGATAGAAGACTATATGGCCAAAGATGCCTCTACGGCTCCGCGGGCCGTCCAGCTTCTTCTTATAGCCAGATTTCTTGAGCGCATATGCGATCATTCTACCAATATCGCGGAAGATGTGATTTACATGGTCCAGGCCGAGGTGGTTAAACACCATCCCGAGAAATTAAAAAGCGACGGGACTATTTTTATTGACAAATGAATGGGATGTGATATAATACTTACGTAATTGGACAGAGATGTCTTTTGGCAACGGTAAGCTGAAAGACATTTTTTATTTTTTGATCAAGGACCACGGCGTCCGAATCCTATAGAAGGGAATCGGGCGCTATTTTTTTTGGCGGTATATATGAATGACGAATTCGAAAGACTCATAAAAAAGCTATCGCCCGCGATAAGAGGTATAAGCCATCGGATGAACGGACATTTCGCGTTCTTCAGCGATGAAGATCTCTGTCAGGAAGCGTTGGCCTATTTATGGATATCGTTTCAGAATAGGAAGCTCGAGAATAAGACGGATAGCTATATTCTCCAGGGTTGCTATTATCATCTTAAGAACTATATAAGGGTCAGCGCCGATAAAGCAAGGTTGATCAGCATGGAAACCCCTATAGACGATGAGGGCACTATGATGAAGGATGTGATATCCTCAAAGGAAGAGTTCGCTTACAACGGTGCGGAGGAGAGAGGCGCTCCGGAGTCTATAGATGTATATGGACTCAGTGAGCGCGAAAAAGAGGTGGTGAATTTATCGTTAAAAGGCCTTACGACGCGTGAGATAGGATTTGAACTCAAGGTATCGCATGTCGCTATAGTAAAGATGAAGAGGAGGATCAGGCGTAAGTGCGCGATTTTGGAAAAATATCTGAAGAGAGGTTACCAGAATTGAACCTTTTTTACTTGTATATTTGTATAGGTGTAACAGGCACATAGATGTGTTGATAGACTAAGGCGTCCTCTTAAAAAGAGGCGTTTTTTGTTTTAAATTAAGACTCAGGCGTCTTATTGATCCATGTGGATAGATAAGGCGCTTTTTTATTTATATATTACAAGGAGGGATATTGCAATGGATCCGAAATTTATGATCGATACCATATGGGTGTTGGTCACGGCAAAGCTGGTATTTTTTATGAACCTGGGCTTTGCCATGGTCGAGGCGGGATTCGCAAGAGCAAAGAACTGCGTCAACATACTTTCAAAGAACTTCGTAGTCTTCGCGATATGCTCAATAGGGTTCCTTTTGTTCGGATGGGGCATAATGTTCGGAGACGGAAACCCGTTCATGGGCCTTAAAGGATTGTGGTTTCTGACGGGCCCCGATAATTCTCCCGCGACAGGGGCGGCTTATAAAGGCGTCTATACGGCGCTCTCCTGGGCCGGCGTACCCCTCTTTGCGAAGTTCTTTTTTCAGCTTGTATTCGCCGGGACGGCCGCTACGATCGTATCCGGAGCCGTTGCCGAGAGGATCAAATACGTATCGTTTATTGTATTCTCATTTATAATGGTGGTATTTCTCTATCCCGTGGTCGGTCACTGGGTGTGGGGCGGAGGATGGCTCGCCGCAAAAGGTATGTTCGATTTTGCCGGGTCCACCGTAGTCCATTCTGTCGGCGGATGGGCGGCCCTGGCAGGAATTTTAGTTCTCGGTCCCCGGTTCGGCAAATACGTCAACGGGAAGATAAATGTGATTCCAGGCCATAGTCTGTCTATAGCAACGCTGGGAACTTTTGTCCTCTGGTTTGGCTGGTTTGGTTTCAATCCGGGATCTACTATGAGCGCCGATCCCATGGCGATAAGCCATGTCGCCGTAACCACTAACACCGCGGCTGCCGCTGCCATCATGAGCGCGACTCTGCTATCATGGTTTATGTTAGGTAAACCGGATCTCGGCATGACGCTTAATGGCTGCCTTGCCGGACTTGTGGCGATCACCGCTCCATGTGCTTTTGTTAACGTGACAAGTTCCCTTATAATAGGTCTGATTGCCGGCGCGCTGGTAGTTTTATCCGTAATAGCTTTCGATCGTCTCCGGATAGATGATCCTGTAGGAGCCCTGTCAGTGCATCTCGTTAATGGAGTATTCGGCACTATCTGTGTCGGATTATTCGCGCAGGATAAAATTACGGGTACGGCTACCGGAAACGGTCTCTTCTTTGGCGGCGGGCTTAAGTTGTTAGGGGCGCAGTTTGCGGGGGTGGTATCGGTTGCCGTGTATACGTTCCTCGTATCCCTGATCGCCTGGTTAATCATAAAGGCGACCATCGGACTGCGGGTCAGCCTGAAGGAAGAGATCGAAGGGCTGGATATAGGAGAACACGGTAATGCGGCGTATCCCGAATTCTTAACACATAAACCTCCCTACTCATATCTTGAACCTATGGGGAAGGAATAATAAGGAAAGGAGAATATATCAATGAAAAAAATAGAGGCTATCATACGTCCCGAAAAATTTGGGCCGGTATCCTTTGCGCTGGAAACCCTGGGCTGCACAGGCATATCAATAACAGAAATAGAAGGGCACGGTAAACAGAAAGGCATAGTTCAGCAATGGCGCGGCGAAAAATTCAGGATAAGTACCTTGCCTAAGGTCAAGCTCGAATTGGTCGTTGCCGATAAAGATGTAAAAAAGATAACCAGCAGCATAATAAAAAACGCCAAGACCGGTGAGATGGGGGACGGGAAGATATTTATATATCCGGTAGATTCGGCGATCCGTATCAGGACTGAAGAGGAGGGGGAGGCGGCGTTATAGTGTTATGAGATGTTTTTATGGCCAAACAAGTTTTAGTTGTTAAACATGTCGAGATTGAAGGCACCGTCTGTGGTATAATACTTTTCAAAAGGAGGCGGAGGCCGTAAAAATGAAAAATAGGCTTAATATAACAACGGATACTAAAACATGGTTTAACCGCTGGTCGAATAAATATGACTGTACGCTTGGGAGCATAAGTTTCCACAAAGAATTGCTGGATTTGATTGTGAGAAACTCCGGAGTAAAGGCCGGCGACAGGATACTGGATATAGGCTGCGGGACAGGACTGCTTAGCCTGAAATTATTGCGGAAGAAAAATTGTTTTATAACAGGAGTCGATTGCTCCGAAGAGATGACCGCTATCTTTAAAGATAAGATAAAGAGGTTGAAATTGAAAGATGTTGTTTCGGTCAACCTTATGGATGCGGCGTCATTAAAGTTTGAGCCCGGTACTTTTGATATAGTAGTATCCTCAGTTACCCTGCATCATCTTAAGCATAAGTTACCGGCCCTGAAGACGATCTTCAGGATCCTTAAGTCCGGCGGTATTTTTATAGTCGGGGAAGTCGATATGGATACCACGGGTAAACATACTGACCCCGGAAGGCTGAAACGGATCTTGAGGGTTCTGGAGCAGGAATATATCCCGGCATTGAAAGATGCGGGTGTCGAGGCCCTTTTTAAAATGTACGATAACGGCAGAAAACATATTTTGAATGAAGGCGAATATTGTGTAAGCCTCAGGCAATGGGCCGCTCTCTGCAGAAAAGCGGGTTTTGCCCCTGTCGGAATTAAGAGGGTATCAAACCATAAATGTTTCGGCATAGTATCGGCCAAAAAACCATAACCTGCCTTCGCCGCATCCTCTCTCCTGTGTAGGTTTTTTTATCCTTCTCAATATTATATGGTATACTTCATGTTATTATGGCATGAGGTCATAATACCACGTGTGTGATGAACGCAGTTTCTATGGAGAAGCCGCGTTCTTTCGATAGTTGCGTGATGGTACCGCGGCATTAATATAAAAAGGGGGGGATCAGGTTTCTATGGAGTACAAAGCCAGTATCCTGGTCGTTGACGATGAGAAAAGTTTTTGGGAGGTTGTTGCCGAAGGGTTCGAGCTGAGGGGTTATCGCGTAGTTGCCGCGATGAGCGGGGAGGAATGTATTGAGAAGATCAAGACGGATACGTTCCACATCATCCTGCTCGACCTGCAGATGCCGGGGATGGGAGGTATCCGGACCCTCGAAGAGATACGGAAGATGAATCCGGAGATCGAGGTGATCATGGTCACAGGGCATGGTGATATTGCCCTGGCCACCGAGAGCCTGAAGAAGGGGGCGTCCGACTTCGTAGAAAAACCGATCTCGATAGAACGGCTCGTCAACACAGTCGAAAAGGTATGCGAGCAGCGCATGCTTAGGGAGACGGTGCTCCTGTATGAATTGAGCAAAGTGATATTCTCAACCATAGAGCTCGACAAACTGCTCAAGATCATCATCGATCTGACGATGAAGGTGCTGCGTGCCGATGATGCTTCGATCATGCTTTTTAACGAGAAGAAGGAGCTCTATATCGCGATCTCGAGCGGCCTGGACCTCGATATTCAAAAACGGACGAGACTTGCGATAGGGGAGCGGATCGCGGGATGGGCGGCCCAGAATAAAGAGCCGCTGATCCTGATCAATGGTCTTCGTGACGACGGCCGGTTCAGTGATTTTAAAGGCCGCAGCGAGATACAGTCCGCGATGATAGTGCCGCTCCTGAAGAATGATGAGGTGATCGGTGTGCTTAACGCGAACCGGATCAAACTCACCGAGAATTTCACGCAGAACGACATCTATAAAAGTAAGATCTTCATCTCCCTCGTCAGTCTTGCCCTCGATAACGCGAATCTTTATAATAATTTCAAGAATGCCCAGGAGAAACTCGAAGCGACGCATATGCAGTTGGTCCAGAGCGAGAAACTTAGTTCGTTGGGCAGGCTAGTCTCCGAGATGGCCCACGAGGTCCTTAACCCGCTGATGGTAATTTCCGGGAATGCGCAGCTCATCCTGATGGAGGGCGCGCAGACTGACCAGGTGTCTAAAGAGCTCAAGGTTATTATTGATGAGGCGATGAAAGCGAAGGAAATCCTGCAGCGGCTTCTGAAATTCGCCCGTACGAACAAGGCCAACTTGCGCAAAGCGGATATCGGACAAGTCGTCGAATCGGTGGCACTTCTTGTCGAGCGTCAATTTGCGGCAAATAAGATCGTAATACGGCAGTCATACGCGAAGGATCTCCCGCATGTCCATATCGACGATAAGCAGATTGAAGAGGTTTGCATGAATATCCTCAATAATGCTCGCGATGCCATGCCCGATGGAGGCGTCATGGAGATATTGGCTGTGCGGGACGGAGATCGCGTACGCGTTGACTTCAAGGATAATGGGTGCGGCATGCCGGATGAGGTCAAAGAGAGGGTCTTCGAGCCGTTCATGACGACCAAGGAGAAGGGAACGGGGTTGGGGCTTTCGGTCTGTTATGGTATTATGAAAGCGCATAATGGCGACCTTAAAGTCGAGAGCAGGCAGGGAGCCGGAACCACCATATCGGTCTACCTGCCGTGTATGAAAGGATAAGATTCTCCATGCATACGATCATGGTTGTTGACGATAATGCCAAGATACGGGCGATCCTCGAGGAATTTTTTAGCAGATCGGGATTTACGGTGGTGCCGGCATCGAGCGGCAAGGAGGCCGTTGACATTTTACGTAAGGGTACAGTGCCTAACCTCGTGATACTGGATATAAAGATGTCCCATGGGAGCGGTCTCGATGTAATGTATGAGATGCGCCGGATGGGTATTACGCCTCCCGCCATACTCCTGACCGGTACGATCGACGCCGGGAAGTATGCCGATATGCTCGAGAAACTTGGATTTTCGGAGGAGAATATCTATTACAAACCGATCGACCTCTTCGTGCTTCTCGATCTGGTTAAGAAGAGGTTGGGCCTCGTATGACGAGCCATGGAAAGGACGGCAGATGGCAGCGCGGATCCTGCTTGTAGACGATGAGCCGGCGATACTCTTATTGCTCGAGCGGCTGCTGGATAAGAAGGGTTTTGTCGTGACCGTAGCGGACGGGGGAAGGAAGGCGTTGGAGCTCATCGCGCTCGGCCTGAAAACGGATCTTATGATTATCGATAAGAAGATGCCGGATCTCGATGGACCCGCTGTTTTACAGGAATTGGCGAAACAGGAAAGAACGATGCCGGTCATACTTATGACCGGTTCACTGGGTGCCGACGCGCTGGTGACCGGGCTGTCGTGGCCGCATGAAATCCGATGTCTGACCAAACCTGCTTCATTTGATGATCTGCTTGCGGCCATCTGTACTATGCTCAAGATCACGTTACCATAGGATGGTAAATCCTTATATTCGGCGGGGGCTTATAAGAGTTGTTTTATAAAATTATCGAAGGGAGATAGTATATGGATTGGAAGATATTTTTTGCCACATTTTCGGCGATATTCGTCGCGGAGCTTGCGGATAAGACCCAGCTGGTCGGGATAAGTATGGCCGCTAAATCCGGGAAGCCATTAACGGTCCTGCTTGGATCTGTTGCGGGATATATTTTAGTAACGGCCATATCCGTATTAATAGGCGCGGTTTTGAGTAAATATATAAGACCCGACGTAATAAAGTATGGCGGTGCGTCGTTATTTGTCATAATAGGTATCTTGATGTTCATGGGCAAGGTTTAGAAATGATAAACATGGCACATCCCATCAGGCGGCGTTTCCAAGTCGATATATATTGATTTATATATGATATGAGATTATAATTATACATAATACGGAGAAGAGTGTTGGCGATTGGGTATGTCATGCTTAAGATTGGCCCAAGATACCGCAGAGATGCGGATCTTGGGCTTTTATTGTAGAAAGGTCTTTAATTAAAACAGATGAATATATTTACGAACTATCATTTCAATTTCTATGCCGTTCCCGTAGGCTTCGCGGCTATATCAGTTTTAGCGGTAGGGCTGATTGTGTTCTTGCAGAATACAAGATCAAACACGAGCCTCTTCTTCGCGTTATCCTGTTTTAGCGTATTCTTATGGCTTTCCGGATATTCCATCGCTTATTTAAGCAAAGATGCCGCAACGGCGGTATTTTGGTTCAAGAATTACGCCCAAATAGGCATAGTTACTATTGCGCCAAATATATATTTCTTTGTAAAGGCGCTGACAAAATCATTAGAAAATAAAAAGCGCCTGATTATATTCATTTATTCCCTCGCGCTTATATTTTACCTGTTGGGATATAGTCCCGATTTCTTTACCGGTGTAACAAAATATTTTTGGGGTTGGTATTCCTCATTTGGTCATTTAGCCTATTTTTTTCTTGCCTACTTTTTAGTGTTGATGCTGGCAGCCTTGCGCGACCTCTGGTTGTCGCAGGGGAAGATGAAATTAGCGATTGAGAATAAAAGAATAAAGGTTGTATTTATTGCTATCCTGTTGGGGTATACCGCCGGATTGGATTTTCTACCGGCTTTTAAAATAGGGTTATATCCCTTTGGCTATTTCATTATTTTTATGTGGCTCTCTCTTATAGGCTACGCTATCGTCAGATACAAGCTGATGATACTTACACCAGAGGTTGTTGCCGAACATGTTATTTCCATTATCCCTGATTTTCTGATTTTGGTTGATAGAGAGGGCAAAATAATCATGGTCAATCGTGCCATAGAAAAAGCGATCGGCTATAAGAAAGAGGAATTGATTAAAAAACCGGTGGAAGTAATTATTTCGCAAAAGGATGTGGCTGAGTTATTGTTTAGCGAGTTAGAAAAAAAAGAGACCGTCACTAATTTGGAAACCACTTACCGGTCAAAAGACGGGAAGGAGATACCGGTTATCTATTCCGGGTCCGTAATACGTAATGATGTCGGAGATATAGCGGGGTTCGTGGTTACGGCGTTAGATATCACCGAACGCAAACGGTCGGAGGAGGAGCTGAAAATAGCGTATGAAAAACTAAGAAAAACACAAGAACAGCTTTTGCAAAACGCGAAGATGGCTTCTCTCGGCCAGTTGGCGGGCGGTATTGCCCATGAAGTCAATAACCCTCTTTCCGGCGTGATGAATAATATCCAGATCCTTAAGATGATGCTTGAATCCGGAACGGCGATCGATTATAAGCAGCTAAAAGATATTTGCGGTGTTGTTGAATCATCCGCTTTGCGCTGTAAATTAATAGTCAAATCCCTGCTGGATTTTTCTCACGCCGCAAAAGGTATGTTTAAGCCCGTTCAGCTTAATATCGTCATATCGCAGATATTAGGGGTTTTGGGCAAGGAGATGGAGCTCGATAATGTCACTATTCAGACTGAATATCAGCCTGTAATGCCTGATATTCAGGGAGATCCGCAGTTGCTGCAGCAGATGATCGCGGGTTTACTCATGAATGCCAGATGGGCTATTAATGAAAGGCACGATAAGACAGCGCGAATTATTATTATTCGCACCTGGAGCAATCCTAATGAAAATATGGCCTATCTTTCGGTTTCTGATAACGGTATCGGCATGCCTCAGGAGAATATCCCCAGAATCTTCGAACCATTTTTTACGACTAAAGAGGTTGGCGAGGGAACGGGCTTGGGATTGGCGTTAATCTATAAGATCGTTGAAAATCATAATGCCACTATAAAGGTTGAAAGTCAGGTAGGCATGGGAACAACTTTCATAATAAGTTTTCCGTTAGGGAGGTAATCGAAATGTCCGTTGAAAAGAAAGTAAAGGTTATGGTTGTGGATGACGAAGAGGGTATCCGCTTTTTTCTGAAGCTGCTTTTGTCACAGGAAGGATTAAGTGTGGTAACTGCAGAGAATGGCTATAAGGCTATAGAATTAGCCAAAAAAGATAAATTTGACCTGGTCTTTCTGGATATACGTATGCCGGGAATAAACGGCGTGGAGACGCTTAGAGCGATCAGAGAGATCAGTCCCGAAACCGAATATATCATGATGAGTGGTTATGCCGTAGATGACTTGATGCGGGAGGCGCAGAAAGAAGGGGCGATCCTTATGCTGGAGAAGCCGTTTGAATTCGCTCCTTTAGCCAAGTTTATTAAGGACTATGTTGCGGAGTATTATGCGGGTAGTCCCATCCGGGGCGAAAATATAAAAATATTGGTTGTGGATGATGATAAAAATGAATTAGATTTTTTTAGAAAGCTGCTTGCAGGATATACAGTGGTGACAGTTTATAGCGCGAAAGAGGCCTTAGAGGCGATCGGTAAACAGCATTTCGACATAGTCTTTTTGGATATAATGTTGAGCGACACGAATGGGACAGAATTATACGACAAAATACTCAAAATTAGTCCCAAGACAAAAGTCACTTTCATTACCGGGTATTATGAAAAATATAAAGATGACCTGAAACGGCTCGATATAAAGTGCTATCTTACTAAACCCATTACGGAGAACTCGGTGCTTTCCGAAATAGAGAGGATCAAGGCGTCTTCCGCGCCGCCGCAAAAATCTTAATTTTTGAGAACAGGTTCCATTATAGATGCGGGATTTGAGCCTTTTTGTTTTGCCGGAAAGCATCTGCTATCTTCAAAGTGTCTTAAGGGGGATAAGTTGAGAAAGAAAAAAGTGATAATAATCGATGATGAAAAATTATTTCTTAAGATAATAAAAATCAACCTGGAGAGGACGGGTAGTTATGAAGTGGAGACGGTGTCGGATGCTACCGATATTTTATCGTTAATAAGATCATTTAACCCTGATATTATACTGCTCGATATTCTTATGCCGAAGATAGATGGGGTGGAAACGTGTAAGATGTTAAACGCGGACCCCGTAGGGAAACGGATCCCTGTCGTAGTGCTCTCAGCCTTTGATACGGATAAGGCCAGACTCATGATGCATAAACTGGGTGTGGCCGACTTCCTCATAAAACCCATAGGTATGGATGAACTCATTTCCGGTATCGAAAAGGCGTTAAAGCGCAAACCGCGCCTTACATCGTGATTGTTTAGTAAAGGGTCTTTATAATTATTAATTAATAGGTATTTATTCTTTTATTATTTGAAATAAAGATGATTTCGTGATTTAATGATATATATACGGGGAGGTCGTGAATCCGGCCTGAGAGTTTCGCGTTATTGAGCGGATTACCCGATGAACCTGATTCTGCTTTGCCCTTTAGGTTGTAAGCGATAGCAGGGCTTCGCAGGAATCGATTCTTCTAAGTTCAAATCCAACTGGTTTTGAGCAAAGTTGAATGATCTGGATAATGCCAGCGGAGGGAATGCGGAAGAATTAAAACCCTTATGAGTATGGCATGAGGGTTTTTTATTTGCTTTCGCCATCAGGAGTTAGCGGCCATAGCGCTCCGGCGGGTTAAACAAGAACTGCATAAAAGGAGGGTGTGTATGAAATTGGATGAGGTGGTGATCTCCAGGGCAATAATAGAATCTTATAAAGACAAGCTCGTGAAGGCGCTGGATGTTGATGTGGCTATCGTAGGGGGAGGGCCCGCCGGTTTGGTCTGCGGTTATTATCTGGCAAAGGCAGGCAAAGATGTAGTGCTTTTTGAGAGAAAGCTTTCAATCGGAGGGGGAATGTGGGGCGGAGGTATGATGTTTAATGAGATCGTGGTCCAGGATAAGGCCAAAAGGCTGCTCGATGAATTTGCCGTCAGAAGCAGGCGTTATGAAGACGGCTATTATCTCGCGGATTCTATCGAGACGGTTTCAACGATCTGCTCTAAAGCGACAAAAGCCGGACTCAAAGTCTTCAACCTCATGTCCGCCGAGGACGTGATGGTCCGTAATAAGAGAGTGACGGGACTCGTATTGAATTGGACATCGGTCGAGATGGCCGGTCTGCATGTAGATCCCATTACTATGCGCGCTAAATTCATTGTGGACGCTACCGGGCATCCTTCGGAAGTGGCGCGCATTGTCGAGAAAAAATCCGGCATTCGGCTTAAGACGAAGACCGGTAAGACCATGGGCGAACAATCCATGCATGCGGATGCGGGGGAGAGTATCATTGTAAAGAATTCAAAGGAGATCTGTCCCGGTCTATATGCTTGCGGCATGTGCGCGAACGCGGTATTCGGTGGTCCGCGAATGGGCCCTGTATTCGGCGGCATGCTTCTTGCGGGAGAAAAAGTGGCCAAGGATCTGATCGGTAAGCTTGCGATGCGCTGAATATGAAACTATTGGCAAAAGAAAGCTCATAAACGCCGATTGATATGCCTGAAGAAAGAGGCGCTATTCGCGCGTCCAAGGCAATAATGTTTTAGAATTCACTTGTTTCTATCGGTAATCGCTCTATAATGGATACCTGGATAACGGGAGAAGTTAAGGCCTATGATCGATAATATCGATCATAGGCCTTTTTATCCGGTTAAAAAAATATTTACATTTTCGGGAATAAATCTCATATTCCCGCGTCTAATATGTGAGAGCTCAAATGAATGAAGACAGCCTGTATATAGAAGAGTTCCTTAATGGTGATGAAAAGGGGTTCGAGATGCTGGTAAGAAAATACCAGGATAGGATCCTGAATATCATATATTCTCTCATAGGGAAAGACAGGGAAAGCGAAGACATCGCGCAGGAGGTATTCTTGAAAGTCTATCACGGTTTAAGATATTTCCGGAGACATTCCCGGTTTTCGACCTGGCTCTACCGTATCGTCGCAAATACTGCATACGGTTTTCTGCGTAAAAGAGGTAATGTTGTCGGCGATGAGAGCGCTCTTGAAAATAGTGTCACCACCCGTAAAGATCCCAGGGAGTCATTATCGATGAAAGAAAGGGAAGCGATGCTTCAGAAGGCGCTGGCAAGAGTTCCCATTAAATTTAAGACCGCCATGGTCTTTAAGGATATCGAGGGGTTGAGTTATATCGAGATATCCAGGATTTTGCGTTGCAGTATAGGTACGGTAGAATCGAAAATTTACCGGGCCAGACAGTTTCTTAAGGATGAGATGCTTGAACTTGGAGGGGGATCGGTATGAGAGAGTGCGCGGATATAGAAAGAAGGTTGTCGCGGTATCTTGATAAAGAGATGAATGATGCCGACAGGGCCATGGTCGAGGCGCATCTCGCCGGCTGTCCTCTCTGCAAAAAAGAGATGTCGGAGCTTGCCCGTCTTAAAGGGCTTGTTATGGAAACGGAGCGGAAGACTCTTCCGCGGGATTATTTGGTTTGCCGGATACGCGAAAGCATAGCGGACGAACGGCGCGCGATCGGAAGGCTCTCTTTGGCGGGAATGGGGATATTCGCGCGTAGACTGATCCCTGTTCCGGTCGCCGTTATAATAGTATCAGTCGTATTCATGATCTTTACTTCAATGCAGCCCGTAACCAAGTCTTCGTTGGAGGATTATATATTCAGCGGGAGAGCTGCCACAACGGAAACCGCGCTGGAATTGATCTTAGGTTCACAAAATTAAGGAAAGAGAGGTGGTTAGTATGAACAAGAATATGATATATGTTGCGGCGCTTTCGGTTTTGTGCGTCCTGGCGGGAGTAGTCGTTGGCGCCGGGATAGCTAAAAGGGCGAGCTTGCCATGGCCCTGTCCCGAAAGGCCGAATTTTTCCGAGAGAGCCGAATCCTTCATGAGGCAAGGTCCGGGAGAACCGGGAGATCGGCATTTTATGAAGCATGGCCCTAAAAGACATAGAGACAGAGGCGGTGAAGGCCTGCTTGATATGCTGATAACCAAACTGGATCTCAACAGGGATCAGCAGGCAAAAGTCAAAGAGGTGCTGGAGAAGGCGCGCCGGGAGATCGATGAGGTAGGCAAAGATGTCCGCAGCACCATTACCGATATCAAGGAAAAGAGCGACAAACAGATTATGGATATGCTTACTACCGGGCAGCAGCAGAAATTTAAGGCCTTGCTCGAAGAGTTTAAAAAGAGGTATGACCCTGACGTTTCAGAAAGAGATTGCGGGCCGATGAGAGGACGCGCCCCGCGTCCGGGCGAAAAGTTACCGCCGCCTCAGGACGAATAAATGACCGTTGTTTGTTATATTAACCGGGCAAAGGAAAATTATCCTTTGCCCGAGGGGGATAAATATGCGGAGTAAAAGAGACTCAAAAAAGATATTAGGTCTATTTTTATTAGTCAGCTTTCTTTTAAGTCAGGCGCCGGACGTCTATGCCCAGAGCAGGGGCCGGGGCAGGCCTGGTCCTCATCAGGATTATAGTCCCGAGCCTTATTATACGCCCCATTATGCGTCGCACGGTAAAGCCACACACGATCTGCCCGGTGGGTATATAAGGCTGATCATGGGCGGACTGGAATATTTTTACTGGGAAGGCATGTTTTATCGTATGAAACAGAATCAGTATATAGTCGTTCCCGCTCCCGTTGGCGCTGTCGTTACCGCTATACCCCAAGGTTCTCGTCCGGTCGTTATCGATGGTACTCCGTATTATAATATTAACGGCGTTACCTATATGTATACTCCTTACGGATATCAGGTTGTGCCTCAGCCGAAAAAGATCGTTATTAATAACTATGCCGTTGGACAGAAGGATACGACAAAGGCCGTGGATGGGCAAGAGACCCCCTCATCGGCTGCCGAAGAATCATTCACCATCAATGTGCCTGATCATAAAGGAGGTTATACAGCCGTAATATTAAAGAGGTCCGGGGAAGGTTTTACCGGTCCCCAGGGTGAGTACTATACGGAATTTCCCAGGGTTGAACAATTAAAAGTGATGTATGCGAAATAAGGAATGTTTTGAACTGCTCTTGGATGATCTGCTTTTTGATGAGTGGTATATATTGCTTATGTTTATATAGTACACCGTATAAAAGATGAGACCCGGCTTGATACCGGGTCTCATTATCATATTGCAGTTTTGTTTTTTACAGCTTCTTTACGTTAGTTGCCTGTTCGCCTTTAGGCCCCTGCGTGATATCGAACTCCACTTCCTCGCCTTCCTTCAAAGACTTAAAACCATCACCCTGAATAACGCTGTGATGCACAAATACATCTTTGCCGTCATCAGGAGTGATGAAGCCGTATCCTTTAGCATCATTGAACCATTTCACTTTTCCTTTTACCATTGCTTGCTACCCTCCTTCCATTGGAACTAATAGCAAATAACAGCTAAAGGAAAAAACCTCAAGGTTTAAGATTCCCAGCCACATTTACTATCGCGCGATATTATACCGTAATTTCACGCGATTAGCCACAACTATTTATAAATAGTTTGAATATATTAAATGGCTCTATCCTTGGGACTATGGTAAGATGTTTTATTATGAATCCCGCTCATTCTTCAGGGCGGAATAGAAAATAGGAGAATGAGCAGGATGAATAAGACTAACTTGCTTAAGATAGCCATAGTCGGCAGGCCGAATGTCGGCAAGTCGTCCCTTTTTAACAGGATCGTCGGCGCGAGAAGAGCGATAGTGGATCCCGGTTCAGGCACCACGCGCGACAGGCTTCACGCCCGGATCAGATGGAAAGGAAAGAATTTCACTATTATCGATACGGCCGGGTTCGTCCCTCGACAAAAGCCCGGTACGAATCCCGTGTCTACAGAAGGATCTGCAACCGCCGCGGCCGGTGATATGGCCGCACTGATCTTAAAACAGATCCGCGCCGGAGTGGAAGAGGCGGATATCATATTATTTGTTACGGATGGTATCGCCGGCATAGTGCCGCAGGATAGAGAATTTTCGTCGATTCTCAGAAAGACTTCGAAGAAGGTCTATCTTGTGGTAAATAAGATTGACGGCGAATCCGATACGGTCAAGGCGATGGAATTTTTTTCTCTCGGCCTCGGCGAACCTCACGCCGTTTCGGCGATGTACGGCGGCGGTATCGAGAAATTATGCAACGATCTTGCAAAAGACGTGGAAAAGAGCGATGTCGTAGAGAGCGCCGGATCGGTAAAGGTTGCTATCGTCGGGCGTCCAAATGTGGGCAAATCTTCATATCTGAATTCAATACTTGAGAAAGAGAGGGCCATTGTTCACGCTGCCGCCGGCACTACGAGGGATGCTATCGATACCGATTTCAAGTATAAAGAGAGGGACTACATACTCATAGATACCGCGGGTATAAGGCATAACGCGAAGATAGACAAGGCATCGGACTTCTATGGAAGCGTGCGTTCCAAAGAGGCGATAAAGCGATGTAATGTGGCGATAGTTCTTATCGATGGTTCGGAAGGATTGACAAAGGACAGCGCGCGAATAATAGACCTTTGTCTCAAGGAGGGCAGGGCGCTTGTTATAGCGGTGAACAAGTGGGATCTCGTAAAGGACGTCGAAACATCGGAATACAGGGACAGGCTGATAATGAATATGAATGTTGTAAGAAATTTTCCGGTTATATTCATATCGTGCAAGACCGGAAGGAACGTCAAGTCCAGCCTTGATCTTATATGGTCGGTATATGAGAAGTTTAATGCTAAGATTCAGCCCGATAAACTTACGGATATTCTTAAATCATTGAATAATACAGCCGAGATAAGCGGTAAAAAGATAAAATTTAAATTTTTGGTGCAGGAGGCGGTTTCACCGCCCGGATTTGTTTTAGGCGTCAGGAACACAAAAGACGTAAGCGAAAATCTAAAGAGATTTGCGGAAAATTTCTTCAGGAAGAGCCACGATTTTGAGGGTGTGCCCTTAAGGATACGTTTTGAAAAAGAGGCCTTTAATTTTGGCCAGGATATCAAAGACCGGGCCCGACAATCTTTTCCTCATTAGAAACTTCTCCCGGTTTCTCATCGGACCTGGCGTTCTTCTTATCGAGCTTGCGCTGCAGTTTTTCTTCTCTCTTCTTCTTCTTTGCAAGCTCTCTGGCATATTTCTTATATGAATAATTGTCTCTTGCCAACATATCCTCCTTTTTTTATATTATACCCCCAAAAGCGCTAAATCTCAAGCTAAGAGATACCGATGGACAAACAACCGGCATGGGAGTACAATGAATTCAAAGGAGCGATAAATGGTATATAAAGGTAAGATAAAGATTAGCAAGAAGCGCAGAGTTTGCAAATTTTCGGGTTGCGGACATATTTTGAGCATATACAATCCCGCGTCTTATTGTCATGTCCATCAACAGCTCACCATGATGCAGGCATACTCCGCGCCGCTCGCAAGGCGCTAAAATGAAGATAGTTCTAATAGAACCTACAGCTTCAGAGGGGAATGTCTACAGCAAGGCGGCTATGCCTCTATTGGGCCCGGTCTATCTCGGAACGATATTAAAAAAAAGAGGGCATGAGGTCGAGATATATAATGAAGATATACATAAACCCGATTATTCAAAGCTCGGCGCGGATCTGATAGGCATCTCTATTCTGACTTCAACGGCCAAGCGTGGTTATGAGATAGCCGGGCAATTTCCTAAAGAGAAAGTAATTATCGGCGGTGTTCACGCAAGCCTGCTTCCGAATGAGGCTCTTCCTTTTTGCAGGCAGGTCGTAGTGGGCGAGGCTGACAATGTTATTATCGATGTGGTTGAAGGTAGAAGAAGAGAGTCCGTCGTTTATGGCACGCCCGTGGAAGATCTGGATACTCTGCCCAATCCCGACTTCACATTGATCAAGGGTTTTTGGCCCTCGTTTCTTACCATGCCTATCTCTACATCAAGAGGATGCCCTTTTGACTGCAGTTTCTGTTCGGTAACAAAGATCTTCGGCCGGAAATATCGTTTTCGCAGCGCCGAAAATATTATTGCGGAGATGAAATCCAGGCATACGAGATCGTTCTTCTTTGTAGACGATAATTTCACGGCCGATCCTAAGCGTACAAGACTGCTATTGGATCTTCTGTTAAAGAATAAGATAAACCACTGGAACTGCCAGGTACGCTGCGATGCCGCCAAGGATAAAGGGCTCTTAAGGCTTATGGCCGACGCGGGGTGCAGGGCCGTATGCGTCGGGTTTGAGTCGATAAACCCCATGACGTTGCAGGCCTACCAGAAGAGGCAGACCCTGGATGATATCGTGAGCGCTATCCGTTCCTTCCACCGGAGAAGGATAAAGATCCATGGCATGTTCATTCTCGGAGGAGAGGATGACAGCAAGAGCGCCATATGGGAGACGTTAAAGTTTACTATAAAACATAAGATAGATACTATACAGATGGCGATACTTACCCCATTTCCGGGTACTAAAGTCTATGAATCTCTCGAAGCGCAGAATAGGATATTTACAAAAGACTGGAGTCTTTATGACGGCCAGCACGTTGTATTCGATCCGAAATTATTATCGGCAAAAGATCTGCAGATGAATGCTCTTCAGGCGTATACAAAATTTTATTCACTGCGCAGAGCATTCGCCTCGCTTATCAAGCTGCACTTCAGGAATGCGATGTTCCGTTTCATAGGCCATTTTACTATTAAGGAATGGGTAAGACATAATTGTAAAATGACCTGGCTGGTGAAACGCAGGCCATGTTACGGCGCAAGTTTAAAAAAAGTGTAAAATGTATTTATTGGAAGACGCTTTTACAGATACAGTTGGATTGCTGCCTCTCCTGGCGGCGGTCTATTTTTTTGTCTCATTTCTTGAATACCGCTATGGCGATCGTATGGTGGCCTTCCTGGCGCGTTTTTATAAATTCGGCCCGGTATTCGGAGCTCTCTTCGGCTGCATACCTCAATGCGGGTTTTCCGTAGTCGCGTCCGCTCTATATGTAAAAAGGGTAATATCGGTCGGCACATTACTGGCGGTATTTCTATCTACTTCGGACGAGGCGGTGCCGATACTTTTGTCGATGCCGGGCAATGTGCGCCTGGTAGGAACTCTTATAATGATAAAAATTGCCGTCGCCATTATGGCGGGAATGGCGGTCGATTTTGCGCTGCATTCCATGAGCATCCCAAAATTGAAAAAATCCATCTCTATGGAAGCGGTATGCGAGGACGCCTTAACTGGCCATTCGGGGTGTTGTTCTCACGATGTAGATAAGAGGCGTTCAAAGATAAAAACCCTGCTTATCCACCCGCTTTGGCATACGATAAAAATATTCTTATTCTTATTTGTGCTTTCGGCGGCTTTGAATTATTTAATACATATAATCGGCGAGGATAAGATAGAAGGACTTCTTTTGAACGGCACCGTATTCCAGCCGCTTCTTGCCTCTATGATAGGTCTTATACCGAATTGTTTTGCTTCGGTTCTTCTGGCCGAGCTATTTGCCAAAGGCGCTATCAGCTTTGGCTCGCTGGTGGCAGGGCTGTGTGCCGGAGCGGGGCTGGGGATGCTTGTGCTTGTGAAAGAGAATAAGGATAGGAAAGAGACCGTTTCCATTATCGGATTACTGATTGGGATAAGCGTTATTGCCGGCGTAATTATTCAGATGGTGGGCGGGAAGTAGACCCCTATTTTGTGAAATATTTTAATGCGAAGAATCCGACGACGATAAGGAGAAGGAACGCGATCGAAAAGATATCGAAATACTTCTCTATGGAATCGGATATCTTTTTACCGAATACGCGCAGCGCCGCCGCTACTAAGAAGAATCTTCCGGCCCGTCCGACGATAGAAGCAATTATAAGCGTTGCCAATGATATCCTGAATAGTCCCGCCGTGATGGTAATGGCTTTATAAGGGATCGGAGAGAAGGCGGCGGCGAATATGACCATAAATGCGTTCTGGGAGTATTTTTCACCGAGCATCTTCACGACAGCGTCGAGATTATAAGTCTGCACGATGAACTTTCCGACCGTTTCGAATAGACTCCACCCTATAAAGTAGCCCAGAAGCGCCCCCAGTACGGATCCGATGGTGCAGATAGCGGCATTACGGATCCAATTTTTCCGGTGGGCCACGACCATCGCAATCAGGAGCACATCCGGCGGGACAGGGAAGAAAGAGCTCTCGATAAAAGCTATCAGGAATAGAGCATATGGCGCCTGTTTTTTACGCGCCCAGTGAAGCGTCCAGTCATAAAGTTGACGCATCCATCGAAGCGGCGCTTTCAAAACATATAATGGGTCTCTCTTCATCTCGGGGGACATTATAGCAAAATCAAAGCGTAAGTCTACACTTTATTAATATATACAAATATTAAACCTAAGTAGACCCCGGGGGTATGCGCCGGTTTGCCTCTCCTGAAAAATCTTGATATAACTCTATGCCCGGCCTATAATATTACGCATGCCTGAATATGATAAGGTGATAAAAGCGCCGTTCGATTATTACTTCGGGGCTTTCCTTAATTTAAACTGCAGCTTATCGTGCGAATATTGCTTTCAGAAGATAACGCTTCCGGGCTAGCCTGTCGCACGCTATCCGCTTATTGCGGGCAGAGAATG
>JAQTPE010000014.1 GCA_028748925.1 Candidatus Omnitrophota bacterium
CCAAAACCCTCTTTGGCGACCTGCCATATCCTGCACATCGGCCAATCCATCCTCCGGCAATAAGCCATCGTTGCGGGTATTTTTATAAAGTTTGTATATATTATCCTCGAGTTTGGGTACCCAACGTTTTGTATAAGCGAGGCTTACCCCTGTCGTGTAAACTTGTACCGCCGTTGTAGCAAGGCTTAGCTTTGCGGCAAAAGCAGGCGCTATGCTTGCCAGATATTTTGTTCCACCCATGGTGGCCGCGGCGATAGCTGCTTCTTTGTATTCACCCTTTCTTGTTTTATTTACTATATCTATGACAGATAGAGCGTCGCCGCACTTGCCCAAAAGTTTCGGGTCTTGTTTAAAAGCGTTTACAAGGACTTCCTGGCTGACATTCAGGGGGAGACCAGCCTGGTCACATCGAGTGGCAAATTCTTCCGCAGCAAGTTCGGTATCCGATTTGGCGCCGTTTTTAGCACAAGCCGTGCCCGAATATACGGTGGATAAAATCATACAAAAAGATACCAATATGCACAGCGATTTTTCAATTCTTTTAGCCGACATTGTTTAATAGCTCCGTTGCGTATTTTTCCAGTTCTCCGGCAGCGGCGGCCAGAGATGTATTCCTGAAACCCGTTTGTGCATTACGTAAATCACCGATACAAGCGTCGAGATTATTTCGTATGGCGCTTCGATATATGCGCGGATCCTCATTCATCCTGTAAAGAGCCCAATAGAGTTTCGTGTAAGCATTTTGCATTTTCACAAGTCCCATGGCATTCGTGGTCTCGTCAACCCTTAATTCATTGATAAGCTCCGCGTTTTTATCAATAAGCGAAGCGGCCGCTTTAAAATCTTTTGTCGCGAGCTTATCGTTTATTATGTCAAAATTCACCGTGACCTGGGCTTCACTATCGATATTCTTCATAAAGACCCGGCCTTTGGAATCTACGGACGCGAGCCATTTTTTTGATGAACTGTCCAGATAGAAATTGTCGGTTTTCACGGCTGCTTCCATGATTTTTTTCAGAGTGGGTATCGTACAATACTGAAGCGCCTCTTTGTAGTACAGTTGGGCGCATTTTAAAGGATAATACGCCTTGCGCAACATGACCAGAAGAGAATAGTTGTCAAAATTGGGTTTTATAGCCTTCACGTAATTCGAGCCGCTTATGAAGTACATATAACCCTTGATAAAATAGATGGCTGCGTAATTATTGGTATTTGCGGGATCCGCATTCCTCGCGCTTATTGCCGACGATAATGCCAAAAGGTGCAGGTTCCTTGCCGTAACATAATCTTGTCTGTTTACACAGGCTGTCGCTTCGTCGAAATATTTGGGCCATTTGTCCATAAAATTTCCGGCCACCATCATCGCCTTGCCATTTTCCATCATTTTTACCCCGTCCCGCAATTCTTTCAGCATTGCATAGGAATGCTTGCCTATCTTCCCTCGAGGATCCAGATTAGCCGCTTTTGCAAAATCTTTGGCGCCCAAAGCATAATGTTTCTGGCGAATATGTGCGATGGAACGCAACTCGTACAAACGGGCATCTTTTGGCTGAAAAGATATAGCTTTTGTATAATTGGCTACGGCTTCCGGATACTGCTTTTTTTCGAAATAATTATTTGCCGCCAATTTATACTTCTCTGCCGCGGCAACGGGATCTATAGGCGTGATCAGCGAGCTTATGAGAACGAGCAAGACAAGACCGGTCAAGAACGCGCCAATAATAACGAAGATCTTTGTGAATTGTTTCATATCGCTCCTTTCAATAGAGTCTACCTAATGTTCGTCACAAAGTCAATTTATGTGGTAGAATAACAGGATATGAGACGTGTTGGGCCATTGAAAATAATATGTATACTCGCAATAATAGCCATCATAGCGGTATCTGTTATCTTTCTACTCATTTCGTTATTCGGAAAAACGACTATAGAGCGCGCCATAAGCAACGCAATAGGCTTCAATATCGGATTTAAATCCATAAGCGTGGATTTCGATCGGTATGTCGTAAATTTAAACGATTTTTCTGTTTACAAAAAGGGCGGTTTTACCGACAAAGTATTTTATGCCGAAAAGTGTATCTTAACACTGGATAAAAAAATATTTGAAAAAAATAAAAAAGCGGTTATAAAAGAACTGGTCCTTGAAAACGGCGTCCTGAACCTGGTAAGAAACAAAAACGGTACGTTTAACCTGGCCTGCGACTTCGGCCAAAAAAGCATTTTCGGCGAGTCTCTGGCATACGCAGATGCTGCATCGGCCCAACTTTATAATTTCGCAAGTAATGTCAAAAAGATAGAGATAAAAAATTCTTATATAAATTTTACAGATCATCATGTGCCTGGCGGGCCGTTCTCTATATCATTTTATGATTTTAATCTAATTTTCCACACGGGCGATACGCCTAATAATAACACGGCTCCTTTAAACGCGGATTGCCGCTTCAATTTCAAAATAAAGAATGTCGATTATAACCGCAACAGCAATGTGGCCTTCAACGGCCGATTTGCCATATATCCCGACAGAGTGGATATGGACGTTATTATAAATACCGAATATGTAGACCTCATACAATTCCTCCCGTACTTCAGGGCATATACGCCTTTTTCATTCAGAAGCGGTCTTTTCAGTTCCAATACGCGCTATGAAATGCATAACAAAATGGTCACTTCTCCGACAGTCATGGTATTCCATAACCTTGGCATTCTAATAGATGAAAGGGCAAAAAACGCACAGTTTTTAACGACATCCGTTAATAGAATCGCTCCATATCTTACTTCGGGAGACGGCGATATAGTCTTTGACTTTATACTGAATGGTCCTGAAAATAGTATAAAAGGTGATCTGGGTCCGACCGTAAAAGCAGCAATCGGTTTAATAGTCACGCAGGAGGTGGGCAAGGCGGCGCAACAAATAGGAGGAGCACTGGGAAGATAGCCACTGCGCAATGCGTTTTTAATATGGTTTTGTTTTTGGCTTTACATAATTACTGTACGGGAATATAATTGAGATTATGAAAATAAGAAATGTCCTGTTAATATTATTGGTATCTTCGGTCTTTAATGCACACCTGGTATTTTCAGATGCAGCTCCCGCCGATAAAACAATTAATGATGCTAAAAATACAGCCGCGGAAGAGGAACCGACCGCAAAGATAGACGAAAAAGTCGAGGCCGCGAAACAGATCATTGAAGAGAAAGAGAAAGCTGTAGAAGAAGTTAAACAGCAGGCGGAACAGGCTATAGCCGAGAAAAAAGAGGTGAAGCAGGAAGCGCTGTTAAAAAAAGAGGCGGTTGCTGTAACCAAACAAGAAGCTGAAGTATTGAAAAAAGAGGCTAACGCGAAAAGAGACACGAAATTACTAAAAAGATCGCGGGGGCTTGAAGCAAAAGCCGTAAAATTAGAAAAAGAAGCGCAGATATACAGCGAAAAAGCGGGTGTCGCCGAATCAAAAGCGCAAATTGCCCTGGAACAGATAGCCGCAAAAGAGGCCAGATTAGAAAGCCTCCAGAAAGCCCTGGAAAGCCTCCAGAAAGAAAAAGCTGAAAAGACCCCCCTGATTAAAAAAATCGCGGATGGTTCAATAATACTGCTGATAGCCTTAATAACTCTTCTGACGTTAAGATTCTGCCTTAAAATCTTCATAAACCGTTTAACAAAAAAATCTACGAACATTGGCAGAGAGGCCGCTCTCCGCATCAAGACATTCACCAGGATGTTTGGCTGGCTCGGCGTGGTGCTGATAATAATATATGCGTCTTTTTTCATCCTTGAGACCTTTGGAGTAAGCGTAACTCCTCTTATCGCCGGCGCCGGTATAGTAGGCATTGCATTTGGATTCGGGGGACAGTATTTGATTAGAGATATAATAAGCGGGTTTTTTATACTTATAGAAGACCAATACAGGATAGATGACGTGGTAAAGATAGGAGAATACTCGGGGCTTGTCGAGGATATAAATTTGAGAATAACAACATTGCGGGATCTTGAGAGCCGGGTGATAATAATACCAAACGGTGAAATAAAAGCGGTTATAAATTATACGAAAGAATATTCACATGCTCTGTTCGATATGAGAATCGCGTATAAAGAGAACGTCGATCAGGTTATAGATATCATTAATGGGATCGGCAAAGAGATGCGTGAGGATAAATACTACGGAAACTTTATACTGGAAGATCTGGAGATGTTTGGAGTAGACGATTTTTTAGATTCAGCCGTTATAATAAAATTTCGCATAAAGACGCTTCCAATGAAGCAGTGGGAGGTATCGAGGGAATTCAAACGGCGCATGAAAAATCGTTTTGACTCTCTTGGCATAAAGATACCCTTCCCCCATCGTACTATCTATTGGGGAAATAATAAAGACGGCGGATAACCCCTGTCATCCTTTCCCGTTGTTCCAGGCATATCAAAACAGCAGCCGGCTATAAATCGGCACCGCCGGCAAAAGACAGTTTAATCTGATTAGAAATGGCTTTTTTAGAACTATAAGGTGATTTAATGGGATTAATATCGCTCCTGTTCAACAATCCGGGGTTGTTTATAATTCTCGCAACCCTGCTTCTGTATTCTGTGATAGCTCATGAGGTCGCTCACGGCTGGGTCGCATATCTTTTTGGAGATGATACGGCCATGCGTTCCGGGCGGCTTTCGCTGAACCCGATGCTTCACCTTGATCCTATAGGAACGATAGCGCTCTTTATCGTAGGGTTCGGATGGGCCAAACCGGTTCCTGTCGATTATTCAAGATTAAAGAATTTTCGCCTGGGCCTTATCTCTGTTTCGCTGGCAGGATGTCTGACAAATATTCTCATAGCGACGGCCGCGTTATTTTTACTTCGATTAGGCGCCATTGGCTCAAATCCATCGGCCGCATCCCTGCTCTCTCTCGTTGCGCGAATAAACATCATACTCGGGGCCATTAACCTTATACCTATTCCACCATTGGATGGATCCAAAATATTGATGGGTTTTTTGCCCAGGAGAGGTCAGATGGTTTTGGTGAGGTTCGAAAGATACGGATTATTTCTCCTGATGATCTTGTTATTTACGGGCCTTCTGGATCCGGTTATAATGTTCATGCAGAGGATGATCTTGGGCATGATCGGATTCATACTGGGATAAATGCCGAAAGGATCGCGTCCCTATTCGTCCATGCCGCCCGCTGTTCAATCGTCATTTTTTTTACCACATTTCTCACATTCTTTTCGGATATTGATGTTATATGTTCCGCATTTTTTACATGCCCAAAAACCCTCCGGAGGATTATTAATATGCTGCCTCCTCTTAATGTATGGAACAATTGTATAAACCACAATCGCATACCCCATTCCAAAAATAATAATTACAATCAAAGAACTTAAAAAGCCGGAAATAGCGTAAAAAGGCCGTACCGCAGCCAGGTCTATTCCATAATAATCCTTTAGCCTATATTTGACTAATATGTAGGCATCATCATACTTTTCAACGCCGTAAGGGGTTATTGCCCGTATAAAAGGCTCGGAAATCCTGTATCTTCCTTCGGACAATGCCTTGAGTTTATTCAAATAACTTTTATAAAACTTTGCCGATAAGCTATAGTCGCGCATATCTTCATTTATCCTGGCCAGAAGAAAATCTGTGCCAAAATATTCCGGCCAAATCGCGCGAGCTTTTAAAAGTTTCGTTTTGGCTTTTTTAAGTTCGCCCGCAGAGATGGCGTATATCCCTTCCGAAAAATTCTGCATAAAAGCTTTTACATCTCTCCGAACGCTTCTGTCCCCGGACGCGTTTTTCAACATCTCTGCTTTTAAATAAAATCTTTCATACGAAAAAAACTTATATTCATCATCGATATATTGAGCCGGGAGGTTTAAGGGTATCAAAAAATAGACGAGGGCAAAAAAAGCTATTTTAAAATATTTTATTTTACCTGACGCATTATCATGACATATTAGACGCATATCATTAAAATACTACTACGACGCTCTCTTGTCAACATATCAAGGATACTAAGAACGTCTGGAACGGGGGACATCCTGTAAGATAAGGATTGACCCTAATTCTTCTGAGTAGTATCATCTTGATATCGCGTACTGTGAAGGCGTAGTTGGAAAATATATGAAAAGACTTATTGCGACATTAGCGTGTGTGGTCCTCCTTTTATCGGCATCCGGCTGCGCCATGGTCGGGCCCAGAATAACGGAAGATACTATAATAAAGATATACGCGGACGAAAAGGCCAAGCCCAAGAATTATCCCCTTATATTCATACCGGGTATTTTCGGTACCGTCCTCGAAGACGGTGACACCGGCAAAGTGATCTGGGGCAGGGCCCCTAAAGGACCTGTCGGAGAGCTCGAACTCCCGATAGACAGCGTTAACATGCTGGAGAACACGGACCGGGTTGTACCTGCAAAAACGCTTACCGAATTTTCTGTCATACCCGGCATAATCGAAAAAGATATTTACGGTAAAGCCAAGTACATAGCTTTAAAGGCCGCCGGTTATGAAATGGGCAAAACAGCTTTTTCACTCACATATGACTGGAGGCGTGATCTGGTCGAAGGCGCCCGCAGGCTGGATGAGCTCATAAACAAGATAAGACGTGAGAAAGGGGTCCGGGATCTAAAATTCGACATCGTCTGCCATTCCGCGGGCGGTCTTATAGCGAGGTACTACGCGAAGTACGGCGCGGAAGATGTCCTGGACCGCGACCCTATCCCGGAACCGACATATGCAGGGGCTGAGAATATTAATAAAATAATCATGCTGGGAACGCCAAATTACGGTTCCATGCAATCATTCCGCTCTATACACAAAGGCCTGAATATTCCCGGAATAGGCAGCGTAACAAAGGAGATAATATTTAGCATGCCGTCTGCCTTTGAACTGATGCCTTTTTACGGCAAAGCGGCTTTTATAGACACCATGGGCAGGGACCTTGATATAAGCCTCTACGAACCTCTTAATTGGGAAAAATACGGCTGGTCGGTCTTCGGCAATTCCGGCACAAGTGATGAATTGAGAGCCAAACAGCGCAGGTTCCTTGCCGCAGCCTTAAAAAGGGCGGCCGCTTTCCAGGAGGCGCTGTGGAAAGGCTCTCCAAAAGTCGAGAGCAAGCATATCATGTATATATTACTCGGTTCCGACGCAGATCCCACATCCAACAAGGCGCTTCTGCAGAAGACAGGGTCTACCTGGAAAACGCGGTTCGATCCCCACGACGACACTATCAATGATTTAGCCCTTGCGCCCGGCGATAATACCGTTACTCGCGGGAGTCTCCTGGGTAAACATATCAAAAAAGGAAGAGAAGAGGAGTTCCCCTCCGCATACGAGATATTCCTCGCCCAGGATCACGTTGACCTGCCCGACGACCCCACCTTTCTTGATAACATCCTGCATTCCCTGCTCGACAGAACCAATAAATAAAACAGGGCTTTCAAGACATTCAAGATATATGGTATACTCTTCATCAAAGGCGTTTTTGTTATAATCATAAAAGAACATATACTCTATGGAAGAGAAGCTGTCGAAAGAAAAGATCGGGCTATTTGATAGTGTTATAAAGTCTCTTCGTCTTACGCTCACAAACAGCTCGCTATACCCTCCCGATCATCCTGCTTTTATCTCTTCTATTGAATCCTTCAAATATATCCTGGAGAAATGGTTAACCAGCGAAGAAAGATTGGAGCTGGGTATATCTTCCAATAATATCCTGCTGAATGGCGCATTTGTAAAAGAATCCGGAAATTTTTACAGCGACATAGCCGACAACCTTCACCAGAAGGGTCTTATAGCGATCTCGTTCATGAAAGGCATCGACGCTGCCGAACTCCTGCGGTTTTTCAGTTTTCTTAAGAATGACGCAAAGGCCATCTCTGAAAAAGGGGGTATCGCAAAAAATGTCGGCATAATGGCCCATCTCATAATAAAGGAAGCGGATTACAGTTCCCTCCTGACAAGCGCTAAAACAACGGGTACTATGGATGAAAAAGAGATATGGCGGTCCCTTTCCGGTATAGGTAAAGACTTGAGGAAGGGGCGGCTTCCCGGGTCAAAAGCCGAATTTATGACGGGTTTTCTGAAAGATCCGAAAAAAGCCGCGGCGGTATTAAACAAAATATATAAAGAAGCTCTGGCAAAGATCGACCGGCAATCGACCGCGGAGGAGATAAGAGATATCTTTTCCGAGATGAACAAGTATTTCGAGAAATATTCCGATGGCGATACGGGAAACCAGAAAAAGGTGCTGGCAAATATCATGTCAAACCTTGACCCTGAACTTGTAGTGAGTCTGTTTAAAGACCAAGGCGTTGATGGCAGCGCACCGGACCTGGCGGATGAGCTCTTCAAAGGATTTTCGGATGATATGCTGGCGAATTTTATGGCCTCGCTGATGCAGAACGAGAATAATGTTAATGAAAAGATGATAAAGCTCTTCAGCCGGTTGGTTTCCGGACAGGGCAGAGCCGGCAGCGTTCTACCGATGATGACCGATAAATTATTCGCGGGAAAACTGCTAAACAGGGATACGCTGTCGACGCTTCAGAACTCGATCAAGGGCCTCTTCGAAAGCCATCCGGACGATGACTTTATAACCCAAGTATACAACCTGACCGTAGAGTCGTTTCTTGATAAAGGTAAGGGCTCCGGGTCCGGTTCCGGGAGATATTCCGCGCTCATAGACGAATACAATGAGTCTGTAAAAGAGAGTAGCTTAAAGAGAGCCGGGATCAGACTTTTGCTTAATATCCTTTGGCTGGAGAATGACGCGGCAAAATTTAAAAAATCTACCGATACACTGGTCAGCTCTTTTAAAGATATAATGGCCGCGGAATATATCAGTTCCATAAAAGAGGTTTTCGAGCTGCTCACCGAAAAGCTCCATCCGGAACAGATGGAAGATAACGCTATAGCCGAAGCCGTAAACGATACTCTTGATAAACTCACCGGCGACGAGATCCTGGGCAAAATCATATCTTTTATCCCGGTATCGGAGGGTGAAACGCTGAATGATATTGGATATATTATAAAGAACTCGAAAGAGCGTTCTTATAACAAACTGCTCGACTTTTTTATGAAGGAGCCCGAAAGCGCAAACCGCGGTAAATTCGGCCATGTAATATCAAAGACCGGAGACAAGATAACAAAAGAGGCCGTTGCCGGAATAGACGCGGCGATAGACGGTCCGTCCTTTCCTGTCGCGATCGAACTTTACGAAGTACTTAAAACGGTGAATCCTCAGGAAGCGCGCGCCGTGGCGGGAAGATTAATAAAAAACAAGAATGCCCGGGTACGCTCACGGATGCTGGATGAATTCTCTCCCGACAGCATAGGAGAGAAAAATACAATTTTGGAAATTTTCGAGCGGGAGACTAATCCGGATATCAGGAAGAAGCTGCTTGAGGCTCTAATAAAAACCAAAGACGCCGAAACGGTAAAAAAGTTATTCGAAAGAGCGAACAAAGGCATTTTCAAAAAAAAGCTTTTGCTGGAACTTGTCACATTGTGCGGAACTTTTAAGGCGGAGACGTCGCTTTTACATCTTAAAAAGATACTGGAGCATAGGCCTATTATAAACACCGGATCGGCGAGAGCGCTTAGAGTCCAGTCGGTGCTGAGCCTGGCCCGTATAGGGACGCCTGAAGCCATGGAACTTATCAGAAAGGCGGCCAACGACAGCGATAAATCCGTCGGGGCAATGTGTAAGCTGGTATTGGAATCCGATAAGAGAACGGATGAAAAGGTAATTTAAATGGACGCTAAAGATATAAGATCCAAAGTTGAAGAGATGATCGGCTTCTTAATAAGCTCGGCACAAACCGCAAATATCTACGGCAGAGATCATAATTTAACGAAAGACGCCATCGACAGGCTCTATTCCATGCTCAGGGACTCCCTGTCGGACCGGGAAGAGATAACGATAGGCATTATAGGAGATGAGATAGCCTTTGAAAAAAAACCATTTTACAGGATAAGCAAAAATATAGAAAAATTTATCCTGCGGCTGAAGAAGATGAAGATCGAGAAGATCAGTTTTCTGAAAAATATAGAAAAGAGAGAGCTGGCTTTCTTTATCGATATACTTGCCGGAAGCGCCAGGCTTCATGAAAAAGAAAACGACGTCGAGAAAGCGCTGGAAGCAAATATGGTAAAGAATATATTGATAGGAACTATAGGATTGTCCCGGGAGGCTGAAAACGCGGGATCCGGAATTAGCGCGCAAGTCCAAACCGGCGCGAGTTTTCAGGAAGGAATGGATTTTTTAACGCAAACACTGGACGATATCGGCAACAACAGGCCCATGGATATAAGGGCGGCCCGTTTAGTAGTCGGCAAGATACTGGGAAGTCTGCTAAAAAACATCGATCCGCTTCTAATACTCACTTCTCTCAAAAAACACGATGAATATACATTTGTCCATTCCCTGAATGTGGCCATATTCACCCTGGTTCAGGCCGAAGCGCTGGGGCTGCCTGAAGAGCTTTTAGCGGATATCGGAGTAGCCGCTCTTCTTCATGATATCGGTAAACTGTCGGTGGAGGCTGATATAATAAAGAAGAACGGAAAGCTTGATAAAGAAGAGATCGATAAGATGCGCTCACATCCGATAGACGGAGCGGAGATATTGCTGGAGACGCCGGATATGCCTCTATTGGCGGCAATTTCCACTTTTGAGCATCACATGAAATATGATACGCAGGGATATCCGGCCAGGCTTTACGGCGATAAGCTTAATCTCGCGAGCATGATGATAGCGATAGCGGACGCGTACGACGCCATGAGAAGCAAGAGATCCTATCATGAAGCCTTCGCGGCGGAAAGAGTGTATGAAGAGATGATGGAATCTTCCGGAAAAAGTTTCCATCCCGATCTCCTGGATATATTCTTTAAAAGAATAGGAATATATCCTCCGGGCACTCTGGTAGAGCTGGACAATAACGCCATAGGCCTGGTGATCAAAGAGAGTGTCGTTGACATAAAGAGGCCCCGTGTGGAGATATTGTACAATAGCAAAGGAGTCGAGGAAAAGGATACTTACATAATCGATCTTCTGGAAAAAGACGCGTCGGGCAGGAAATATAAATGGACGATAACCAAATCGATACCGATTTCGGATAAACATAATATCCCGGCCAAGTACAAGACATGATAAGAAAGGAAGGTTTATGAGACTAAATATCGGCATAATCGGCTGTGGTTACTGGGGTAAAAATTTAATCCGTAACTTCATAGAAGCGCAAAACTGTTGGCTAAGTTCCGTATCGGATATGGATAAAAAAGTTTTGCGGTATATTAAACTACGCCACCCGTCCTTAAAGATATACGCGCATTATAAAGATCTGATACACTCTAAAGATATAGACGCTGTTGTGATAGCTACACCGGCGCGGGAACATTACCGTATGGCCAGAGAGGCCCTGCTTTCCGGTAAAGATGTATTGGTCGAAAAGCCACTGGCTACCTCGGTCAAAGATGCCCGGGATCTGGTATCTATAGCCAGGAAGAAAAACAGGATTTTAATGGTTAACCATACATTCTTGTTCACCGGGGCGGTGAGGAAGATAAAAGAGATAATTAGATCCGGGGATCTGGGCAGGATATTATACTATGACGGGGTAAGGATAAATCTGGGGTTATTCCAGAAAGATGTAAATGTCCTCTGGGACTTGGCCCCTCATGATTTAAGCATAATGTTATTTCTGCTTAATAAGGAACCCGTCCAGGTATCGGCTATAGGCGTCGCGCACCTTAAGAAAGGCATAGAAAATATAGCCTATATGACTTTAGGATTCAAAGGCGATTTAATCGCGCACTTTCATTTTAACTGGTTAGCTCCGGCAAAAGTGAGGCTTACTTTAATAGGCGGTTCAGAAAAGATGATAGTTTATAATGACACTGAACCGAGCGAGAAGGTTAAAGTATATGACAGGAGAGTTAAGATTGTGCACTCTCCTGAAGGTGAATATAAACCAAATTACGATTACAGGATAGGGGATATGTGGGCGCCTAAAGTCGATCTTGCCGAGCCCCTGCAATATGCGTGCGAAGAATTTGTGAATGCGGTTAGAAAACATAGAAAACCCGTAAGCGACGGCGAATTCGCGTTAAGGATTGTTAAAATTTTGGAGGCAGCTAAAAAATCTATTAAACATAACGGTAAAATAACGAAACTATAGTTTTATACAATTCCTGGACTTGTAAATAGATTTTGAATTGATTTCCGATGGCCTAACTGAAGATTGATATAGCTTGTGCTTCACGCAATTTCTAAATCTATTGACTTTGGAGGATCGTTTCTCTGCGCATTAGAGAGATGTAAAGCGTTATGGTAGGCGATCCTTGCCCTCTTCTTTTGTCCCAATTTATCATATAACCTGCCGAGTTTATAATAGATATCGTTTGCCCGGGGATTGATAACGAGCGCTCTTTTATACTCACCTATCGCTTCTTTATCTTTGCCGGATTCTGCAAAGACATAGCCTAAAATATAAGACAATAAAAATGGATCGTGAGAAGATCGTCTCAGAGCCAATAAATTCTTTATCAGGCCCCTCTTCTTGTCCAGCAAAAGTTTTGCAATATGTATAAAGAACGGCGTAGAAAATTCTTTATCGATCTTTGCGGCCTTCTTAAAAGTTATCAATGCTTTTTTAAATTGTTTTGCCATAAGATAGTCGTATCCTTTGGCATTATATACATCCGCAGGATGTGTGTCCGGAAACGGATAGCGCAGGCCTTTCCATTTAATAAGAAATTTTTTCCAATTTTCACCGGACAATCCGTCATCCCGGTAAAGATTATGATGTATGACCTTAACTTTGCCATTGTATATTATCTTGAATCCCGCTAATCTCGTCCTGATGCAGAAATCGAGATCTTCGTGCTGAGAGGGATAAAAACGCTCGTCAAAATACCCTATCTTTTTTACCACTTCGCGTTTCATAAGCCAGCATGGGCCGATAAGACCGTCCACCTGTCTCACGTATTCTCTATGACCGGCATCTTTCTCGCCCCTGCCTACCACCATTCTCGGCTTTATACGATATTCTGCCGCATGAATTCTGCCATTGGGAAAAACGATCTTGCACCCAACGATCCCTACCCTGCTTCTTTTTATACAGGTAATCAGCCCTTCCAGCCAATTTTTGGTCACCTCGACATCGTCATCAAGGCATACTATCAGACCATTACCGGTCTTTTTTATGCCCATATTCATCGCCCTTGAAAATCCGACATTCTTATCATTGCTGATTATGCGCAGGCCGCTCTGCGACCTTAAGAAGTCAGGGGTACCGTCAGTCGAGCCATTATCGACCACAGTAATTAAATAAGGAACCCCGGTATGTCTTCTGACCGATAATAAACAACGCCTTAACAGGTCCCCGGCATTGCAAGTGACTATAATAATATCGACCTTATCCATGTCCGGCTTCTCTTTCATCTTGCCCCTATCTGTTTCAGGTTGCTCTGCGCTATACGAAAGCCCGGATCTACTTTGAGAGCTTTCTTAAAATAGCGCACCGCTTGAACATTCTTATGCTGTTTGATAAGCACAACCCCCAGACTATTCAATACCATTGGATGAGAAGGGCTTATCTTCAGGGCTCTGGTCAATTCATATTCAGCGAGACCGGGCTTATTCAATATATCAAAAATTATACCGCGCAGATAATACGCTCCTATATAATCGTGTTTTACCGTCAAAGCTTTTTTTAACGCAATCAAAGCCTTGTCGTATAACCCCCTCTTTTTATAGACCAGAGCTAGAAGAAAATATGAGCAGTGAAAATCCGGCTTTAGCTTTATTGCCTTCGTAAGATATTCAAAAGCATTATCGAAGTCATTTTTTAAAATAAGATAATCGCGGCCCATCCGAAAATAATACCGGTAGTGATCGCGGAAGACTTCGGCGTTCTTCTTTAGCTCCAATCTAAAGTATTTCATTGCGGAGGCCTCTACGATCTTTTTAGATTTTCCCTCTTTAAAGTGGTGGATCGGGATACCGGTATCCACCATAAAACCTCCTCTCTTATGTATACAGCGGTCTATCGTCTCATGAATATAGCCCTCATAGTAAAGGTCTTTGGTATTACGAAATAACCGATACCCGTAATATATATTCACATAACCCGGACAGCCGGAAAGAGATTCCTCAAAAGCATATTCCCCGCGGCATTTAAACCAATCATTTAGAAGATCGAATGTTCCCGTGTATAACCGTGAGACAAAACCGTAGGCCATGGTCTTTTTATCTTTTACCAAATCCATAATTTTAGGAATATCTTTTGCGCCCAACCTCTCGTCGGCATCTAAGCTCAGTATCCATTCTCCTTTTGCCTCCCGTAAATAGATATTTCTCTGTTTGGACAGATCTTTACCCTCTGAATTATCGATAATACGGGCTCCGTATTGCTCGGCTATCTCTTTCGTCCTGTCAGAGGAATTATTATCCACCACGATAATTTCGTCTACGAAACCCTTTACGCTCTCAAGGCACTGCGGCAACAATGCCTCTTCATTCCTGGTAATCATGCAAAAAGATATCATTATCCGGTCGTTATTTCTATCGCGGGTCATTGACAAATACCCCATAAAATGCTATACTTGTATAGGGAAGCGGAGGAGGAGTTATGAAAAAGATTAAAAGGACAGAAAATCAGGATACAGGCAAGAAGACCTACAAGAAACCGGCTATCGTTAAGCATGGCGACCTATCCTTTATTAAGATTGGTTTAAGTTAATAGGTATTTATTCTCTTAACCTTTGACCTGAACCAATCCCTGCTTAATCAGAATGTCCATAAAATGAATAACGTCAGGTAATACTTGTTTGTATGTTGTAGTGTATTTTTTTGCAATAGCCAGAGCGATTTTATCGATTGAAGCATCTGCCTCAATCTCTTTCCATATGTCCAGTCCGACTTCATTGAGGCTGAAATAGTTCCCGTTATCGAGGTTCAATAACACGCCTTCGTTGTCGATAGTCTCCCAGACCACTCTTTGCGATCTTCTTATCACATCCTCAGCTTTCAGGCCAGCCATCTTCAAGCCCCCCCCATCAGTCGATGATTGCATATACCGTTTATAACCTTGCGCGCGAACTTTATAAAAGTCGGAAAATGATAATCGCAAAATAGAACTATGTGCGGAGTTATACGACCGGTGCTGAGATGATCTATATTTTTATACGCCAGCTCCGCCAGTTTCAATTTAAACCTTAATTTGGGATCTGGATTTTCCAGCTTTTTTTGTATAATGCGCGCATTTTCCTCATCATTCAATAAATAGCTGCAGAACTCGCATATACATGAAAACTTATTTTTGACAGGCAGCCTTCTTTCCTTAGCGACAAGCTCGTAGAGAAAGAACGGTCCAAAAGTCGCTACAGAATGCATTAATTTCAAATTGAAAAATCTTTCGATAATATCCGATAACGGAATTTCATGAACATTTCCCAACTTTAATGGGTTATGGGCGCCGGCCAAAAGATACGCTCCGCCGCATGCGAAGACCTCTCCTTTAGCGGATATTAACGGATTCGCATAATACCGGCAGCCTTTCTTCATGTTACATCTCTTCTCTCTTATAAATGCTTTGCCGGATAATTCGCTGGCCCTGCCCACCGACTTAGCAAAACTGTACTCCATATTAACAGCATGTTTTTCAAACGTCCTCTTAATAAAATTATAATCTATCTCATTATCTTTTGTCTGTACAATATTCAAAATTACTTTCAGATCCATTTCACGCGCTACCGAAGCGACATTGACCAGATTCTGCAAAGATATCCCCTCTTTTTCATGAAAACAATCGAGGCTCGTATGCAAACAATCCAAACCGCTTTCGCGTAAAGGCAAAAGACGGCTCCTGGTGTTTTCCGGCGAAGCGGCCCAAAACGCATTGGTATATACGGTACTCTTTATGCCCAACAGATGTGAATATTTTACCAGATCGCACAATTCTTCAAACTCCAAAAATGGTTCGCCGCCGCTAATATAAAGTTCAGTAATGCCGTAACGCTTGGCGACCGCAACCCACTCTTTAGCATCAAGCAGCCGCACTTTATCGGATAAGTTGGATGAGGCGCTAACTGCACAATGCGCGCAATTCAGGTTGCATCTGTTCAGGTATTCAATTGTTAATGATTTTAGATACATTTTTCTCCAGCGTTTTTTGAAAAAAATACGGATCCAGGGCATTCAACGGACAATCGCAATAATCGAGGGGACATGTAATCATGGCGCTCTTTAATCTAATCCCCGTATAAATGTTCCCGATATTTTCATTTATCCTAAAACAAGTATGTATCTCACCATTCGGCAGGACAACGGCTGTATTATAACCGGCGTTGCAGATATTGCCTTTTTGATAGAATTTCTTTATATCCGAAATATCCAGGCCAAAAACTTTCATTTCTTGGGGCGTATAATCTCCCGGATAAAGTTTCCCGTTATATCTGCCGCAAAATGGGCGAAAATTCAGTTTAATTCCTTCTTCTTCAAAAAATCTTACGTACTCTTCCGCCTGGTCCAGGAGTTGCGGATATGCCACTTCCCACGCTGTAATATTAAACCCTTTCTCCCTGCATAATAAGAAATTATTAACATACCTCGAGATCAACCCGGCCCTCTCCAGTTCCTTTATGTGCAATGAGGCGATAATGCTCAAAACTCTTCCCGGATCGATCAATATACAAAATTCTTTGATCTTTTCGCTGGTCAGGTTCGTAACAATCCCTATATAATGTTTTTTGGTGATCTCCGCGCATGCCTCTATTATATTGGGAACCAGAAAAGGCTCTCCCCCGCCCGATAATTCTAAACGAAAAATCTTACCCGTCCTATCTAACGTCTGAAGCAGGGCATGCGTATTAATTTTAGAGACATTAGCCTGTCCTGTAACAAATTTTAAGATATAATTCTTTATCAGCTGCCGGGATAATCCGGTATTTTTCAGATTTTTTAACTGAGATTTATTGAAACAATAGGCGCAACCCAGGTTGCACTTATATGTGAGAATCCAATGCAGCCAAATATCGTATTCCTGATCTTTTTTTTCACAATTCTGCCGGCTCATATGCATGACCCGATATTATTCACCTCAGCTTCTCTTCTATCAAACCGGCAATCTCTTCCAATCCGCCATCATTATATATAAGCTCAAAAACCTGTGCCTCCTTTATAAAGTTGCATAAATTCTTAAGAGTCTCTTCGGGCATATTTTTATATCTCTTTTGCCACATATAGATAGGCATATCCCGGAATAATCTGTTTATTGCATCGCCCTGTGAAACGCGTTTTAAGCTCACCCCGCATTTCGCTTTATAGCGGGGGAAAAGGATCAATTTACAATTATATGTTTTAGCAAGTTTACACGGTTTAAAAATATTCCATGCCGACAGGCGGCTCTTTTTCCCATAATAATAATTTTTCAAAGTGTATTTCTTTAAAGCATTATTTTTACTCAAGATCTCTTCATTCAAACCGATCTTTGTAGAGAATGGGAGCAATACATCTCTTCTGCCGTCTGATTTGACATAACAATCATCGTCGGTTAAAAAATCAAACCCGCTTTTAGCCAATGTTAACGCTATCGTGCTCTTTCCGCTGTTTTGCGCGCCATTGATAATAATGCAATCCCCGCCTCGAGCGACAACCGAAGCATGCAGGAAGAAAAACCCCCGATATGCCATAATAAAACGCAGCGGCCGGCTTATGATTGAATCGAGAATATTCTCTTTAATGGATTCCCGGCAATCGAAGATGGTGGCATTGACAACAGCCCTGCGAGGGTCGACCATAACCGCAGTAGTCTTACTGCCAAAAGCGGAGATTAAATTATCATCTTTATCGAGTACATCACGGTAAATAAAATCCATTCTTTTGTTTTTCTTATCGCCCGATACGTCTTCCAGATAACAGCTCATTTTTATTTTGGGCGACAAAACATGTAAGCGGCGAAAATCAAAAAAATTATCGATCAATTTTAAAATAACCCTGCTGTTGGAAAAGACGGATATTTTAAAATTACCGTCGTTGTATATTTTTTTAAGTCTAAGGGCTGCCATCAGCGTTCCCTTTTAAACAGTAAGACCCATATTGTTTTAAACATAATTTCGAAATCCAGCCTAAAGCTCCAGTCGGTTATATATTTAAGATCGAGTTTTATGCCTTCGTCAAATTCCAGGACGTTCCTTCCCCTGATCTGCCAAAGCCCCGTTATACCCGGCAAAACCTTTAATCGCTCTTTCTGCCAGGGCTCGTACCACTCCAGTTCATAAGGAATGGCCGGCCTGGGGCCCACGATGCTCATATCCCCTTTAAGCACATTGACAAATTGAGGAATTTCATCTATACCGTAAGCCCTGATAATTCTGCCTATCCGGGTAACCCGCCCTTCGCTCTTTAACTTGTAGACGCCGCTCTCTTTATCTTCTTCCGTAAGCATCCCTTTTATACGCTTCTCCATAAATTTTTTATGTTCTTTGTCTTCAGTGCCTACTTTCATGCTTCTGAATTTGTACAGTTCGAAAATCCTGCCTTTCCAGCCCACTCTTCTCTGCTTAAACAAGACCGGGCCCGGAGAGCTCAGTTTTATCAAAACACCGGATACCAATATAATGGGAGATAAGAAAAATATAAACAGAACCGCGAGTATTTTATCCAACACGATTTTGAAAAACAGGTTTAATCCCTCCAGGTCCCCTTTTCGGATAGTCAATAGCGGAATATTTTCAATCCGGCTCAAATAAGTCTCCTCTGAGAAGGCCCAAAAAAAATCGGGTACAAATTTCCAGTCTATATGAAGATCAAAACACGTATCGATAATTTTTTTGACAATGTCGCTGCGCTCATGCGTTACGGCGATGATTATTTCATCTATCCCCATTTTTTTAACAACCGCTTCGATATCGTTAAATGAGCCTAAATACTTTTCCCCGCTTTTTGAATTCTCATCAAAATATCCCACAAAATCATAGTAGGTTATCCCATTACTTAAAGCATGCGCTATTTTTTTCGCACTCTCACCCCAGCCGCATAAGGCTACCCTCTTGGAAACCTCTTTTGTTTTTAACAGATACTGCAATAAACGATATGTTCCCTTTTTAGCAACATAAAGAAATATTATAGAATCCAGAAAAAAGAAGAGCCAAAACATCCTTGAGCCTAAGGCCCTTGTTTGCTTCAGAAAAAATACAAAAAACAGAAATAAAAAATATGTTTTAAAAGCCGCCTGGAATATGCTTATGATAAGGCTTCTGTGCTTATACAATCTGTCAAAATCATAAAGGCCTTCCCGCCAATTCATATACAGCCAGATCAGGATTAAAAATGGAAAGAGAACACTGAATATAATGGATGGAAAACGGAAAATCTTATCCAAAAAAATGGGGAATATGATTAACTGGAGAATCTTTGCGGTAAAGATGACGGATAAGATAAATACCATAGCATCGATCCCGATCAAAATAGTATTTATCTGTCTCTTCTGCTTTGAGATCATTATATTTTCTTGAGGAATTTTGCGGGACTACCGATCCATATCTGGCCGGCGGGAACATCCTTAACGACGAGGCTTCCGGCCCCGATCATGGCACCCCGGCCTATGGTTACTCCGCACATAATGACGCTTCCGCTGCCAACGGAAGCGCCTTTTTTTACCAAAAGAGGGGTTACTCTCCAATCTTTTTCGGTCTGTATCCGTCCGTTAACACAGGAACGCGGATATTTATCGTTGATAAAACTTACATTATGCCCTATAAATACTTCGTCCTCTATCGTTACTCCTTCGCAGATAAATGTATGTGATGAGATCTTTACGTTCTTTCCTATTTTCGCGTTCTTCTGAATTTCGACAAAACCACCTACTCTGGAATTATCGCCTATTTGGCAGCCATACAAATTCACCAGATCTTTGTGTGGAATAACTACATTTTTCCCAAATTTACAGTTTTTTATCGGCATCGTTATCTGATTTTCATATAGTATATCATATACCCTGGTCTCCGTAAAGCCGGCGCAATTCTTTATATGCGGAATTTTTTTTAGGATTGAGATCTATCGCTTTCCTGAATGCCTCTTCCGACTCGACGAATTTTCCCTGGTCTTTGTAAAGCCAGCCTAATCCATAATACGCGGAGTCATTTTTGGGGTTAAGCTCTATCGCTTTCCTGAATGCCTCTTCCGACTCGACGGATTTTCCACGGTTTTTGTAAAGCCAGCCTAATCCATAATACGCGGAGTCATTTTTGGGGTTAAGCTCTATCGCTTTCCTGAATGATTGCTCCGCTTCGGAAAATTTTCCCCGAGTTTCATAAAGCCTGCCTAATTTATAATGAGTGGAGTCTTTTTTAGGATTAAGTTCTATGGCATTCTTGAACGCTTCTTCCGCTTTGGCAAGTCTCCTCTGATTTTCATATAGCAGGCCCATCCCATAATACGCGGAGTAATTTTTGGGGTTAAGCTCTATAGCCTTCCTGAATGCCTCTTCCGACTCAGCGAGTTTTCCCTGATATCTGTAAAGCCAGCCTAAGGCGTTATAAGCGGAATATCTCTCGGGATCGATTTTTATAGCCTTCCTGAATGCCTCTTCCGACTCAGCGAGTTTTCCCTGATATCTGTAAAGCCAGCCTGATCTATAATATGCGAAATAACTTTCGGGATCGGGATCTATAGGTTTTTTAACTGTCTTATTCCATTGAAGTTTATTACACTCTTCTTCGGACGTCTCTTCACACAAACTTATTCCGGGAATAACGATAGTTAGAAATAATCCAAACATCATAAGAGCGATTTCCCATCGCAAAAAAACCTTCTTAAAAATGTTCCCATGGTTTGTGTTCATAGTTTTATTAATGTTGACATTTTTTGCAGCCATCTGGCTTTCAACGCCTGGGTGCCGCCGGTGATGATCTCAATGGCGGGCTGATCACTCCTAACCAAAAAATCAACAACATGTTACCCGCTCCGGAAAAAGTGGCTTCTGTATAATTGTAGAGAACCACGACTATAATAAAAGACAGCCTTAAAATACCTATGGGGAAGTCTACAAACAGTTGTTTACAGGCTTTAAGTAGGCCGGAAAGTATATTGCACGCGATAAGAACCAGCCCTATAAGCCCTAAGTTAAGATAAATTTCGAGGTATCCGTTGTGCGCCTGATACCACGGCCCATCAAATCTTTCCCAAAACTGTTCAAGCCGGCTGCCAAGCCAAAAGTTCTCATATCCTACACCCACCCAATGATTTTCGGCATGGGACTTAAGGTATTCCCATGTGAAAGTTCTGCCGGTCAGGGTATCTTTGCGGTGCAACAGAATGATCGCATTTCTTCTTATTTCGTCGCCGAACAATAACCACATTACCATAAAAAGAACGATGATTGTGATACTAATAATCAACAGCCTCTTGGGTCTCCGATATATCCCGGGAAACCGGGCAAAAAGGAAAAAACAGACAACTATAATTAAACATACCAGGGACGTGGCGCTATCAGCCTTGTATAAAAGCCAGGCAAGGATCGGGAAGAATAAAAAACATAGAAAGAAGTATGACCTATTTACGCGATTAATCTCTTTCCGGTAATGAAAAAACAGGTTCCAGCAGAAGTAGATGCCGAGGATAAGACATAACTGTCCCATGCTATTCTTATGAGTAGCAATACCATT
>JAQTPE010000015.1 GCA_028748925.1 Candidatus Omnitrophota bacterium
GCGAATTCCGCATTAAACGGATCGGAATTGTTGACCTTGACCGTCACGTTTACAGCATGATTCGGAATTCCTCTATCCATAAACGAATGTACGGATAATAGGTAAGGGCCGTTCTGGACCGCGGCCAAATTAAACTTTACCTCATATTGTTTGTGTTCGGCATCGATCTTTCCCATATGGAAATTAGAAATGTCGGAGACGTCGTCAACTGTCAGATAACATGTTTCATCCGTAGTGAGCCCGGCCACCTGCTCTATCCTGGATTTCAATGTTACTCCTGAAGCTACCTCAAAATTAGAGAAGTTATCCCATATCAGGCCGCTCTTTTGATTCTCGGCCATGACAAGCGTAATGCCGGCGTCGATACCGCAATAGAAGATAGATATCGGCGATGGTGTATCGCTCAAGCCGCTGCCAAGTTTGAATGAATTTGCGAAACCGTAATCACCCCATATAGGATGGCTGTAATCATCGTATAGTTCTTTCATCTTGTTCAATGCGCGCATGACATCATCCGGCAAAAACGGCAAAGAACCGGCAACGGCCGCGGAGAATACAGTCCCGTCGGGATCGGCCACCGTTATCCCCGCCGGCGGAGCCCCATGCACGCCATAGGTAAAGCCGTCCGTATAACCGGATGTTAATCCCCAGAGATCTTCCTGGCCGGCGAAATTATCGATAAAATCATTACAAAACCGCTTATTAGCCTTTGTCGCTTCAGCCGAGTTATCCCACCAGCTTATACCCTGCTTATCATATAGAGGATTGCCGGAAGCATCTTTGAAGTTGAAGAATGCCTGCGTGTACTGGTATTCGAACAACGCGCCATCCCACGATTTAACAATGGGATTGCCATTCTGACCGTAATTACCGAGCTCCCGCCGTATCGTATAAAGCACTTCGGCGGGAATGGCATAATCACCCGCAGGCGAAGCTGCCGCTAACAGATAGAGTATGAGAGATTCGTTCGTATAATCCCAATGACCGTAGAATCCGCCATTCGCAACTGTCTCGGGATCCCACGCATGATAAAGATGATTATATGACGGGTTAGCCGCTTCGTGATGATTCAAGACTACCGGGTTCGTGTCAAGAAACGCTTTCCAGTTCACGTTGCTGTATATTGCCAGAGCCTTATCCTTGATGACGCCTCCAAAATGATTCCCGGCTGTTATGGCACCGGAGACGACTATCGCCGTATCTATAGTAGATACTTCCGACTCGGGATAACGCTCACCGGTATCTATGTCGACAAAGTGATAAAAGAGTCCATCCCTGCCCCACTTCGCCCATGTGGCCTGATCGCCGGGATTTTGCTTGCTCTGGATATCCAATAACTTATCCATTATCAGAGTTGCCCGGGCCTCCAACTGGTCATGCGTAACTCCTCCGGCAATATCGGGATCGCTATCCGCAGCGCAAAGGGCCGCTAATTGAAAACCGGTTGCGGCAATGCTCGCCCTATTGTAGTGGACATCGAATGTAGAATTTCTGTCTTCGCTCTTTACCGCCAACCTGTCGCGGGTAAATCCCGTCTCCGGATTATCGGTCTCATTCCAGAAATAGTTGAATGCCCGCATAATAAGCTGATTTATTAGCGACTCCTCTATAGTTATATTCACCGTGGCGGTATTACTGGTCAGTAATCCGTCCGTCACCTGATAGGTGAATGAATCCGCGCCTGTATAGTCGGCGGCCGGGGTATATCTTATCTTCGTGCCGCTCAATACGGCCGTGCCGTGGCTCGGCGCTGATATGCTCCCGGATACTATCGAGATCGGGTTGAGATCGGCGTCGGTGTCGTTCGACAGGACATCTATGTCGGCGGCGGTGTTCATATTGATGGTCGCTGTGTCGTTTGCGGCTACGGGAGCGTGGTTTGCCGGCCCCGGCGTGACATGTATAATCCAGCTATGTATTACCGCATTTTGGCCGTCGCTGACCGAAACTTCCAGCGGATAGTCTCCCGCAGCGCCTACCGAGCCGATAAACGCGCTTGAACTTAAATCGGTTCCTGACGACGGAAGCGTAATATTATTGAATTTCCATGTGTATGACAGTATATCGAGATCGGGATCGGTTGCCGTCACTCCAAAACCGAAACCGCCGCCCGCTGACAGGTCTATATTCACAATGGACTGATTCGGGTTGTAGCTCGTTATGATCGGAGAATGGTTTTGTGTCGTGCCGACCGTAAGATTCCATAGAAGCGAAGAAGTGCCGAAACTATTTGAAACCTTTACCTCGACTGTATTATTGCCTATCCTCGGAACTATAAATATCATCGACGACGTAGCGCCGCTACCGGCCGGAATCTCCACCCCGTTTAAGAACCACTTGAACGTAAGGGTCTTGCCGTCGGGATCGGTGGCGTGTATACCGAATTGCACTATCTGCCCTATGGCCAACTCAAGATCAAGCTCATCCGGCACATAATAATCTATCACCGGCAGGCCGCTTCCGATAACTTTAATTATTACGTCTTCCGAGTCTTCCAGAGCCGCCTGAGTATCTTCTCTTACTACAAAACGGACGGAACGGTCTCCTATATCATCCGGTGTCGGCGCCCAGCTAAAAATCTTATTAATTGAAGAGAATGTGGCGCCATTGGGGAAATAATCGGTCACAAATGTGAACGGATCACCGTTCGGATCAGAAGCATTGATGTTGAAAATCAGAGTATTACCTACCTGAACGGTCTTATTCCCTATATGCTCTAAGACAGGCGCCTTATTCGATGCCGCATTCATAAGTATACGAAGGTTCTCGCCGCCGATTATTATATCCAGAGAACCGTCTCCGTTTATATCGGCAACCTGGATATTCTTGCCGCCCACGACAGCAGGTATGCTCTTATAATCGGGAAGTTTTATAGAAGCGTCTCCGCTGAATAGCCCCTGCCCGTCGTTTATCAATAAAGATGTTCTGTCGCTGCCAAGCATCACTATATCAAGATGGCCGTCTCCGTTAATATCACCCAATTTTGTGTCCTTAGAGGCAAAATAATTTGGCGGTAAACGCGCGCCCGCCTGATCCTCGAATACTCCTCCGCCCGTATATATGAGGACGGCATTCTGGCTATCGTTTGCCACTATTATATCGATATCTCCATCGGAGTCTATGTCGCCGTAATCGAGAACTTCGCTGTATTCATTATCGGCCGGCAGGAGACTCTCGGTAGCGTCCGTAAATACGCCGGAACCATTATTAAGATAGATGCGGTTACTCAGACTGCTTGCGCCTACTTCTATATTATTCGTAGTTATGATATCGACATCGCCGTCCCCGTCTGCATCGCAAAAATGTATATCGGAACTGCCGTCTATTATCGCGGGCAGATTAAAATTCGCGTCTAAGGAAAAAGTTCCGGTCCCGTTGTTTATAAGCACAATATCGCGGATATTTTTATTAGCGATCACTATATCGGGCGATCCATCTCCGTTGGAGTCGCCCAGATCGAGTCCTGCAGCTTCACCGGATATCGATGGCAAATTCGATGCGGTAGTATCGCTGAATTTGCCGTGTCCGTCATTTGAGAGAAGTCTTATCGATTGGCCGCTCGAATATGTCAAAAGGATATCCGGATAACTATCTTTATCCACATCGCCAAAAACCGCGTCGGTTATCGAAGACGGATCTATAACCGTCGAAAGAAGCCTGGAGGATGTCTCATTGGTAAATACACCCTGGCCATTGTTGATCAGCAGATAAGCCGCGCTGGTGAAAACATCTATAATAAAAAGATCCATGTCATTGTCGTTATCCACATCACCCAGTCTTACGATGGATGAATCCGCAAGCGTCAACCCTCCGGGTAATAGAGCCTGGGTATTATCATCGAAAACATTCCCTGCCGAAGATTTAAGGACAGAAAAGAGGGCATTATTTGAGGTTACGCTGTCTACGGTCACCGATACATTCGTAAATCCCGGTGAAACGCCGCTTTGCGGGATAGTCGCGCGCAACTGATTGGCGGATACATAAGTCACCGAAGTCGAGCTCACGGAGCCGAATTTCACATCATTGCTCGAAGCGGTACTGCTGAAACCGGCCCCCTGTATTATAATATTAGTGCCCGGAATACCGCTATTAGGCATAAGGCCGGTTATGGATACGGTGTTGGCCGCCGCTTGCGTTAAAACAGGCTGTGAATTGGTTGTACCGGCATCACTCTCTCCGTCACTTGTATCGGAAGTCAATCCTGTATCGGCGAAGCCGTAAATAATCGTCGCGGGCGCGTCGGAGGAAGCGCCGGAGGCGGAGGGCGTTTCGGCTTCTATTTTAGATGTGGTGTCCGCAGCTGCGGGTTTTGCGGGCTCCTTACCTAATATATAACTCTCCTGGGATAATATATCGGGTTCAGCGAATTCAGCGGATGGAGAACTCTCCGATACCTGCTGCGGAGTCTTTACAACGGTAGAGGGCGAGATCAGATTCTCCACGGATACGGGTTTCGGCTGCATCCATGCCGGCGCGTGATACGCCTCTGCCACCGGCAGATTAGCGCCGGGGGCAGTCGTCACCACAGCCTTATCCTTTAATGAAAAAAGGCTTATGGCAGCACTGACCACGAAGAGCGCTATCTTTAGTTTCTTCACCCTAATCGTCCCTTTCTAATAAATGTTATACGCTTACAACACTTAAGAGACTGTGCCGTCTTCATTGACAGTGAAGACCTTCTTCTTCTCTGTCTTTTTGTCGAGTTTATACAATTTTCCGTAATCGAGAATCACCAGGGCTTCGTATCTTCCCCGCGATATTCCATTCTTGTCCCATAATACCTGATAACCGGCCCTCTGGCCGGCATAAGCGGGGAACCCTCTTTCTATATTCAAATTATGCTTACTACCGTCTTCTCCCGTTACTACAATAGTGCCGGTAGGCCTGATATGAACGTTGCTCTTATTATCGACATCCACAGTGAATACTATGCCTCTGTCTACTATGCCGTTCTCCGTCTTTTGCTCGAATTTCTCTACATAGACATCGGCTATGGAACATTCCAGATCCATAGTATCGGCAAAGGCTACATAAAGAGAGACACCGTTCCTGGTGGTTATGTTCATCATGCCTTCGGGAGAGGTCGTGGCAAAGAATATCATCGCCGATAGTTCTCCTGCGCGATCAGCGGGAGGATTTACGGCGAACTGCACTTCTTTGCGTTCTTGCGGGGCGAGATCGAATTCCATAGGAGTTACGGTCAGCCATTTATCGACAGACATGCCCTCCTTTTGAGTCGTTGATCTGGGCCAATCTTCAGGCTGTACTGTCACTCGCACCGATTCGTCACTCTCGTTTACAACATTATAAACACCGTTTGTTACGGTATCGGGACTAGCCACAAGTTCGATGCTCTCCGGCTCAACCCCAAGAGCCGCATAGCACGAACTGTGGCTTGATAACAGACATGCTATCACAAGTATGGCAATGGCCGATATCCTTGTAATCTGTATGCTGTGCATCTTTGTTCCCTCTTTCATGTACTTCTGTTCTGCCCCGTTAGAATCTATAGATCCTAACGGGGCTCTATAGCTAACTGACTATTCTACAAACAAAAGATACGACTATTTATGGGTGATACAGGTCAAAATAGATCGTACCGCTATACGAACCGGCAGACGCGGGAGACGCTGGATCTACCCCGCCAGTGCCAAACAGACCGGCGACATATACCGCAACCGATCCGCTTATAGCATCGCCTCTATACTGATTCGGGCCGGGAGTCGTATTGGTTGGATCTACACAAACACCACCACCGCCTACCACAGGACCCCATGCCACGTTCGGATATCCGCCCGCGAAAGCGACGCCCCATGACTCGTTGTCAACAGCGGTACCGGGATCATCTTCATCCCTCTTATCTTTAACAAAATTGTACGAGGTTTGAAAATTGATCGATGCCGCTACCGGAGCCGTAGAAGCGGGATTTTTCGCGACCCACTTTAACGGAACTGTGCTGTACGGACCGCTGCCTGACACCAAACCGCCCTTTGCATACATACCATTAGTCGCAGCTTGTAATGGGATCTGCGTATTATCGGTATATATGTCTATCTTCCACGGATTATAGTTACTACCGTAAGTGAGTACGACTCTCTTACTGGTCGGAATGGTAGGAAACGCGTCCGAACCGGTCGTTCCATAAGTGAATGCCGCAGCGTCCGCTGTCAGCGATGTGATACCTGTTATGGTAGCGCTAGCGGTTACAGACACGGTCTTATCTGTCTCAGCTTCAGCTTTTGCCACAACGATAAAGCATATCGCTACAGCGAGAGCCGTTGCCATTAAAACTAATTTCTTCATTGTATTTCCCTCCCTTTTTGTTATTTTTAAGAAACTTTTTTCTGTCTTCATCTTTTCACCTCCTCTCCTGATATGAATTTGTTAAAAGAGAATTGCTGAATATCAATATCTTGTTTCTTTTACCTATCTAAATGATATCATGCGAAAATAGCAAGTCAATCAATATTAACCAACTTTTTTATTATTTAACAATCACCTGAAAAACATAGAAAACGCGTAAATACGTCCCATGTTCATCATATGATATCAGATTATTTAATAATGTTCGGCTTGTTCCAGCTCCGAAATGCGGTCTTTTGCTCCCTCTACATAATTGGCCAATTGCGGCGTGGTGAATTTTATGAAATTCTTATAAGCGTCTATGGCGTCCCTGTTGCGCCCTGCCTTTTCGCATACGAGGGCTTTATTAAAATAAGCGTTGGCTGATTGCGGATTCGCCTGTATCGCTTTGTCGAAATCGTCTATCGCCCGATCATACATACCTCTCTTCACATAAAGTATGCCGCGATTTATATAGCCGGACATATGATCCGGATTGAGCTCGATGAATTTATTATAATCGAGCAGCGCCTTGTCGTATTTTCCCTGATTATCGTATAGGAGCCCGCGGTTAAAATAACTTTCGGTGTTCTTGGGATCGATGGAGAGGGCTTTATTAAAATCCGCGACGGCCTGATCGTACTGGGTCCTGTTTGAATATACTATACCGCGGTTCAGGTAGGCCTCGGCATATTTAGGATTTACCTCTATCGCCTTTGTATAATATTTCAGCGACTCTTCATACTGCAACTTGCCGTCGTAAATAAGGGCCATGTTAAAATAGGCCTGCGCGAATTTTGGATCGATCTCCAGCGTTTTCTTAAAATCCGCCATAGCCTCGTCGGAATTACCCTTTCGGGCGTAAGCTATGCCGCGGTTCATGTAGGAATCTATATCCTTATCATTCGCGTCTATATTTTTTGTAAAATCCGATATAGCGTTATCATAATCGCCGCGGCTTAAGTAGGCGTTGGCGCGGTTAAAAAATATTTCACCGCAGTCCGGCCTTAAGTCTATCGCTTTCGTATAGTCGTATATAGCCTGCGTATAATCGCCCTGTCTGGCATAGACTACACCGCGGTTAAAATACGCTTCGGCATATTGACCGTTCAGTTCCAAAGCTTTATTGTAGTCTGAAATTGCGGCGTCGGTCTGCCCCTGGTTAAAATAGAGATTTGCCCTGTTAAGATACGCTTCAGGATACCGGGTATTTAATTCCATCGCGGTTGCGATATCAGACATCGACTTTTCAAGCTCCATTTTGTTGGCATATGAGATAGCCCGGGAGAGAAAACTCTCGGCGTTCTTCGGGTCAAGTTCTATGGATCTGTTATAGTCGGCTATAGCTTCTCTGAATTTACCTTCACGCGCATACGTGAGCCCCCTGTTCAGATAAGCATCCGGATTCCTGGAGCTAAGCTCCAGGGCTTTATTAAAATCGGCCATCGCCTCCCGGCGCATTCCTTTTTCATTGTAGACCTTACCCCTGTCCACGAAAAGATAAGGATCATCCTCATATTCGTCTATCGCTTTATTGTAGTAATAAAGAGCCTGATCATATTTACCCAGTTTTGTATAGGCCAATCCGATATTCGCGTAAGCCTCGCCGTAAGACGGGTCTAATTCGAGGGCTCTTGTATAGTCGAGTATGGCTCTTTCAAACTCTGCTTTTTTATAATAGACTATGCCCCTGTTTATAAATGCTTCGGCATAGCGAGGCTTCAGGTCTATAGCGCTGTTATAATCGGACAGGGCCTTATCACCCATTCCCTTCTCCTCATAAATATTGCCGCGTTTAAAGTATAACCTGGCGTTTGAAGGATCCGATTCTATAGCATTGTTAAGTGAGTTAAGAATTTCTTTCGAACCGGTTTCATTTTCGGAATAGGCCGGTCCGCAAAGCGTAAACAAAACCATAAGAGATATCATAAATATACTCTTTATAACGGATAGCGGGCTCTTCTTCTTATATAATGCCGACAGGTAGAAAACGGTAAATAATATGCAAAGGTAAGCGAATATATCTCCAAAGACCGTATATACCGTCCTCGCTCTCGACAGGACTATCTCCTGCGACTTGAATCCGTCTACAAAAAGATCTTTGCCTTCTTTAGAAACCTTTGATTCGATGCGTCCCTTCTGGTCTATAAAACATGAAAGCCCGGTATTTGCGGCTCTTATAACATTTACCCTGTTCTCCACCGCCCTGAATACAGAGGCTTGAGCGTGCTGATATGCCGCGCTCGATCTCCCAAACCACGCGTCATTGGTTATATTGACCAGAAATCCGGCATTATTCTTCACGAAACCGCGCGCCAGATCCGGAAATATATCCTCAAAGCATATGAGGCAGCCGAAACCCACTCTCTTTACGAGCTTCCAGTTGCGGTCTTTTTCTTTTACGGACCTCTCTATGGGAAACCTTAAGACAGTAAATTCTTTACCTCCCATGAAATCTCCTATTGGCCGCGGCGCGAACTTGTGGACGAAGAAGAAGAGATTTTTTAGCGGCACATATTCACCGAAAGGCACAAGATGTATCTTGTCATAGTGCCGGGCTATCGAACCGTCTTTCAGAAAAAGGAAAGCGCTATTGTAATAGATCTCTCGCCCATTAACTTCTTCGTATCTCGGAGCTCCGATCAAGAGCGGCGTATCCGCGGCTATAGCGAGATTCCTCACCCACTCCAGCAATATCTTCTCATCCTCGACAAATCCCGGAACGGAGGTTTCGGGCCATATGATAAGCTCCGGACGCTCCGCGGCCGCGAGAATGGTAAGCGCCTGGTATCTTTCTATGATCTTTTCCTTAAAACGCGCGTCCCATTTCTGATCCTGGGGTATATTCCCCTGCACTATGGAAACCTTCAGTCTCTCTCCCGTGAATACATTATTGAGCCTCAAAAGTCCATATACGGAGACTGCGGCTATGAGAATGACCGCCATATCACCGGAATGAGAAAATCCTTCTCCTTATTGCGGAAATTTTTTATCGCAAAGAATAGCGCGGCATTGAACATTACAATGATAAAACTCACTCCGTATGCTCCGGTTACATCGGCAATCTGTATGATAGGCAAGTTACGGCTTTGCGAATATCCCAATAGCGCCCAGCCGAAACCCGTAAAGACATAAGAACGCGCCCATTCCAGGGCCACCCATGCGGCGGGGATTAAAAATAAGGCATACAGCCCCGGCCTGAAAGTAAGAAAACCGTTTGCACATGCCGGGGCTGAAACAAGACTTAGAATCAATCCAAAGAATCCAAAGTAGAGCGCCAGGTACGCGACTACGATAAGCATCCCGGGCATGCTCACATGGATGAGCCAGTAAATTGTTCCTAGAAAGAATAGAAATCCGGTAAGATACGATATTAAAAATGCTTTGAAAGGTCCTTGGCCTTCCAATGCCAGGAACAGGGGTATAAAAGCAACCCAGGCGAGTATCCAAAAATTAAATCCGGGAAACGAAAGTATTAATAATATAGCTGAAACGACAGCAAACAATAGCTGATAGCTGAAAGCTGATAGCTGAAAGCTCTTTTTCATTTTCCGCAGCATTTTTTATATTTTTTTCCGCTGCCGCAGGGACAGGGATCGTTCCTGCCAACCTTCGGTTCTTCTCTTTTATAGGTCTCTGCCTTCCCCTCGGGAAGCTGCCCTTCGTAAGACGCGGCTTCCTGCGTCTGGCTCGCCGCAACACCTTCGAACTGGCTCTTCTCTTCGTGGACCAACTGCTGATGCCCCACATTAAAGACTCCGGGCGTCTTCTCTTCCTTAACAGCCTTTACTTTATAGAGATATTCGAGCGTCTCCTCTTTTATCCTGTCTATCATATCCATGAACATGCTGTAGCCTTCATGCTGATATTCTATTAAAGGATCGCGCTGGCCGTAAGCGCGCAGTCCTATGCCTTCCCGCAGGCTGTCCATAGCATATAGATGGTCTTTCCAGCGAGTATCTATCACCTGAAGAAGTATCATCTGTTCAATGTGACGCGCCAGTTTGTCTCCCAAAGACTTCTCTTTCTCTTCATACGTCTTTCTCAGCATCTCAAGTACCGCGTCTCTTATTTCAGCGATCCTCATCTCCTCAAAATTGACATCTTTGGTCTTGATATAAAACCGCGAATCGAGATATTGCCTGAAACCTTCAAAATCCCATTCATCCGCTCTGAGTTTTTCGTTCAGATAAGTATCTACGGCAAAATCCACGATCTCTTCCATGAGCTCATATATATAATTTTTCAGGTCCTGCCCCAACAGGACTTTCCGCCTTTCATCATATATGACCTCTCTCTGCCTGTTCATTACGTTGTCATACTCCAGGAGGTGCTTTCGTATCTCAAAATTATGCTGTTCCACTCTCTTCTGGGCCGTTGCTATCGCCCTGGTTATAAAACCATGCTGTATCTCCTGCCCTTCCTCCATCCCGAGCTTCTCCATTATGATCTTTATCCGATCGGATCCGAATATTCTCATAAGATCGTCTTCCAGAGAGAGATAAAATCTGCTCGATCCCGGATCACCCTGCCTGCCGGAACGTCCGCGCAGCTGATTATCGATGCGGCGGGCCTCGTGCCGCTCGGTGCCGAGAACATGAAGACCTCCCAGCTCGGCAACTCCGTCGCCCAATACTATATCCGTTCCGCGCCCTGCCATATTCGTGGCTATAGTTATAGCATACTTCTGGCCCGCCTTGGATATGATCTCGGCTTCCATTTCATGATACTTCGCGTTAAGAACATGATGAGGAATGTTCATTCTCTTTAATAAACCACTCAGGTGCTCCGACTTTTCTATGGATATAGTACCGACAAGAACGGGCCTGCCCGCCTTATAAAGTTCGGCTATCTCCCTGCATGCGGCGTTGAATTTTTCGCGCTCGGTCTTGTATATGACGTCCGGATGGTTGGTCCTCGTCAATGGCCTGTTGGTCGGGGCTACCACGACATCAAGGCCGTATATTTTGCTGAATTCCACCGCCTCCGTCTCGGCCGTTCCGGTCATACCGGCAAGCTTCTTATACATCCTGAAGTAGTTCTGAAATGTGATCGTGGCGAGCGTCTGGTTTTCACGCTCTATCTTCACATTCTCCTTCGCTTCTACGGCCTGGTGCAGGCCGTCGGACCAACGCCTGCCCGGCATAAGGCGCCCGGTGAATTCATCTACTATCATAACTTCACCGTCTTTTACCACATAATCGACATCTCTCTTATAAAGAGCATGAGCCCTTATAGCCTGCCTTATATGATGTTCCCATTCCGACTGTATATCATCGTACATATTCTTGACCCCGAGCATATCCTGGCACTTTAATACGCCTTCTTCGGTCAAGTTCACCGTGTGGTTCTTTTCATTGACGACGTAATCTATACCCTTTTCTATGTCGACGCCTTTATATTTGGCATCGATCTCTTCTTTATCGGTTGTGATCTTCCCTTTAAGGCGCGGCACTATCTTGTTTATGATGTAATATTTATCGGTAGATTCTTCAGCGGGACCGGATATGATAAGAGGCGTCCTCGATTCATCCACGAGGATGGAGTCGACCTCGTCCACAATAGCGTAGTTATGGCCGCGCTGGACCATATCGAGGCTATTCACAACCATATTGTCCCTTAAATAATCGAACCCGAATTCATTGTTGGTCCCGTAAGTGACATCGGCGGCGTATGCCCTTCTTCTTTCGTCCTGGTCTATATCGTGATATATGACGCCCACCGATAAACCTAAAAATTCATATACGGGCCCCATCCAGTTCCTGTCTCTCTTGGCCAGATAATCATTTACGGTTATGACATGGACTCCTTCTCCGGTAAGCGCGTTGAGATATACGGGAAGCGTCGCTACGAGGGTCTTGCCTTCCCCGGTTGCCATCTCGGCGATCTTGCCCTGGTGTAATATTATGCCTCCCATAAGCTGAACGTCGAAGTGACGCATCTTCACGGTGCGTTTTGCCGTCTCACGCACTACCGCAAACGCTTCGGGCAGTACATCGGCAAAAATCTCATTCTTTAAGTCACGGTATTTTCTCTTCAGCCTCTCTTTTTCGTCGGGGGATGTTGCATTTTTGAAGAGTTCCCACATATCATTCAGGCTCTTCTCATGATCGATCCTGCTCTTCTCTATTCTCATTTTGAATTCATCGGTCTTAGCGCGTAAAGCGGCGTCGGAAAGTTTGGATATCCGGGGTTCAAAAGCGTTTATAGCGTCTACGGTGGGCTTCAAAAGCCGCACAACCCTTTCATTCTGCGTTCCCAGCATCTTTTTGAATAAATTACTAAGCATCTTTAGTCCTTAAGCTCTTCAAATACGCCTCTATGAATCCATCCAGTTTGCCGTCCAGAACGCCCTGGGCGTTCCCGACCTCGAACCCTGTCCTGTGATCCTTCACCATCTTATAAGGATGCAGAACATAAGACCTTATCTGGCTGCCCCATTCGATATCTTTTTTTGAATCATACGCGGTCTCTATCTCTTTCGCTTTCTTCTGCCGCTCAACCTCATAAAGTTTCGCTCTTAACAGCTTCATCGCCATGGATTTATTTTTAAATTGCGAGCGCTCGTTCTGGCACTGCACCACTATCCCTGTGGAGATATGAGTTATCCTTACGGCGGAGTCCGTCTTATTTACGTGCTGTCCGCCCTTGCCCCCGGCGCGGTACGTATCTATCTTCAAGTCCGCCTCTTTCACTTCTATCTTTATATCGTCCGAGACTTCCGGTATAACGTCGACTGACGCGAATGAGGTATGCCGTCTCTTGTTGGAATCGAACGGGGATATCCTTACCAGGCGGTGGACTCCCGATTCCGCCTTAAGATAACCATAAGCATAATCCCCTGCTATTAGAAGAGTGGCGCTCTTTATGCCCGCCTCTTCACCCTGAAGCTGATCGAGCCAGGTAACTTTGTAACCCCTGCTCTCTGCCCACATCGTATACATCCTCAAGATCATAGCCGCCCAATCACATGCCTCTGTCCCGCCGGCTCCGGCATTGACGCTGAGGATCGCGTTATTTATATCGGTCTCTTCGTTGAGGAGCGTCTTGAATTCAAGATCGTCGGCATGACTCTTAAGCTTCGCGAGGTCGTTCTTAAAATGTACCAGAGATTCCGCGTCTTCGGCCCGGGCTATCTCTATTATGTCGCGTATGCCCTTTACACCCTCCTCTATCTTAAGGTACGGCTCTGCCGTAAGCTTTAAACTCTTTAATTCTTTTATCGTGGACTGAGACCGCTCCTGGTTATTCCAAAACCCCTCTTCCGCGATCTCCTTTTCTAAACATGCGATGCGTTCCAGCTTTGCATCTATGTCAAAGATAACCTCTTAACGCTTTGAGCTTCTTCTCCACTTCTAGCAGTTCTTCTCTCAATTCCGATATCATAGCACCCGCTCCTGTCTTATTTGGTTTATGTAAGATATTGATTATACCAACATTGCCGTATTAGGTCAATCTGTTCGGCAATCCGGATACGTCAATATAATTCTGTAAATTCTCTTTTTGAATTTTAGGGGCCTGCCACTCCCTCGATTTTTGTGCTCCGCGCTTCGCGTGGGGTTCACAATAGACGTGTAATAAACATTTGGTGTCTGTATGCCCGCCAGGATTAGCAACCAGTCCCTACTATATAAAGCATATACATGATAAGCTCATAATCCTAGGCGGCGGGCACCCCCATCCCACGCTTCGCTTGTGCGCGCAAAAATCTCGGTCGTGTCACCCTAAAATTCCACAAACTACCTTAACGGGCGTTCCTTCCATTTATTGTTCATGTATATAAATATAGCGAATATAATCCTGCTGCACGATTTTTTGTTCACGGACAATAGGGGTCAGACCTAGCACATGTAATGCAGCTATCAAAATAGTAGACTGAAAAAATAACATTATGGTTAAATTGAATAGAACCTAAGCCGAAGTTATGTGCCGCACAATAAGAATGTTAGGTCTTTTGTGAAGGAGAAAAACGGTTAAAAAGGGCCGAGGATGTCCGCCTTCGAAGAGAGTATGATTACTGGTAGTTAGTGGTCGGCGGTCCCGCCGAAGTCTCGCCGCCAAAGGCCCTCGGCTTCGCAGAGAGGCGAGCGGCGGACGAAGGCGGGATGACCCCGCCTCCGGCGGGGGAGTTCCGCAGGCCCCCGTTTTTATCCTGAACAAAAGACCGACCCCGCCGCTTAGATTTGCGAAAAGCAAATCTGGCGGGGGAACATTCTTCATGCCACCATATTTGGTGGCTTGTGCGGAACATAACGAGGCTTAGGTTTGGATACAGAGACCCATAAAAATTGGTAGTTAGAAGGCGGGGAATACCCCTTCGGCTTTTAGCAGCTTGCTCTTGCACCTGGATCCCCTGGCGAAGCCGCCGATGGAGCCGTCGGATTTTATTACACGGTGGCACGGAACGATACCGATATAAGGATTCTTGTTTAAGGCATTTCCTACCGCCCTCGCGGCTCTTGGCCGGCCCGCCTTTACGGCAACCCATTTATATGAGCGGACCTCGCCCCTCGGTATCTTTAAGACCGCAAGATATACCTTCTTCTCAAAATCGGTTAAATTTTTATTCTTTATGATCTTTTCCAAATTCTTTTTGACATGAGCTTCTTATGATAGGATATGGCAAATCTGTGGGCTTCGTCGCGTATTCTTTCCAATAGATGCAGGGCCTTCGATTCTTCGGGTAAGAGGATCGGTTCCTTCTTATCTTTGACATATATACGCTCGAACTCCCCACCCTTGCCGCGACCATTAGAATCTAAGGGGCTTCGGCGGGCAGGCTTGGCTATGCCGATAACCGGCAGATTATCAAGGCCGAGCTTCTTCAACTCATCCAGAGCGACGCTCAAATGCCCCCTGCCTCCGTCTATAACTATCAGATCGGGCAGTCTCTTCTTCTCATAAAGGCTTCTGGCATATCTGCGGCGGACGATTTCGCGCATCATGCTGTAATCGTCCATTCCGGAAACGGTCTTTATCTTGAACTTCCTGTATTCATTCTTGTCGGGTTTCCCTTTTCTAAAACAGACAAGGGATCCCACAGCCTCATCACCCATTATATTGGATATATCGAAGGCCTCTATGACCTCCGGGTCGGATTTGATCCCGAGCACTCTTCTTAGCTCGTTTATCTCGCTAACCGGCCCATATCTCACTCTATCCGTATGTACCGAACCTAAGGCCTCCAACCTATTTCTGCACTCGGCGGCCTCCTCAAACTTTTCATCCTTAGACAACTGTTTCATTCTCTCGGTCAATAACTTCATTAGTTCCGAATGCCTGCCCTCAAGGAATAATCTTAACTCTTTGACGATAGCTCCGTAACGCTCCTCGCCTACCCTGCCTTCGCACGGTCCCAGACATTGGCCCATGTCAAATTCGAGACACTTTCTACCGGGCATCTTGTTGCAGGTCCTTAAAGGAAATAGTTTCCGCAGGATCTTTAAAGCTTCTTTTAAAAGTTTCGCATTAGTATACGGACCATAATATACGGAACCGGGCTCCTTCTTCTCTCTTGCGATCATCAGGCGGGGAAATCTCTCTTTTAGCGTGATTTTAAGCATCGGGTAACTCTTGTCATCGCGCAGTGAAACATTATATTTCGGAGAGAGTTGTTTGATAAGGCCGTTTTCATAAATAAGGGCTTCCGCGCTTGTCGCGGTCGGCAGATGAGAGATCTCCGCTATCTGTGATATGAGCGATTTGATCCTGCCGGGGTGACTCCTTGAAGATTGAAAATAACTCGAAACTCTTTTCTTTAAATTATCCGCCTTGCCTACATAGAGAACCGTCCCCTCGTCGTTCTTCATTATGTAGACCCCCGGGGTATGCGGCAGGTTTTTTATCGTCTCTTTGAGGCCCATGCAAATACCTTATCGAGTTCTTTAACTCTAAAAATAAACGCGGCGGCGATAAAAGTAAACGCTCCTGCCGTCATCGATAATAATATACCCGGTACACAGGCGGTCTTTGCCGATATGATTTTCAGGACCACCCCCATAACAATTCCGGCTAAAAGCACTCTTATAAAAGAATTGACCGTCTCTTTTGTACCCAGGCGGCCTATCCTCTTTTTTAAAATATAATAGAGCATTAAAAAATTAACCGTGGCCGATATGGATGTGGCGAGCGCCAATCCTCCGATCTTCATAGGCCACATAAGGATCAGATTTAACGCCACATTCAGTATCACCGAAATGAGCGCCGTCTTCACAGGCGTCGTAGTATCATGCATAGAGTAGAAACATGTGACCAATAATTTTATTCCGCCGTAAGCGCAAAGCCCGAAAGCGTAAAAGAAGAGTACGCTATTGGTTATATACACCGAATAATCGGTAAACTCCCCTCTCTGGAAGAGTATCCTTATTATAGGCGTGCCCAATACGGCCAGGCCTATGCTCGCCGGGATCATTATCAAAAAAGTCATCCTTAAAGAAAAAGAGAGCGTATCTTTCAGTCTCGTCATATCGCTGGTAGAGAATTCATGGCTCATCTTCGGAAGAGCTGCCTGCGCAAGCGCCAGACCGAATATGGCCAGGGGAAATTGTATAAGACGGTTAGCGTAATAGAGCGCCGCAACTCCGCCGGATCCGACGATCCATGACAATGACGCAAGCATCGTGTCTATGAATATATTGATTTGGTATATGGCGGATCCGAATACACGCGGGACCAGAAGCAGGCCTATCTTTTTTACCGCGGGGTGCCTGAATCCTTCTCTGAAATCTACGGCAAAGCCCTTCCTGTACATCACCGCCATATTTAGAGCCAGCTGCAGGATGCCTCCCACAAGAACGCCTATCGCAAGGCCCATCACTCCTATCTTAGGGCAGAGCCATATACCGGCCAATATGAGAGCCATGTTAAGGAGGCATGGTCCAAAAGCAGGAGCGGCAAAATGCCTCTCTGTGTTTAGAATCCCCATGGTATAAGCCGTCAGGCCTATAAGTACGAGATACGGAAAGATCGTCCGGTTAAGTTGTATAGTGAGCGCGAGAGTTGAGGGCTCACGAATAAACCCGGGAGCCACTAACCTCACTATCAGAGGTGAAATTATTATACCGATCAAGGTCAGGGCCGATAGAGAAACAAAAGATATGTTAAAAAGCACTTTTGAGATGCGCAGGAACTCTTTCTTCTCACCCCTGGCTTTATATCCCGTTAAAACAGGAACTATCGCAGCGTTAGCCGCGCCTTCGCCCACTAAATCTCTCAGTGAGTTGGGTATTCTGAACGCGACAAAGAAGGCTTGTGCCGCCAGGCCGGTCCCGAAAAAATTTGCTATAACTATGTCACGCGCAAATCCGAGGATCCTGCTAACCGCCGTACCGAGCCCGATAACTCCCGTAGATTTAACCAGGTGCTTCTTATTCATCCCGCACTTTCCCCAAAATACCCGCGCCTTTAAGAAGGTGCGGGATTCACTTTAAAATCCCTTGACTATATATGCCGCGGCATGCTATAATCCCTGCCCTAACAAAAGGAAGATAAAAAATGCCGATTAAAAGAGCTTCATTCAAGGATTTACGAAAATCGAACAGAAAACATATCAGGAATATTTCAATAAGGTCCGAGCTTCATTCTTATTCAAAGAAGGTCGAGAGCCTCATCGCCGCAAAAAAGGCCGATGAAGCCAGGGCCGCTCTGAAGATCTTCATATCGAAGTTAGATAAAGCGGCTTCCAAAGGCATCATTCATAAGAATGCGGCATCGAGGAAATCTTCGCGCCTCATGAAGAGGATCGCCGGACTATCCAAGGCATAACCTTATAATAGCAAACTCCATAATGATAGCAGGGTTGTATCTTGGCCTTTTGATGGCCAGATCTGCGTCCAAAAGAACATTCATCTTAGACTCTATATCCCGAACCGAAAAAGAGTGAACATGCGTAAATAATTCTTCGGTGCTCCTCCTGTTTATTCGTAATTTCTGGGCGACCGCGTACTCTGTATCGCCCGCATCAATCAGAAGCTTCGCTTTCAATACCCTTTTGAAGAACCAGCTCAATATTCCCACTATCTCATAGGGCCTCTTTCCGGACGATGTCAACTCATGCACAATACTGATAGCCTTGGAAGCGTTCCTATCGCCTATAGCGGAAGCTATATCGAAAGCGGAAGCTACCACGCTCTTACCAACCAGGCTTTCGACATCATCACAGGTGATATTTTTTCTCTTATAGATAAATGTGGCCAGCTTATCGAGCTCTCTTGACAAGCTCAATATCTCCGCGCCTTTGGACTCTTTAAGCATATCGAGCGCGTCATCGTCTATGGTCTTGCCCTGCATAGACAGATATTTTTTAATCCAGCCCGACAATTCATTATCCGAGAGGGGGACAAATCTTAATACCCTGGCATAGCGTGCTATCGACGGAATATCCTCCAGGATGGATAAGTCATCCGAATCTATAATAAGGCAGGTATGTTGATTGGGATCTTTAATATAGGCCGCTACTTTCGAAGCATCTTCTTTGGATAGTTTATCAAAATCTTTTACTACTATAAGCCTTTTCGATGAGAAGAAAGGTATCGTCCCTGCCAGGCCTATGATCTCGTCCGCCGATGTATCAGAACCATGCAGAACTTTGTAATCCAGTTCCCCGGAGGAACCGTCGAGCGAGCGGGAACGCAATTCGCTTATTGCGCGCTCTTTAAGATATCTCTCTTTCCCCACAAACAGGAATACGGAAGGGCTTGCGGTAGTTACCATTCCTCGATAGTTCTTTCCACAACGCGGCGCGCAAGATCGTCAGCCGCCTCTTTTATAGCTGTGGTTTCGCTCTTTACAAGAGGGCCTGTGGTCCTGTACAATGCCTCACCCGCGAAGTTATTTTCGGTCCAACGCACTGTGCCATCCTTGGCATTCTTCATTTCCAGATTTACTACAAGCCTTATCCTGTACTCTTCTACGTCATTGCTTCTATCGTATCTTAGGGCCTCGTTCCTGAAATCGACCAGAGAGCCGGTTAATATGAGATCCGCTGTTTCCTTGTCGGCTATTTTAAGGTTGCCGTCGGAAAGATATTTATTGCGTATTGTCCTCGTAGCTTCCAGTTCCATGCCGGGGCGATAACCTCTGTACATCCTCTTGTCGCTCGATTCAGCCGTAACATTTATACCGTTTACCAGATTATCAACATAGATTGTCTTAAGATTTGACGGCAGAAGCGATCTTGTCGTATAGCCGCATCCGGCAATGAAAAGAACCGCCGCAAATAAAGCTACGGTAAATTTTCGCAAATATACATTTCTCATATTTACCATCTCCTGTTTGTCGCCGCCATAGGCTCGTCATTAGTGCCGAAGTACAATGGCTTCCACCCCTTATTCTTACCGGTCTCTTTAACTACCGGCTCTTTTTTGGTGTCGAAGTTAAATGGTTTCCAGGCTTTGCTTTTGGGCTCTTCCTGAATCTGCGGGGCCGCCTCTTCCTGGATTTGAGTTTCCGTGGACTGAACCTCTTCCGACTCCAGAGTCTCCGCAACAGGGGTCTCTGCCGGTTGAGCGGGTGTTTCAACATCGGGAGTCTTTTCCGCAAAAGCGGCGGCTTCCGTCTCTTTCGCCTGGACAGCAGGCGCTTCAGGAGCTTTTTTGAGATCTTCTTTTTTCTTCGCGGTATCGAATGTAAACGGCTTCCACGTCTTCTTCTTGGGAGCTTTTTTGGCCGCGGGTTCTTTCTTGACGCCTAAGTTAAAGAGGTTCCACGGTCTCTTTTTCGGCGGGGTCTCCGGGGCCTGGACCGTCTCCGTCCGGGCTGCCTCCGAAGACTTCTTCTTCCCTATCTTGAAACTGAACGGATTCCAACTCTTTTTCTTCGGGGTCTCCGAAACCACCGTTTCGGACTTCACTTCCGGTTTCTCGCTCTTCCCGAACTTGAACACCCGCCAGGGTTTCTTCTGCCGGACTACCTGTTCCGATTCCGATTTTTTTTTACCCGGATCGATCGACGCCGCGGCCTTTTTGGTCCCTCTCGTTTTTAATGCTTCTATCTTATCCCTCGCCTTGCTGACAAATGAGCTGTCGGGGTACGTATCTATAACATCCTGGTAATATATTATCGCCGCCGCAATCTTCCCTTGAGATTCGTAGAACTCCGCCGCTTTGAACGACTTCTCTGCAACATTATCCTTAAGCCGCTGCATCGTAGCTGTCGCATTTTTTGCGAGGTCGGTATCCTTATTCTTGCGGACAAATTTCTCGAATGTCTTTATAGCGTTGTCGGTGGCCGCGGCATCGTAGGCCGGCCTCAGAGAAGCCTTATACGCACAGTTCGACTCCTCATACATGGCCTGGGTGACCAATTTCGATTTTGGATAGTCCTCGACGATCTTATGGAACGCCTGAACCGCCTCCTCATATCTCTCGCTCTTCTTCAGCGCCTCACCCAGCTTAAA
>JAQTPE010000016.1 GCA_028748925.1 Candidatus Omnitrophota bacterium
CCACGGAAGACAAAAGGATTATGATTTGTTATGAATAATCATGACGCATTAAGAAAGCCGAGCCACTGGAAGAGCCTGCTCATATTTTTAAGCGTAATGGGCCCCGGTATTATAACCGCTAACGTTGATAATGACGCGGGCGGTATAACTACGTATTCTGTGGCCGGCGCGCATTTCGGATACTCCACTCTCTGGATATTTATCCCTATGATACTTGCCCTGGTAATCATCCAGGAGATGTGTTCCAGAATGGGCGTGGTGACCGGTAAAGGGCTGGCGGATCTTATAAGAGAGAAATTTGGAGTTAAGATCACTTTCTGGGCGATGGCCGCTTTTCTCTTATCGAATTTTACGAATACGATATCGGAGTTTTCCGGAATAGCGGCAAGCTGTGAGATATTCGGTATATCGCGCTACATTTCACTGCCGATCGCCGCCGTGATAATATGGTGGATAGTGGTCAAAGGCACGTATAAATCGGTAGAAAAGATATTTCTTTTTGCCTGTCTATTTTATGTGGCATATGTGGCTACGGGATTTCTTGTCCGTCCATCATGGAAGATTATAGCGAAAGAAACAATCTCTCCGCAATTTACATTCGATAAGGCCTATATACTTATGCTGATGGGTATAATAGGGACGACTATAGCGCCATGGATGCAATTCTACCAGCAGTCTTCCGTAGTCGAGAAGGGAATAAATATAAAGGATTATAAGTATGCCAGGCTCGATGTGATAATAGGCGGGATCGTGGTAAGCGTGGTGGCTATGTTCATAGTCATATCATGTGCCGCGACGCTCTTTAAGAACGGGGTGAGGATAGAGACGGCAAAAGACGCCGCTCTGGCGCTTAAGCCTCTGGCGGGAAAATATTGTTCGACGTTGTTCGCTTTCGGGCTTTTAAACGCTTCCGTCTTCTCGGCTATGATACTGCCGCTTGCGACGGCTTATTCTGTATGCGAAGGGCTAGGCTGGGAGACCGGTGTGGACAAGCGGATGAAAGAGGCCCCGCAATTTTATTTTCTATTCACTGCCTTGATAGTGTTGGGAGCCGGAGTGATAATGTTTCCGCAGATAAACCTTGTCTCTGTGATGTTGCTTTCTCAGGCGGCTAACGCGGTCTTTCTGCCGTTCGTTCTCATATTCATGCTCCTTTTGATAAATGATAAACGTCTTATGGGTCAATACAGAAATTCAAAATTTTTTAATATAATCGCCTGGTCGACCGTCGTTATCGTTATAGCTTTAACTCTGGCGCTGACCGTAACAACAGTCATGGTTAAATGAACCCAGCCCATTCTTGAGGGCGGGAAAAGAACAGGAGAATAGGCGCGGTGAGCATAATAGAGATAATTTTTCTTATAATCCTCTTAGCCTTTGCGGCCATCACGGCCGCTTCGGAGATAGCTGTCATAGCCGTCAGCAAGATGAAGCTGCGCAAACGTTCTGCGGAAGGTTCAAAGACCGCGAAGCTTATACTTAAGATACTGGAGATCCCCGAAAGGTTCTTTGGCACCATCCTTGTGGCGAATAATATAGTCGGTGCTTTAATAGCTTCCCTGGTGACCGCGATAATAATGCATATTACGAGGGATAAGGGATGGGCGGTAATTTTAGCCACCGCCATAGCCTCCTTTCTTATCATTGTGTCGGAGGTCGCGGCAAAAACCCTCGCCGCCCGCAACTCGGAAAAGATGGCGTTCTTTCTCGCCAGGCCGGTCAAGTACCTGATAAATATCCTCTCTCCCATAGTAAGGGTATTAGAAGTGATAACGAATGCGATAGTCAGCATTGTCGGCGGTAAGGCTAAAGCAAAATCCTACTTAGTGACAGAGGAAGAGCTGAAAGCTTTGATAAAGATAGGCGAAGAGGAGGGCGTGCTTCAGAAAGATAAGTATAAGATGCTCACAAAGGTATTCGATCTCAGTGAGACCGTAGTGAAGAGCGTTATGAAGCCCAGGGCGGAGATGACCATCATAGATATGAACGCGCATATAGACGCTATTTTAGACAAGGTGCTGGAATCGGGTTATTCGAGACTGCCTGTTTACAAGGGCTCGCCCGATAATATTATCGGTATAATAAACATGAAAGATCTTTTGAATCTCTCCATCAATAAGGGGCTTATAGTACTGCAGGATATATTATATCCGCCCACTTTCGTAGCAGGTTCAAAGAAGGTGGTGGAACTGTTAAAGGATTTTCAGAAAGGTCATACTCATATAGCCGTAGTTACAGACGCCAAAGGCTCGGTGGAAGGGCTCGTGACCCTGGAAGATATTCTCGAAGAGATAGTCGGAGAGATAGAGGACGAATACGATATCCGCGGCACCGCAAAAGTTGTCAAGAATAAAAATTGACTAAGAGGGGTCAGGCGCTTTTAGGGTAGGAGCCTGGCGCCTTTTTTGGAAGTATATGCTATACTCAGTTCGGATCTTAAATTTCGACAATAGTATTATAAGGCAGGATAAACTTATCGGGTGTTTTAAACCGTCCATAATAGATCTGACGGATCTTGGTCCGCGGTGCCGGCTCTATTCAAATGATAAGACTGCGAAAGAGATAAGCGCCCGCATCGGTTCCGCATCAGGGGATTCGATCACATTCTTAGGTTCCGGAGATTTCCATCATATAACAAGTCTCCTTCTGGATAAATTTAACGAGGAGATCAGCGTCATCTCTTTTGACGATCATCCCGACTGGGATATTCTTCCTCCAAGGACAGGCTGCGGCTCCTGGGTTACGCGTATTTTGAGCAAAGATAATGTAAAAAAGGTTATTCTTGTAGGGGCGTCTTCAGGCGATATCTCGCCGAGCCTCTTCAGGATGGGAAATTATGATTCGCTGAAGGATAACAGGCTGGAGATATACCCTTATAAACATAGACCTACAAAGGTGTTTTTTAAAAGTATTCCCGAAAATATATCGGCCGATGTGAAGAGGAGGATTTTTTTTGATGAAATTCACTGGCAGGAGCTTAAGACGAAGAATATAGCGGAATTCTTTCTTCATATATTGCGCAGGCTTCCTACGGAGAAGGTATATGTTACTATAGATAAAGATTGCCTGAGATCCCCCTATTCGCTGACAAATTGGCCGGAGGGCCACCTGGAGCTTGAAGAGCTGTTATTGATGCTCAAATTTATTAAAGAGAATACCAGGCTTATCGGGGTGGATATTACGGGAGATTACTCACCTGTAAAGACTATGGGTTTTATCAGAACGATGATCACAGCCATAAACCATCCGCGCGATTTTAGCGCAAAGGGCATACCGCAGTCGCTTGTCGATTCGGTCAATGAAGCGTCCAATATCAGGATACTGGGACTCCTGACACAATAAGCTCTTCTGAAACAAAATTGACCGCCGTAGACCCCCGGGGTATGCAACGGTCTTGGGATAGTTATTGACAAAACTTGACCTTGGTATTATGATTTTTAAATCATTTATAATATGCGGGATTTGCTTTGTTGTACGCATGGCAAATTCCATGAAATAGAATTTAATAGTATGGTAGATCACGCAAATATCCTAGTTACACCTCTTATAGAAGAGCACAGATCGCTTCACGCCAGGCTCGCTCCGTTCGGCGGTTGGATGATGCCCATTCAGTATAGCGGTATCATTGAGGAGCACCTATGGACCCGCAAGCACGCCGGGCTCTTCGATATCTGCCACATGGGCGAGTTTCTTATCGAAGCGGACCTTTCAAAGAGCAATTTTGAGCATCTGGTGACTGTGGGCCTCAAGGGCATGAGCCTGTCTTCATGCCGTTATGGTTTTATGCTAAATGAAGAGGGTGGAATAGTAGATGATCTTCTCATATACAGGATAAGCGATACGCGCTGGATGGCCGTAGTTAATGCCGCTACAACTCCCGGTGATGAATCTCACATACGTAAGCATTCGACCGGTTTTGAGCGCTTTGAAAATATCTCAACATCTTTAGGAAAACTTGACCTGCAGGGGCCGGAGGCGGGAGCCGTACTCAAGTCTTTGGCCGGCGCCGGCATCGAAAAATTAAAATATTATAATTTTGGTTATTTCACCGTATTGGGGGAGAAGATTATTGTCAGCCGCACCGGCTACACCGGAGAGCTGGGATATGAATTATATATGCCTAATGAAAAGATAGCTCTATTGTGGAAGAAGATACTTGAGGATGGTAGGGTTAAGCCTATAGGCCTGGGAGCCAGGGATACCCTGCGTATTGAGATGGGGTACAGTCTTTATGGGCAGGATATCGACGCTAAAACTTCTCCTCTGGAGGCGGGTCTCGAACGATTCATAGATTGGAATAAAGATTTTATCGGAAAGAGCGCGCTTCTGAGGCAAAAAAAAGAGGGCCTTTCCAGGAGAATGATATATTTTATGGCCAATTCCCGGCGTTCTCCCAGGCATAATTACCAGATATTCTATGACGCGGAGGATGCGGGTACGGTAACGAGCGGCTCATTTTCGCCGAGCCTTGGATGCGGTATCGGAATGGGATACGTTTCGAGAGAGATTGCGCCGGGCGGGCAGATATTGCTTTCGGAAGGAAGCGTCTCGATATCAGCGAAAGTAGTGAATAAGCCTTTTTACAAGAACGGAAGCGCAAAATTTTAAGGAGAATATGATGAATGCACCGGATGATTTACTCTACACCAAAGAGCATGAATGGGCGAAGATCGACGGCGATAATGCTACCATAGGGATCACCGATTATGCACAGCACGCCCTGGGCGACATCACTTTTGTTGATGTGCCGAAGGCGGGATCTACGGTAAAACAATCTGAATTATGCGCGACAGTTGAGTCGGTTAAGGCCGCTTCGGACGTCTATGCGCCTTTGACAGGCGAGGTCATAAAGGCCAATACGGAGCTTGCCGGTCATCCGGAGCTGGTGAATAAGTCCGCGTATGAATCAGGGTGGTTTGCCCGGATCAAGATAGCCGACCCATCGGAGAAGTCCAAGCTGATGACTTCCGCTCAATATAAGGAATACGTCAAAGGCTTATCATAATGAATTATATTTCACACACAGAGACCGAAAAGAGCGAGATGCTCAAAGCTATCGGCGTAAAGAACGTCGCCGATCTCTTTAAGGATATCCCCAAAGACCTCCGGCCCAAGTCATTTAATATTCCGGAGGGGAGATCCGAATTCGAGGTGATCGAATATCTTAGGTCCCTCTCCCGTAAAAACGCCACGCGCCTGACGGACTTTGTGGGCGCCGGCTTCTATGATCATTATATCCCGGCGACTGTCGACGCTTTAGCAAGCGATCCCAGGTTTTATACAGCCTACACCCCTTATCAACCTGAATGTTCACAGGGGTGGCTGCAGGCGATCTATGAATATCAGACGGCGATATGTGAGCTGACCTCGCTTGACGTATCGAACGCGTCATTATATGACGGCGGCACAGCGCTCTATGAAGCGGCTATGATGGCTGTGCGCTTAACGGGCAGGAAGAAGATCATCGTCGATAGCGGCGTCAGCTTGATATACCGTACCATGTTGTATACATATACTTCCAACCTTTCGATAGAATTTGTGGAGACGCCGGTAGTGCATGGACAGAGCTGCCGGGAGGATATATATAAAAACCTTGATGATAAGACCGCGGCGGTGATCGTGCAGAATCCGAATTTTTTCGGAGCGGTGGATGATTTTTCCGATATCGTTAAGCGCGTGCATGCTTCCGGCGCCCTGGCGATAGCTTCGGTCTATCCGGTATCTTTAGGTATGCTCAAGAGCCCGGGCGAGATGGGATTTGACATCGCGACGGGGGAGGGGCAAAGTTTAGGAATGCCTTTATCTTTTGGCGGACCGTATCTCGGATTCATAGGAGTTAAGAAAGAGTGTATGCGCCAGATGCCAGGAAGAATTGTCGGTGCCACTGTGGATAAGGACGGCAAGCGCGGTTACGTCCTGACGTTGCAAGCGCGCGAACAGCATATCCGCAGAGAGCGCGCAACTTCGAATATATGTTCTAACGAGGCGCTCTGCGGCCTGAGAGCCGTTATATATACTTCACTTCTTGGGCGGGAGGGTATAAAGGAATTGGCCCGGCTGAATTATCAGAAGGCGGAATTCGCCAAGTCGGTGCTGGATAAAGTGCCGGGTGTTAAAGTGAAGAGAAACTCTCCCACGTTCAATGAATTTACGGTTGAATTATCCAGGAATGCCGATGAAGTGGTCCATCATATGATCAATAGAGGATTTGCCTGCGGCTTGCCGCTGGGCAGATTCTATAAAGGTATGGATAATTATCTTCTTATAGCCGTTACAGAGAAGCGGACGAAGAGTGAGATAGTCGGTTTCGCTAACAGTCTGGAGGCTGCCTTATGCAGCTGATATTTGAAAAGAGCCGCGCGGGACGTAAAGGATTTCAGATGTCTGAGGCGGACGTTCCTCAAGCCGGGGCATTGCCCGAAAAGTATTGCCGTAAGACAGACGCGATGCTCCCGGAGGTTTCGGAGTTGGATGTGGTGAGGCATTTTTCCAATCTATCCCGGCTCAACTATTCCGTGGATACTAATTTTTATCCGCTCGGTTCCTGTACCATGAAGTATAATCCAAAGTTCACCGAAAAGATTGCCGCCATGGGAGGGTTTGCCAACCTGCATCCGCTCCTGCCGCAGTTATTGGGCGGCGGCATGCTCGCTCAGGGAGCGCTTGAAGTCTTGTATAATATGGAGATATTGCTCGGTGAGATCACGGGTATGAAGGCTTTTACCACCCAGCCGCTCGCGGGAGCTCACGGCGAATTGACGGGTGTAATGCTTATTGCCGCATATCATAAGGATCGCGGATCCCGTAGAAAACATATTATCATACCGGATTCCTCTCATGGGACGAATCCGGCGAGCGCCGCGATAGCCGGATACGATGTTGTCGTTATTCCTACGGATAAAAACGGATATTTTGATATGGACGCGTATAAAAAAGCCTTGAATAGCGAGACGGCTGCCGTGATGTTGACATGCCCGGATACGCTCGGTTTATTTAACCCAAGAATTAAAGAGATCGCCGATCTTGCGCATTCCGCGGGCGCCTTAATGTATTATGACGGGGCGAACTTGAACGCGATACTCGGACTATGCCGCCCGGGAGATATAGGTTTTGATGTGGTACATCTTAATCTGCATAAGACATTTGCGACCCCGCATGGCGGCGGCGGACCCGGCGCGGGGCCTGTGGGGGTATCGGAAAAGTTAACGGACTATCTTCCTGTGCCGCGGGTGATAAGACGCGCCGACGGGACATTTGCTCTCGATCACCATAAACATAAGACGATAGGTTATATAGCGCCTTTTTACGGAAACTTTGCCGTTATTTTAAAAGCGTACGCATACATATTGGCTCTTGGAAAGGCCGGGCTTATCGAGGCGAGTGAAAATGCGGTCTTGAGCGCCAACTATTGCCTTGCACGGCTGAAGGAATACTATGAAGTGCCTTATGACAGGATCTGTATGCATGAATGCGTCATATCGGCGAACCGTCAGGTGGAAGATGGGGTGCATGCCCTGGATATCGCGAAGTATCTTATCGACAAAGGGTTCCATCCAATGACGATATATTTTCCTATGATAGTTAAAGAAGCTATGATGATAGAGCCGACGGAGACAGAGAGCAAGGAGACGATAGATTCCTTTATTGACGCGATGATCGAAGCCGCGCGCCTTGCCAGGACGGATCCGAACGCTGTCCGCATAGCCCCGCTCACTATGCCTATAAAACGTCTTGACGAAACCAAAGCCGCCCGCGAACCGGATTTGCGGTGGATTCCCACAAAAAAAATACCATGAGAAGATTCAGGCTTATCCGTTCAGGCTCAGCCGATGCCATATATAATATGGCGCTGGATGAAAATATCCTTCGTCGTTATATGGAGGACGGTATCCCGGCATTTCGTATATATGGATGGAGATCACCCTCGTTTACATATGGTGTCGGTCAGAGGCCTGAAGATGAAATAGATATTGAGCGATGCGCGCTTGACGGCATCCGGATCGCCGGAAGAATGACCGGCGGGGGAGTTCTCTTTCATAATAATGAAATAACCTACAGTCTTGTATGCGCCAAAGAGGATATCGGAGAACCGGACGGCGTCTTCGTCTCCTACCGCAGGATCTGTTCCTTTTTGACATCTTTTTATAGCTCATTGGGTCTCAACGCGTCCTTTGCGCTCGAGGCGAAGAATTTCAAAGATCTGTGCGCGCCGCACTCCCTTTGCAGCGCTTCGCGTGAAAAATACGACATCGTCATAAATGGCAGGAAGATCGGCGGCAACGCGCAGAAGAGAAAGAGGCGCGCCGTCTTTCAACACGGTTCCATCCCTATAAGCGTTGATTGGAACTTTGTGCGCCTGTATCTGCCGTCTTTACCCGAAGACATCTCATCGAGAGTGACCGCGCTTGCAGAGGAGTTAAACGCTCTCCCTGATAAGCGCGTTCTGGAAGATATGCTCATAAACGCTGTTGCCGAAGAATTCGATACCGGATTCATAGAGGAAGAAACTCTGTATGAAACCGCCATGGCTTAATAAAAAGATACACCTCGGCTCCTGTTCCGAAATGAAGAACCTCTTACGCGGGATGAAACTCGAGACCGTCTGCGAGCAGGCGTCGTGCCCCAATATAGGCGAATGTTTTTCCCGTTCCCACGCGACTTTCCTGATACTTGGGCCGCAATGTACACGTTCCTGCAGTTTTTGTAATGTAACTAAAGGGATACCTTCAATGCCCGACGCAGGAGAGCCGGCCAGGGTAGCCGACGCCGTGAAGAAGCTTGCGCTTAAACATGTGGTTATAACCAGCGTTACCAGAGATGATCTTGCGGACGGCGGGGCAGGGATGTTTGCGGATACGGTCTTAAGTATACGAAAGACTGCGCCGCAGGCGGCGATCGAACTACTTATACCGGATTTTAAACTATCATCTGATTCGCTTCGGACCGTGGCCGAATCGGGGCCCGATATCATCGCGCATAACGTAGAGACGGTGCCGTCGCTCTACCGGTCCGTGCGCCGAGGCTCGGACTATAAGCGTTCGCTCGGAGTTCTTGACGCGATAAAGAAGATATCTCCCTGCCTTAAGACAAAATCCGGTGTCATGTTGGGCCTGGGCGAGAAAGAGTCGGAAGTCATTGCCGTAATGGGCGATCTTCGCGCCGTAGGATGTGATTTTTTAAGCATCGGCCAGTATCTGGCGCCAAGCAGGCTTCATTATCCTGTTAAAGAATATATCTCTCCGGAACGATTCGCATATTATAAAGAGAAGGGGCTGTCGATCGGATTTTCTCATATCGAGAGCGGCCCGTATGTCCGCAGTTCCTACTTAGCCGGCGAATATCTATAATCTGTTTATAAAATAAAAACATATAAAATAAAAACTATTGACAGAATCCGTGATTGTGCTACAATTCTAAAAAACGTAATACAAAGGATAAGATATGTCGGAACTATTCAGATTTGGTGTTTCTCTGCCGAAAGATTTGCTCGACAAGTTTGATAAACTTATAGAAAAGAAGAATTATTCCAATCGCTCGGAAGCTTTCAGGGATCTGATACGCCAGGAGCTTATAAAAAAAGAGTGGGAAGAGGCAGGCGAGATAGCCGGCGCCATTACGCTTATCTACGATCACCATAAAAGAGAACTTGTCAATAAGCTTACGGATATCCAGCACGATCATCAAAAAGTTATTATTTCCACTCAACATATGCATCTCGATCACGATAATTGTCTGGAGATAATAGCCGTGAAAGGGCGCCCAAAAGAAGCGCAGGAATTGGCCGATACCTTAAAGGCAGTCAAAGGCGTAAAACACGGAGTCTTAAATATGTCGAGCACAGGAAAGAATATTTAGCAAAGGGGATTATTTTTTTATCTAATAGTAGCACCATTTTAATATTAGTGGCACAAAAAGATGAGATCGTAGCATGAAAAAAAGCACCATTATTCTGACCGGCGGCGCAGGTTTTATCGGAAGCTGTTTTCTCTGGAAACTCAATAAAGAAGGTATCGACAACATAATAGTAGTCGACAATCTGGATTCATCCGATAAGTGGCGCAACCTCGCGGGAAAGAAATTTTTAGACTATGTCCAGAAAGACGTCTTTATAGCCCTTTTAAACGAAAACAAGATAAAGAACGTTAAAATGATAGTCCATATGGGAGCATGCAGTTCCACAACGTTGAATGACGGCGCTTATTTCATAAAGAATAACTACGAATATTCCAAATCGCTTGCCGTATGGGCAAAGTCCAATAAAGCCAAGTTTATCTATGCCTCATCGGCGGCTACTTATGGTGCCGGCGAATTCGGATATGACGATTCAAACAAAACCACTTACAGGTTAAGGCCTTTAAATATGTATGGATATTCGAAACAGCTCTTTGACCTGTGGATTTTAAATAATAACTTAGATAAGGAAGCAACAGGCATCAAGTTCTTTAACGTGTTCGGTCCCAACGAATATCATAAAGGCGAAATGATGAGCGTAGTCTGCAAGAAATTCACTGAAGTAAATCAAACGGGACGTATAGGGTTATTTAAATCATATAGGGATGATTATAAGGACGGTGAACAGAAGAGAGACTTTATATATATAAAGGATGCGATAGACGTCCTGTTCTATTTTTTCGAGAATTCGGGAAGGGCCGGCATATTCAATCTCGGATGCGGCAAGGCGCACAGCTGGAATGATCTTGCGCATGCCATCTTTTTAGCGCTTGAAAAAAAACCCCGCATAGAGTATATCGATATGCCGGAAATTCTCCGGTCAAAATATCAGTATTTTACCGAAGCCATGATGGAGAGGTTGAGAATATCCGGATATGACCGTCAATTTACGCCTTTGAAAGACGCGGTCAAGGATTATATAAGTTATTTAAGAGAGAACAAATATCTATAATAAAGGAGAGACAAAAATGCATGATCTAAAATATGCCAATCAAATACTTGAAGGTCTGAAAAAAGAGGCGGGCAAAAAAAGGGATGTGACTATGGTTGTTAAGGTCTGTTTAAGCCCTTTCAGCCATGTCGCGCCGGAGCGGTTACAGGAAACTTTCGGCCTGCTTGCGAAAGAAGAGGGGTTTACGAACATAAAGTTGAGCGTTAAAGTGTCGGAATTCTGCGTACACTGCAAATGTTGCGGACATATCTGGAGAAGCTCAAAACCTACATTTGAATGTCCAAGGTGCGGCAGGCCGGATTTCGATATTAAAAAGTATGAAGAGTTCCGGATCGATTCGATAAAGATCGGATGAATTGTACCGTTAAAAATGGGAAGCATATAAACTAAAGGAGGGTGAATGTGATACGCAGGATATTTATTACAGTATTGGTTTTGGGTTTTGCGGCTGTTTTAGTTCCGGGAATCGCGATGGCCGGTGAAATGGAGATGATGGCGGAGATACAGGCTCTCAAGACGAGGGTGGCCGAGCTTGAGCATATAAATATGCGCGTTACCGAAATAGAGAAACAGCTGAAAGCGCAATCCTGTTCGCTCTTTGAGCAGAACCAGACAGTGGAACAGGTAAGGAATCAGCTTATCCAGTACAGGCCCGGAGAGGGTGTGGCTATTCCGCCTTGCGGGTTAGAAATAAGCGCCGACGCTACGCTTGTTATACAGGGTAGTCCTAACGCGAACAACGCGGGCGAAAAACATGATAAGTCCATCGACGCCGCATGGTCATCCGATATCTTTATACAAAGGGCCTTTGATGATTGGGGCAAAGCGCTTATACATCTTGAGCCGGGACAGGGGCAAGGCGCGGAAGATCAGCTTCTGGTATTCAGTAACGTGAACCGCGACCAGAACGATACGGATTCCAACGTGCCTGTCACGGAACTTTGGTATGAGCACTATCTCTTCAATAAACAGGTGGTTTTGACCGCCGGAAAACTTGATCCGGCAAATTATCTCGACCAGAACGAATATGCCCATGATGAATGCACCCAGTTCCTGGGCAGGATGTTCAAGCAGAATCCGGCGATAGAGTGGCCGAATGACAATACTCTGGGCGGCCGGCTTACCCTTGCTCCGGATTTCGCGAAGTATCTTTCGATAGAGACAACATATTTTGACGCGGATAATAATTGGGAAAATGTTTTCGCGAGGCCGTTTGTGTCGGTACAGCTTAATCTGAAACCATCTATGATATTCGGGTGGGATCCCGAACAATGGGATGGTAATTATCGTTTTTACACCTGGTTTAATGATATGCCTCATAGAAAACTGGTTATGGCGGGTGATGCCGGAGGCGATGATTGGGGCCGTTTCAACACCGGTGTCGGATTCAGTATCGACCAGATGGTAACCGATGTCTTCGGCGTATTCGGAAGGTTTGGCTGGCAGAGGCCGGATCTGGTGCAGGCGAGCACTAATCCCAGCGCCGCGCCGGTGGAAGGGTCGTGGTCGGGCGGTATCCAGATGACCGGGAAACACTGGAATAGGAATGACGATATTCTGGCGTTCGGGGTAGGACAGCTGTTTCCAAGCGCGTATTATAAAGATGCGTTCAACGCCGCCGCGCCCGAAGGCCATTTTGAAGCGTATTATAAGATACGTCTTTTTAAGTGGCTCGCCATTACACCCGATATTCAGATAATATGGAATCCACACGGTGTTAATCATAGTTATCTGGGAGAGGATAAGACGATATTTGTATATGGGATCCGCAGCCAGCTGGATTTTTGATCGAATAAAATAGGAGAATAATATATGCACATGGCAGATGCTTTAATATCACCCGCCGTAGGCGGGACGATGTGGGCGGCGTCGGCGGGACTGATAGCCTACAGTTCCAAAAAAGTCAGCGAAGCCGCCGATGGCCGCAAGGTGCCTCTTATGGGAGTGCTGGGAGCGTTCATCTTTGCCGCGCAGATGATAAATTTCAGCATACCCGCAACCGGTTCGAGCGGCCATCTGGGCGGAGGTGTGATACTATCGATACTGTTGGGGCCCTTTGCGGCTTTTCTTACTATGGCATCGGTATTGATCGTTCAGGCTCTCTTCTTTGCCGATGGAGGGCTTCTTGCCCTGGGGTGTAATATCTTTAATCTGGGATTTTTTCCCTGTTTTGTCGCATATCCTTTGATATACAAGACAATAGTTAAAGACGATCCGACCCAGGCAAAGATCGCGATAGGTTCGTTTCTGTCCGCGGTTATAGCTTTGCAATTGGGAGCTTTTGGCGTGGTTCTTGAAACGGTATTTTCGGGGATATCCGAGCTGCCGTTTAATACTTTTGTGCTTTTAATGCAGCCCATCCATCTTGCGATAGGTGTGGTGGAAGGATTGGTCACCGCCGCTGTAGTAACTTTTGTATGGAAAGCGCGCCCGGAGATTTTGGATGCCGCCGTCTCTTCCAAACCCATAGGCCGGGTCGATATTAAGAAAGTGCTCGTAGGGCTGCTCATTGCCGCGGCGGTCACCGGAGGAGCTCTAAGCTGGTTCGCTTCCGGCAATCCCGACGGCCTGGAATGGGCGATGTTTAAAACTTCAGGCAGAGAGGAACTTGCCAGCAGAGAGAAAGTGCACGCTTCTTTGGCCGGACTTCAGGAGAAGACGGCTTTTTTGCCGGACTATGGATTTAAAAAAGGAGAGCATGAAGCGCCGCCCGCAGAAGACGCGAAGCCGCAATATCCCGCGGTCGATACGGGAACTTCCGTATCAGGCATTGTCGGCGCAGCGCTGACACTCCTTATAGCGGTATCGATAGGGTGGGCATTGAGAAAACGCAACGTCGCGTCATAACAAAAAATATGCTATAATACGGCAATGGCGAACCATGGGTATTTTGATGTGGGATATATGGATACGCTTGCCGCAGGCGACAGCCCTCTGCATCGTATAGATCCAAGAGTGAAATTGATAACCACGGTCGTCTTTATCGCGACCGTGGTTTCATTTAATAAGTATACAGTTACGGGGCTTATACCGTTTTTTAGTTTTCCCATAATCCTTATTATTTTAGGCGGGATTCCTTCCGGATATATACTTAAAAAAGTGCTATTGATCTCACCATTCGCCATATTGGTAGGCATATTTAATCCCGTCTTTGACAGATCTGTAGTTTACCATATTGGATCAATAGGTATTTCAGGGGGATGGGTATCGTTTATATCAATACTACTGCGGTTTGCGCTTACCGTAACGTCTGCCTTGGTCTTAGTTGCCCTGACCGGCTTTAATTCCGTCTGTCTGGCTCTGGAAAAGTTCGGGGTGCCGAAGCCATTTATCGTACAGCTCCTGTTTCTCTATAGATATATGTTTGTATTGGCCGAAGAGCTGGGACACATGATAAGAGCCAGAGCCGTGAGGTCCTTTTCCGGAAGGGCGATACATTTTAAGGCTTTCGCGTCGATCATAGGCCATCTACTATTACGCACACTTGATAGGGCCGAAAGGGTCTATAGAGCGATGTGTTGCCGCGGTTTTGACGGCCGCATCCGTATTATGAGATCGCTCCGTATCGGTTTCAAGGATGTCATTTTCGCCGTTACCTGGATAATGTTATTTGTCTCTTTCAGATTTTGGAATATTCCGGTTAAGCTGGGCGAACTTGTTACGAGGATCTTCACATGAGCCATCATATAGTCGAAGCCAACGATCTGCACTATACGTATCCCGATGGCACTGTCGGGCTTTCAGGAGTATCCTTTCGCATTATGCACGGTGAGAGCGTGGCTCTTGTAGGAGAGAATGGCGCCGGAAAATCCACGTTATTGCTTCATTTAAACGGATTTTTATCGGCCGCTAATGGCGAGGTGCGCATAGGAGGTTATCCTATAGTCCCGGGCAACCTTAATACTATCAGGCGGGCTGTCGGTATGGTCTTCCAGAATCCGGATGATCAATTATTTATGCCTACCGTATTCGATGATGTGGCTTTTGGTCCGTTGAACCTTGGCTTGGCGGACGCGGAAGTCGAGAACAGGGTATTAGAAGCGCTCGATACTGTCGGCGCGGCCCATTTAAAAAGACGGCCTCCATATAAATTATCCCAGGGAGAGAAACGTTCGGTTGCGATCGCGACGGTCCTGGTGATGTCGCCGGATATACTGGTAATGGATGAACCGACATCCAGCCTCGATCCGATGTCCCGCGCCCGTCTTATAGAATTACTGAAGACGTTTCGCCATACTAAAATCATCGCCACACACGATCTTGATATGGCTATGGACCTTTGTGAGCGGACGATAGTTCTTCACAGGGGCAAGATCACCGCGGATGGCCCGACGTTTAAAATTTTTCAGGACGAGGCGCTTCTTCATAGAAGCAGTCTTGAGAAGCCGCTGAGAATGCAGGATTGTCCCGTGCGCAACAATCCCGAATGAAAAACCTTATGGATGGAAAGAGATACAAAATAGTTTACGAGGATGAGCAGCTTATCGTCGTAGATAAGCCCTCAGGCATGCTCGTCATACCCACGCCCAAGAGAGAGACGAATACGCTTACCGATTTGTTGAACCGCGATCTGGATGAATTGCGTTCGGGTCCGGGGCAAGCGAACGCTTATCCCTGCCATCGCATTGACAGGGAGACTTCCGGATTGATCGTTTATGCCAAAGGTAAGTCGATCCAGCGTATTATGATGGATGAGTTTAAGAAGAGGGCCGTTAAGAAGACCTACATAGCTTTTGTTAACGGAAGAGTGGCGAAAGACTTTGATATTATTAATAAACGCATTTATAATAGGAATAAGAATAGATTCGATGAGGCGGTTACTAAGTACAAGACTATCGAGAGACGTGAAGGTTTTACCATAATAGAGGCGGAGCCTGTGACCGGGCGGACCAACCAGATCCGCATACACTTTAAAGAGATCGGGCACCCCCTGGTGGGCGAGAGCGTCTACGCGTTCAGAAAAGATTTTAAGCTGAAGTTCAAGAGGGTTGCGCTTCACGCTTCGTATATAAGGTTCACGCATCCGGCGACAAAGAAGTTGCTGGAGTTTTTGTCGCCTATGCCGGGCGATATGGAAGCTTTTTTACGCAATACACGCGACGCATGACGGACGTGTAAATTTAAAGGGGGCTGAAATGAGCGGTATCTTTGGAGTTGTATCAAAGGGCGATTGCGCCGAAGTTCTTCTTTACGGTACCGATTATCACTCGCATCTGGGGACGGAGTACGGGGGTATGGCGATATTCGGCAAAGACTTCTCAAGACAGATACATAATATAAGCCAGTCGCAGTTCAAATCCAAATTTTTCGAAGATTCAAGAAATATGAAGGGCAATAAAGGGATCGGCGTCATAAGCGCCTTTGAAGAACAGCCGATCTACCTGAACTGTAAATTCGGGCCATTCTGCCTGGTAACGAACGGGTTTATCGAGAATAAAGATAAGCTTGCCCGGGATGTTATGAATAGGGGGCATTCGTTCAGCGAGGTAAGCAAGGGGGGAGTTAACGCTACCGAATTGATATCCAAGCTTATCAGCGAGGGGAAGGATGTCATAGACGGCATAGAAAAGATGTTCGATGCCATAGAGGGGTCATGTTCGCTTCTATTATTGACGAAAGATGGCATCTACGCCGCCCGCGACAGGTTAGGCTACACACCTCTTGTGATAGGAAAGAGCTCTGATGCGTGGGCGGTAACTTCGGAGACGAGCGCGTTCCCGAACAACAATTTCGAGTTATTCAAATATCTTGATCCGGGCGAGATCGTTTTTATAGGAGATAAGGGTATCGCGCAGAGAAAGAAAGGCGGACGGGATAACCAGATATGCTCATTCTTCTGGATATATACGGGTTTTCCCGCGTCGAGCTATGAAGGTATAAATACCGAGATTGTCCGGGAGAGATGCGGTAGATGCCTCGCAAAGCACGATAAAGATATAAAAGTGGATGTTGTAGCGGGGATACCCGATTCGGGGATAGCTCACGCGATAGGTTACGCGATGGAGTCAGGCAAGCCTTTCAGGAGGCCTCTTGTAAAATATACTCCGGGATACGGCAGAAGCTATACTCCGCCTTCGCAGGCGACGAGGGACCTTATAGCAAGGATGAAGCTCGTTCCGATAAAAGAGATCATAACCGGCAACAGTATAGTTATATGTGAGGACTCCATAGTGAGGGGCACGCAGCTGAAGAATTTTACTGTGCATAAATTATGGGAAGGCGGCGCTAAAGAGATCCATGTGAGGCCTGCTTGCCCGCCTTTGATGTTCCCGTGCAATTTTAACTTCTCGACGCGCAGCATCGATGAACTTGCCGCAAGGCGCGCCATACGCGATATAGAAGGTAAGGATATCGATGATGTGTCGGAATATCTTGATCCCGATTCCCCTAAATATAAGAAGATGATCGAATGGATACGCAAGGATCTTGGAGTAACTACCTTGAGATATCAGACGATAGAAGAGATGGTGGAGTCGATCGGGTTGCCCAGGGAGAAGCTCTGCACGTATTGCTGGACCGGAGAGTGCCCCGGTAAGGCCGGGTCGGTCGCCTCAAAAGTAAAAAAAGAGAAGGTGCGCCTGAAAGAGACGGCTGCCGTAAGGTGATATGCAAAAATTAGATACTGTGATAATCGGAGGCGGCGCCGCCGGAATAGCGGCGGCTATAAGCGCTAGACGCCGAAATCGGTCCGTCGTGATATGCGACAGGATGCCGAAGATAGGAAAGAAGATACTTGCTTCCGGCAATGGCAGGTGCAACCTGCTGAACGAAAGGCTGGATGAATCGTTTTATAATCCTTCCGGGCGCCCGCTCGTAAAATCGATATTTGAAAAATTCGGGAAGGAACAAATTTTAAATTTATTTCAAGAGATCGGGCTCCAGACTTATTCTGAAGACGGACGGGTATTCCCGAGGACAAACCAATCGTCTTCAGTCGTGAAGGTGCTTGAGATGGAGTTGAATAGATTATCCGTTCCCATAGAGCTCAATTTTGAAGTTAAGGGTATTTCGCGTTCGCAAGGGATGTTTACGGTAACATCCAAATCCGGCAAATCGATAGAGTGTGAAAAACTTATAGTCGCGGCAGGCGGGAGATCGTACCCTGCGCTCGGTTCCGACGGAAGCTGTTACAGGATGATTGCGAATCTGGGGCATAAGATAGTGGATCCGGTTCCCGCGGCGGTTCCCATAGTATTGAAAGAGAAGCTTTGTCATCTCCTGCAGGGCCAGAAGATAGCGGCTCGCGTTAAGGCTATCGTAAACCAGAAGACTGTCTGCGAGTCGGAAGGAGATCTCTTATTTACAAATTATGGCCTTTCCGGCACGGCGATACTCGATGTGAGCGAGGATATATCCGTAGCTATAAACAGGCAGAAGATAAACGACGTCCTGGTGTCGGTCGATATGGTCCCGTTCATGAATAGGGATACGCTGAAACTGGAGATATCGCGCAGGATAAAGGATCGTTGGAAGACGGAGGATCTGCTCGCCGGAATACTGCCCAATAAATTCCATTTCGTTTTTGAGGGCAAGGATATGGTATGTGACCCGGAAAAGATCACGAACACCGTAAAGAGCAGGATCTTCAAGGTGGTGGAGACGAAGAGATGGAATGAGGCCGATTTTACGGCCGGAGGTATCGATATAAAGTATGTTAAACAGGAGACGTTGGAGTCTACGGTGGTAAAAGGGCTTTACTTCGCGGGCGAAATACTCGATGTTTGCGGCAAACGCGGCGGATATAATCTGGCCTGGGCCTGGGGCTCGGGCTTTACGGCAGGTCGGACCCTGTAGCAGGATAAACTGTATGAGCAAAAGATGAATTCATACGATATCGCGGTGATCGGCGCAGGCGCGGCGGGTAGTGTGGCCGCTATCAGGGCGGGACAATTGGGCAAGAGAGTGGTCTTGCTCGAAAAGAATGAGCTCATAGGCAGGAAGATGCTCATGACCGGCAGAGGAAGATGCAATCTCACCAATAGCGGGAAGCTCGATACATTCATAGAAAAATTCGGAAGGCCCGGTCAGTTCCTGAGGAACGCTTTTTACGCATTTTCCAATGAAGACGTTATGGATTTTTTTAAATCCAGAGGATTGGAATTGAAATCGGAGAGACAGGGGCGTGTATTTCCTGTTACCGACAACGCGCGGAGCGTAACGCAAGTCCTGGAAAAATGCCTTGAAGAGAATAAGGTCGATGTAATATATAAGGTCCACACGAAAAAACTGAGAAGAGACGGCGAAGAATTTATACTCGATACGCCCCGCGGGGCTATCGCGGTTAAAAAAATTATACTGGCTACCGGCGGGGCTTCTTATAAAGATACCGGTTCTGCCGGAGATGGTTTTTATATAGCGCAGGAATTGGGCCATACTATATTGCCGCTGGCGCCGGGGCTCGTGCCGTTGAAAACAAAAGAGTCATGGGTCAAAGAGGTCCAGGGGCTTACATTAAAGAATGTAAGGCTTCTTTTTGTCGCGGGCAAGAGGAAGATAAGATCGGATGTGGGAGAACTTCTATTTACGCATTTTGGCGTATCAGGTCCGCTGATACTGGACTTAAGCGCCGATATCGTTAGCCTGTTATCCGAAGAAAAAGATATGCGCTTACTGATAGACCTGAAGCCGGGGATAGATAGCGGCGAGATGGAAGATAAGCTATTGCGTGAAGTCAGGGAGCACGGCGGCAGGGAGATCAAGACGATGCTTGCCGGCATGCTTCCTTTAAAGCTCGCGCCTTTGATCTTAAGGCTGGCGGAGATCGATCTGCATAAGAAAGTTCATCAGATGAATAAAGACGACAGGCGAAAGCTCGCCAGGATATTAAAAGAGCTGCCTCTAACTGTAACGGGTTCGCTTGCCCTGGAAGAAGCGATGGTGACTTGCGGCGGCGTATCTATAAGAGAGATCAATCCGCGTACAATGGAGTCGAGGATAGTCCCGGGCCTCTACTTTGCGGGAGAGGTCATAGAGGGCGGCGCGCCGAGCGGCGGTTATAATTTACAGCAGGCTTTTTCAACCGGCTATCTTGCGGGGGAGAGCGCGGCTAATGCGTAAGATGAGCTCGTCTAAGCAAAATTTGGCGAAATCCTTCCGAAGCTCAAAGCTGAAAAGCTTTGAGCGAAGGAGGATAATATTGGCTTCGGCGTCGAAGGCGCGTAGAAAACTCTTAAATGATGTGGGCCTTAAGTTCACTGTCCGCGTTTCTAAGATCAGGGAGAAGCGTGTTATAAAGACTAATTGCGGCGATCTTGTGACGGAGAACGCCTTATCGAAAGCTCTCGATGTTGCGGGGAGGACAAAGACAGGTATAGTAATAGCGGCTGATACCGTTGTGCTTGTGGGAAAAAAGATAATAGGCAAGCCGAGGAATATTAAGGATGCTTTTCGTACGTTGAGGCTGCTCTCCAGAAAGCCGCAGTGGGTTTATACGGGTATCGCGGTTATCGATATAGATAATGACAAGAGATATACCGCGTTCGACAGGACCAAGGTCTATATGTACCACCTGACCGAGAGAGAGATAAAGAACTATTTCAGGAGGGTTTCTCCTCTCGATAAGGCCGGCAGTTTCGACATACAGGGGTTTGGTG
>JAQTPE010000017.1 GCA_028748925.1 Candidatus Omnitrophota bacterium
CCACCCACGCCAGCGGCGTCAGATCCGACAATATCATCGCAAGTTCCAGATGCTGCGGCACCTGCGATTGTATAAATATGGTGCACCTGTTGGGATCCAGACCCGAGGCTATAAAGTCTTTTGCCACTTCATAAGCATATACCTGCATATCTTTGGGATTCTCGTATTCGCTCATGAGAGCATGCCAGTCGGCTATCATATAAAAACACTGGTAGTCGTCCTGGAGATTAACCCAATTGTTTAGCGCGCCGACAAGATGCCCCAGATGGAGTTTCCCTGTCGGCCTCATTCCGCTGAGTATACGTTTTCTGGTGGTCATTGTCTTTTAGAATCTAGCCTGCGAGCGACCTTCTCTATCTGATACTGTTCAATAATGTCGCTCTCTTTTATATCGTCGTGCCTGTCGAGCGATATGCCGCACTCGACGCCCTCATTAACTTCACGAACATCATCCTTGAACCGTTTTAAGGAACTTATTTTGCCTTCATATACCACTTCTTTATTTCTTATCAATTTCACGACACCGTGCCTGCCAATCTTCCCCTTAACTACCTGAGAACCCGCTATCGTGCCCGCCTTTGTAACTTTGAATACCTGTTTTACAACAGCCCTCCCGACAAAGATCTCTTTCAGAAAAGGTTCTAATAATCCTTCCATAGCCGCGACGATATCCTGTATAGCCTCATATATTATACCGTATATCTTTATTTCGATCTCCTCTTTGGCCGCAAGATCCGCGGCCCTTTCATCTATCTTCACATTAAATCCCATGACCACGGCGTTCGAAACCATCGCCAGCATTATATCGGATTCGTTGATATTACCGACATCGGCATGAACTATTACAACTTTAACATCCTTGGTGTTCAATTCAAGTAATGACGCTTTTATGGCCTCCACGGATCCCTGCACATCACCTTTCAGCAAAACCGAAAGTTCTTTTACGGCTCCGTCTTTCATCTTCTTATAGAAGTCTTCGAGGGTCACTCTCTTCGATGCCCTCAGCCTGTGAGCGCGGTCTTCATCCTGCTTCAACAGGGAGAGCGTCCTTGCCTTCTTTTCATCCTTTACTACAAAGAACTCCTCACCCGCCATAGGAACTCCCGATAATCCGAGAATACTGACCGGCTTGGAAGGCGGAGCCTCTTTTATACGCTCGCCTTTATGATTGATCATCGCTTTCACGCGGCCATAATGACCGCCGCTCAATACCATATCCCCCAGATGCAGCGTTCCGTTCTTCACAAGAACGGTCGCCACTGCCCCCTGTCCGCTCGACATCTTGCCTTCTATTATAACTCCTCTTGCCCTGAGGCTCGGATTTGCCTTTAATTCCAGAAGTTCGGATTCTAATAACAACATTTCCAGTAATTTATCCACACCCTCACCGGTCTTGGCCGAAACCGGCACGGTTACCGTCTTGCCGCCCCAATCTTCCGAATTCAACCCTATCTGCGCAAGCTGCCCTTTAACCTTATCTATATTAGCGCCGGGTAGATCGCATTTATTCAATGCAACGACTATTGTGGCTTCCGCGGCTCTCGCATGGTCCGCGGCCTCTTTCGTCTGCGGCATCACTCCGTCATCTGCCGCAACAACCAATACTACGACATCCGTGGCGCTGGCGCCGCGCGCTCTCATGGCCGTAAATGCTTCGTGACCCGGCGTATCGAGAAACGTCACGGAGCCATTAGCCAGCTTCACTTCATAAGCGCCTATATGCTGGGTAATGCCGCCTCTTTCTTTATCCGCGACGCATGTCTTCCTTATAAAATCCAGGAGACTCGTCTTGCCATGATCGACATGCCCCATGAATGTAACAACGGGCGGACGCGTTACGATATTCTTCACATCCTGCCTTTCCTCCATATCACGGTGCTCTTTAACTACCTCAGCCTCTACTTTGACAGGTTTCCTTAACTCTATACCATAACCTTTAAGCAGTTCTTTTACTATCTCTTCTCCCAACCCCTGATTTATGGTGGCAAATACATTTCTCTCCATCAATTTCATTATGAGTTCGTTGGATCTCACGCCTATTTTTGCCGCAAGATCTTTCAGGGCTATCGGGAGATCGAGCTCAAGAACCTTTGACTTAACTTCTTCCGCCTTAGGTACGGTCTTTTCCGTAACGGGCGGCGTTGCCGGTTCGATCTTAGGCGCGTCTTTCTCTTTTATTACCGGCTGCTCTGCTATCTTGGGCGGCTCAGTTTTGATACTTGGTTGGGGCGGAGGCGTTTTAACCGTCTTGACTACGGCCGGAGCTTCTTTCTTTATAGCCGGCGGTACCTTTACAGCGGAAATTTTTTCTTTTTTTAGAACTTCTTTAACGGGCTTCGGCGCCTTCTTTAACGGTTTTGGCTTAAGATTGGACGCTCTCTTTACCCCGCCGGACTTCGCCGCGGGAGTCTTAGCGGGTGTTTTCTTTGGACCTTCATCCGCCTTTGGCGTACTTCGGCGGACAGGTTTTACCTCTTTTATCTTCTTTTCTTTCGCCTTTTTTATCATATATTCTTTACCATTTTCAATATCTTCTCGGCGGTCTTCTTGCCGACCCCCTCAAGCTTTACCAGCTCTTCCGCCGTCAAAATTTTTATCTTTTCAGGCGTATCGTATCCGGCGGCTATCAGCGCCTCGGCGGTCTTCTTGCCGACCCCTTTTATATCAATAAGATTGAAAGCCTTCTTTTGGTCTTTGATTTTTGAATCTTCTTTGGTTTTTGTGGTTTTCTCCGCCGTCGTCTCCGGATCGCCGGCCTCTTCCTTATCCGCAGGCTCTCCCGCCAATAATGCTTCAGCCGCTTTTTTGGCCTTCTCTTCCTTACCCCTGATATCGATCTCCCAACCGATGAGCCTTGACGCAAGCCTCACATTCTGGCCATGTTTTCCTATGCCTATCGAGAGCTGGTCATCGGCAACCATCACCGCAATGTGCTTACTAGTTTTATCTATCGTAACTTCTAACGGCTCCGCCGGGCTGAGAGCGGCCTTCACGTATTCTTTAATGTCGTCGCTCCATCTAACTATATCTACACGCTCACCCTTAAGCTCATTAACTATATCTTTAACGCGCGAACCTCTCATGCCTACACATGCGCCCACAGCGTCCACCTTTTCATCTTTAGACCACACTGCCAGTTTGGTCCTTTCGCCCGGCTCTCTTGCAATAGCTTTTATCTCTACGATGCCATCCATTATCTCGGGAACTTCTATCTCAAATAATTTTTTTACAAACAACACATCAGATCTCGTAAGGACCACCTGAGGCCCGTGCGAAGTCTTATTGACCTCCAGGATATAAGCCCTGATCCTGTCGCCTTGTTTATACCTCTCCCCCTGGCACTGTTGGGATCTCGGCAAAATAGCTTCGGTCTTGCCCAGGTCTAATACTATATCGCCTTTTTCAAACCTGTGCACAGAGCCGTTGACTATGGTGCCGATGCGCTTGGTATAATCCTCTAAAACTATATCGCGCTCCGCCTCCCTGATCTTCTGTATTATAACCTGCTTGGCGGTCTGGGCGGCGATTCTGCCGAACTCATCCGATTTTACAGGCTTGCCCTCGCTCATTATAGTTATCTGACCGGTCGACCTGTCTATAACCGCCGTAACCTCCGCCTCCTTATTTCCGACTATCTTCTTCGCGGCGCTGGCAAGGGCAGACTCTATGGCTTTAAAAAGCAGTTCTTTATCTATGCCCTTCTCGCGTTCCATCTGATCCAGTATCGTCAAAAGTTCTTCATTCATCCCGCTCATTCTCCTATTCTATTCCCGCCTCAAAGAATGGGCGGGATTCATCATTATACTACTCTATCTAGAAGTCTATTTTTAGTCTTGCCAGGGCTATCTCTTTCCTGGGTATCACAGTGCTTATACCCCGGCATTCTATAACCACATTATCCTTATCCATGCCTACCAATACACCCTCATGCGTCTTTCTGCCGTCAATAGCCGCGAACGTCGTAAGCTCAAGCTGCTTACCCATCGAACGCTCAAAATCCTTATCCGTCTTTATGGGCCTGTCGAGCCCCGGCGAAGACACCTCCAGCGTATACCGATCCCGTATAATATCCTCTCTGTCGAGCACTTCGCTTAAAAATCTGTTGAGTCCGGTGCATTCGCTTACCGTTATTCCGTTCGCGGTATCTGCGATTATACGCAATACAAGACCGGAGCCTTCGCGCCGAAATACTACATCTACGAGCTTTATGTCGTGCTCTTTCAGATATACTTCCAGTATCTCTCTTACCCTATCGACAATTTCCATATATACTATTTTAACATGCGCTCTTCGAAAAAAAAAATGGGTTTATCAAAACTAAACCCACTTACTTCCCTCCTTCAAAAGGAAGCTTTAAATTTGTGTTAAATATTATAATACTATAAAATGTCTCTCTATGTCAAGGGGAAATATCCGGTTTCTGCGAAGCCCTACCGGCTATGGGTAGTTGAAGGGCGAGGCAGAATCACGCTCTGCCGAGATATTGGCCGGTCCTTGTATCGACTTTTATCACTTCTCCTTCTTCTATAAAGAGCGGCACATTTACGACCAGACCTGTCTCCAATGTCGCCGGTTTCATGGCTTTGCCCGAAGTATCGCCGCGCGCGCCCGGAGCCGATTCAACTATCTTGAGATCTACGCTTGTCGGGAGCTCCGCGGTAATAGGCTTATGGTCATGATACATAAGGCTTATCTCTATATTCTCTTTCAGATAGTCTTTAACCCCTGACAATATCTCATCGTCAAGCACTATTGTATCATAGGTCTCCATATCCATAAAATGGAACCCGGAATGATCATGAAAAAGATACTGCCCTTTCTTAGACTCCAGATCGACCTTATCGACATTTTCCGCGGCGCTGTAACGCTTGGTTGCTATCCTGCCATCAATAATGTTCCTCAGGGTCGTTTGGTACATCGCCCTTAAATTGCCCGGGGTCCTATGCTCTATGTCCGCAACTATATAGAGTTGACCTCCATCATTAACTATCATGCCCTTTTTTAATTCTGAAGCTTTCATCCAGCACCTTCTTCATATATCCAGCGCCCTTAAGAAGGCGCTGGATTCATTTCTGATACTCTTCCTTGAAACCAGGAGATGATTGTACCACAAATATGAGGAAAATCAATGGAAATTTTTACCGGCGGGCATTCCGGGCGAGGTCTGAGCGGATACGATCCGCCCAGCGCCAAGCACCCTCTCTCGGAACTCTAGCGTCTAAGTTTCGCTTTATACATCACTTAATAAAGTCTATCCTCAATACCAAGTATACTTATTCGTTTTAAAAAAACAATAGAGAATATCTTGCTTTTTTATTAGTTAACTGGCTATGGTATTATTATTGTTAGAAGAAAAAATAGTGGCAGTCCCTATTTTTTATGGCTGAGCTATTATAAATTATTTGGATACGATAAGCTGTTTCAGGTGTGTTACCGCGTCTTTCGATTTGACTTCAATTACACTTCGGTCTCTTCTATTCTTGATCTCAATCATATCTCTTTTAGCGTTCTTCTCCCCTATTATTATCTGGATAGGTATACCTATAAGGTCCGCGTCTTTAAATTTTATACCCGCGGAAATATCCCGGTCATCAAAGAGCGCTTCATACCCCGCCTTTATAAGATCTCCATAAACCTCCTCGGAGACCTCTTTAACTTTTTTGCTCGCTATATTCAGAGCGACAATTATGATCTGGTACGGGGCGATCGATATCGGCCATATTATACCGTCTTTATCATTACTCGTCTCGATCAGCGCGGGTATTATCCTGGTGACACCGATACCGTAACAACCCATGATCGCAGTGACGGTCTTTCCGTCCTGCTCCAGGATCTTCGCGCCAAGAGTCTCGGAATATTTTGTTCCAAGCTTAAAAGTATGCCCTATTTCTATAGCGCGTGTAATATCTATGTCTTTCCCGCAGGAAGGGCATTTGTCGTCTTTGGTTATTATCCTTAGATCGGCGAACTCTTTTACCTCAAAGTCCCTTCCTATATTGACATTAATAAGGTGCGCGTCCTTCCTGTTCGCGCCCGTAACAAAATTTGCCATATTTTTGACGCTATTATCCGCCACTATTCTCACATCCTTAAGCGATACGGGCCCTGAAAATCCCGCGGGGGCTCCCGTTATGGCTTCAACGACTTTTTCATCGGCAAGCTCCAGAAAAGAAGATTTTAGATAATTCTTCAACTTCGTTTCATTGGCTTCAAAATCGCCTCTTAATAAGAGGGCGACCACTTTGCCGTCAGCCTTATACAGAAGCGTCTTTACCAATTTCGAAGGTTCAACTTTGAGAAATTCCGAGACCTTCTCTATTGTCTTAATATCCGGAGTCTCGACTTCGGCTATCGGCAGTCTCTTTACTGTTCCCTTGGCAGCCGATCCCGATATTTTACAAACCGCTATTTGTGTGCTTGCGGCATATTTACATTTCCGGCAAACCGCTATAATGTCCTCCCCCGCTTCTGACGGCACCATGAATTCATGCGATATGTTACCCCCCATCATGCCGGGATCGGCCTCTACCGGTATATAAGGAAGGCCGCATCGGGTAAATATGCGGCAATACGCGTCATACATCTTTTTATAATTCGCTTCCATTCCCTCTACATCGCGGTCGAAACTATATGCATCCTTCATTATGAATTCCGATGTCCTCATTACGCCGAAACGAGGCCTTGGCTCATCCCTGAACTTCGTCTGGATCTGATAGAGTATCAGAGGAAGATCTTTATACGATTTTATATTGTTTGCGATAAGGTCCGTTATGATCTCCTCATGAGTGGGACCCAAAACAAGTTCTTTGTTGTGCCTGTCTTTAAATTTTATCAATACGGCTCCGAGAAGTTCGTATCGGCCGGTCTTCTTCCATAATTCCGGCGGATGCATAGCCGGCAATAATACTTCCTGAGCGCCGCTGGAGTTCATCTCCTCGCGTATTATGTTGCTTACCTTTTGAAGTACCTTGAGCCCTAAAGGAAGGTACGAGTATGCCCCCGAAAAGAGCTTTCTTACAAGCGCGGCCCTGATCATAAGCTTATGGCTTATGACTTCCGCGTCCTGCGGATCCTCTTTAAGCGTAGGAATTAAACTTTGAGTCCATCTCATAATTCAGCCTTAAGTTGTAAGCTTTAAGCTATAAGAGCTTCAATAGCTCGCCAATAGCATTGCTTACAGAAACTTTTTTTATTACTTTCCCTTTTTTAAAAAGCATACCGCTCCCCTTGCCGAACGCTATGCCGATGTCCGCTTCTTTCGCTTCACCGGGGCCGTTTACTTCGCAACCCATAACCGCGATGGTTATATTTTTTTTAGCTGATGGCTGAAAGCTGATATCTGACAGCTCATCTTCCAACTCTTTTACTATCTCGACCAAATTCACCTGGCATCGGCCGCAGGTCGGACAGGATAATATCTCCGGCCCGAACTTTCTCAAATTTAAAGAGCTCAAAATCCTTTTTGCCGCAATAACCTCTTCGACCGGATCGGCCGTTAACGACACTCTTATAGTATCGCCTATCCCGTCCAAAAGAAGCGCGCCTATGCCTATAGACGACTTAACTATACCGAGATCATAAGGCCCTGATGCCGTAACGCCAAGATGCAGAGGATAATCACAAAGTCTTGATATCTCTTTATAAGCATTCACCGTCCTTGAAACATCGGAAGCTTTCAGCGATATGATTATATCATGAAAATCCAACTCTTCAAAGATTTTGGCGTATTCGATAGCGGACTTAACAAAGATATCGGCATGCACATCACGCGTATTGCCTGCCTTGCCGGCAGGCAGGCGTATTGCGTATTGCGTAAAGATCGATCCTGAATTAACGCCTATTCTTATCGGAATCTTTGCCTTTTTCGCAGCATGAACTACCTGCGCTATCTCTTCACGCTTCTTCATATTGCCGGGATTTATCCGTATCTTGTCAACGCCGCTTTTAATGGATTCTAACGCGAGCCTATAGTCAAAATGTATATCCGCGATAAGCGGTATTTTTATCTTCCTCTTAATGTACCTGATAGCCTGCGCGTCTTTGATCGTTTTAACGGCAACTCTCACAATATCGCATCCGGCGCTCTTCATACGCTTAATCTGGGATGCGACCGCGCTCACATCCGACGTCTCAACTTTGGTCATCGATTGTATCGATACAGGCGCACCGCCGCCCATCTTGACGCCGCCTATTTTAACGAGTCTCGTATCTCTTCTCTTAATCATATGCCTTCTCGAATACACCGCGGCGGTGTCATGCAATCTTACTACTTACCCACCGCGGCGGTGGTATTATCGTGGTATTATCTTTTAAAAAACTTCCCCAGATGATCAAATATACCAAACTTGATTATATCATTATAAAATATGAATACGGTCAGCAGTATAAGCAACCCAACGCCTACATTCGCTATGTTTTCCTGGACTTTAACAGAGAGAGGCCTGCCTCTTAATTTCTCTATAAAAAGGAAGAAGATGTGGCCGCCGTCGAGCACCGGCAGCGGCAGTAAATTAAATATAGCGAGTGACGCGCTCAACATGGCTATAAGGTGAAGGAGGTAGATGAGACCCATCTGCGCCGCTTTGCCCGTTATTATAAATATGCCTATAGGGCCCGTCATCGATTCTTTTACCGACATGCTGCCGGTGATAATTGACCATATGGCCCTATATGTTATCACGGTAAGATCGATGACTTTCCTGAAACCCTTCGAGAAAGACTCAAAGAAACCATATCGCACATTCTCTATATTTTGGGAGGGGGCTATACCCAACATGGCTATTTTTGTGCTCTTGCCGAAAATGTCTTTGACCTCTCTTACGACAGGTTGTATCTCAATATCTGATATCTTACCGTTCTTTTCTATCGTAAGCGTTATGGGCCCTTCGAGATGCTTATGAATTATCGCGGTCATGTCTTCCCAGTATTTTACATCCTTGCCGTCAGCCTTAATAACCTTATCGCCCACCGCCAGACCCGACGCTTCGGCCGGATAGTCTTTTAATAACGAACCCACCTCCGTAGTAAGCGTAGGATTACCGAACATAAATATTATGGAAAATATCAAAAATGCCAGCGCATAGTTGAGAAGAGGCCCCGCAAAGATTATAATGAAGCGATCCCACACCGATCTCGACAGGAATTCGAAACTCTTTCCGGTAAGATTTCCGCCGGGTTCATCGCCGGCCATCTTGATATAGCCGCCAAGCGGTATGGCCGATATAAGATATTCGGTGTCGCCTCTTTTTACCGAGAATAATTTCGGGCCGAAACCAAAAGAGAACTTCTCTACCCTGACCCCGATACGTTTCGCCGCAATAAAATGACCGAACTCATGAACCAGCACAAGAACGCTCAAGACTACCAAAAAATATACTAGAGACATCTGTATTTTACTCCTATTCGTAACGGTTTGAAATCCGCCGAAGCATTCAGTCTATTACGCGTTGATTGCGAAGGCGGATATATTAACGACACAGTTTCGCCATCTCCTCTCTCGCCCAGGATTCAGCTCCTATTATATCACCTATCGAGGGTTCTTTCACAGCCCGTTTATGATGCTCCAATACTCTTTCTATAAGAACGGGTATCCGCGAAAACTTCATCCTGCCTTTAAGATAACTCTTTACCGCCTCTTCGTCGGCGGCGTTGAGCACGGCCGGATGTGTTCCGCCTCTCTTCAAAGCTTCGCGCGCCAGTCTTAAAGACGGGAATTTACCGGTATCCGGTTTCCTGAATGACAAATTTTTTATGTTTGAAAAATTCAAAAACTCCACCTCTGTACGAAAACGGGCGGGATACGTAACGGCATACTGGATTGGGATACGCATATCCGGAAGACTTATCTGGGCGAAGATCGTCCCATCAATAAGTTCTATCATAGAATGAATGGCCGCCTCCGGATGCACCAGGACATCAATCCTCTCTTCTTCAAGATCGAAAAGCCATTTCGCCTCGATCACCTCCAGCCCCTTATTCATCATAGTCGCGGAATCTACCGATATCTTGCCGCCCATCTTCCATTTAGGATGGTTCAGGATAAACTTGCGCGAATATCTATCGAATCTGCTTTTCGGGATATCCAGGAGCGGGCCGCCGGTCGCGGTAAGATATACTTTATTTAAGAACGGCCTCTTCCCCTCCAGGCACTGGAATATAGCGCTGTGCTCGCTGTCAACGGGTATGATAGAGACATTATTCTTCTTTGCCAAAGGCATCACTATCGCACCGGCGCTAACAAGGGATTCTTTATTGGCAAGGGCTATTCTCTTTCTCTTCTTTATGGCACATATCAAAGGAGCTGCGCAGGAGCTTCCGCTTATCGCGAATATTACTATATCGACGTCACCGCGCGAAACTATCTCATCGAGACCATCCGCGCCGGTCAGTATCCTTGTCCCGGAAGGCGCCGAAGCCTTGAGCCTTCCGGCCAGCGCAGAATCTCTCACACACAAAACCTTAGGGTGGAAACTACGGGCCTGATCCGAAAGCGCCTTTATATTTGAACCGGCGGATAGTGCGGTTACCTCAAACCGATCGCTTAATGAAGATATGACCTTAAGAGCGTTAATTCCGATGGAGCCCGTGGAGCCGAGTATCGCTATTCTCTTTTTCATCCCGCACCTTCTTAAAGGTGAAGAATGGCATGTGGAAGGTGTGGGGTTCATTTGATAAGCACTCTGACGTAAAAATAGAATATAGGCGCCGTAAAGAGCAGGCTGTCGATAACATCGAGTATCCCGCCGAATCCCGAAATATTGTCTCCGGCGTCTTTCACGCCGCAATCTCTCTTTATCAAAGATTCGGCAAGATCGCCGACCTGAGCGAGTATGCCCAAAAGGAGACCGAGCGTTAAAAGATGAACAAAAGAATAATTGGGTAGATACGATCTGCTTATAAGCGCGGTTGCCACACTGGCAATGAGACCGCCTATCGTTCCCTCAACGGTCTTGTTCGGACTGATCCTTGGAATAAGGCTATGCCTGCCGATCGACCTTCCTACAAAATACGCTCCGACATCTCCCATCTTTGTGACTAATATCAGGAATACTACCAGAAGCGACCCCTGAGGCAGGAATTTTAATTTTACAAAGAACGAGAAAAACCACGCTATGTATAGGAGTCCAAACATTGTTACAGAGATGCTGGATAGAGCCTGTGAATTTTCGCGGCGTATGAAGAGAAGCACAAACGTAAAGAGACAAGCTATTACAATAAAGAAAGGCTCAACCGCAAAATATCCTTCCGCGCCCGATTGAAAGCACAGAATAACAGGAACGAGCATCCCTATCAGTATCCCGAAATATTTATATACGAATATGCCCTTCTTCTGGGCCAGATTAAAAAATTCCCATAGGCCGCAGCCGATCATAGCGGACGCCAGGAGCGAGAATGCCCAGTTCGGAGAATAGAAGATTATTATAGCTACAAGGATTAATATAAGAGCGGAGCTGATGAGTCTGTTTTTAAGTGAGCCTTTACCCGCCATATCGCCTCTGTCTATTCCTGTATTCATTTAACGCTTCGATAAAATCATCTTTTTTAAAATCGGGCCACATCTTTTTAGATATATAAATTTCAGAATAAGAGAGCTGCCATAGAAGGAAATTCGACAATCGCATTTCGCCTGAAGTCCTTATCAGGAGATCCGGATCCGGCAGGTTTTTTGTATATAGATAGCCGGAAAAATCCTTTTCATCTATCCTGTCCGGATCGGCCTTTCCCGCAACGCAATCTTTCGAAACCGCACGCACAGCGTCCACTATCTCGCTCCTTGCGCCGTAATTCAGAGCAAGATTCAATAGCAGAGAGGAGCCTGACATAGTCTTATCCATCACACTCTTCAATTTACGCTGAACGGTGTCGGGAAGACCCTCAATCCTGCCTATCGCCGACAGCCTTATATCATTTTTTATCAATATCTCTGTCTGGCTGTCTATATAATTTTCAAGCAGTTTGAAGAGAGCGTCTACTTCGTACTTCGGACGCTTCCAATTTTCGGTAGAAAAAGCGTAAAGAGTCAGGATCTTGACTCCTGACTCTTTAGCCGCTTTGATTACTTCCTCAACTGACTTTGCGCCCGCGCTATGTCCGGCGATCCGTGGCAGATTCCTCTGACTGGCCCACCTGCCATTGCCATCCATTATCACAGCTACATGTACGGGTACAAGTTTATCTGCCACAGTCTACTTTAATAACGCGTTGTGAATTATGAATGCCGCAAAGACTATGGATACCATGGACATCAGCTTTATAAGAATATTCAGGCTGGGGCCCGAAGTATCTTTAAACGGATCTCCTACGGTATCTCCGACCACTACAGCCTTATGCGACATGGAACCCTTACCGCCATGATGGCCTTCCTCTATATATTTCTTCGCATTGTCCCATGCGCCGCCGGAGTTCGCCATCATGATAGCGAGAACAAATCCGGTAACAGTTGCTCCCACTAACATCCCTGCTACGCTGTTTATGCCGCACAGTATTCCCAGCACAATAGGAGCGGCTATCGCAAGCATCGCCGGCAATATCATCTCTTTTTGGGCGGCTTTGGTCACTATGCTCACGCAACGGGCATAATCTGCCTTGGCTTTACCCTGCATCAACCCTGCTATCTCTTTAAACTGGCGCCTTACTTCAACCACGATTGAGCCGGCAGCTCTGCCGACCGCGCTCATGGTGAGCGCACAGAAAGCGAACGGCAGCATACCTCCTATGAAGAGGCCTATCAGCACCTGGGGATTCATTAACGACAGATTCATTTCACCGCCGAGAATAACTATCTGATCGCGATATGCGGCTATCAGAGCCAATGCCGTCAATGCGGCTGAGCCTATCGCAAACCCTTTACCTGTCGCAGCGGTGGTATTGCCGAGAGCGTCGAGAGCATCCGTCCTCTCCCTCACCTCCTTGACCTGATCAGTCATCTGAGCGTTGCCGCCCGCATTATCGGCAACCGGCCCATAAGCATCAGTTGCCAGCGTCATGCCTAAAGTAGATAACATGCCTACCGCCGATATACCCACACCGTAAAGGCCCATGCCGGGATTCGTTGCGCCGCCGGAGAGATAGTAACTCGCTATTATAGCCATGCAAACAACGATCACCGGTAAGGCTGTAGATAACATGCCCACAGAAATACCGCTTATTATAACGGTGGCCGGACCGGTGAGGGAAGCATCCGCTATATTCCTTGTAGGACCATACTTGCTCGATGTAAAGAACTCCGTGAAAAAACCGATCGCTACCCCCGCTAAAAGCCCTGCGATAACAGAGTAATATACGCCTATATACTGCATACCGAGACTTAACTTAACGACAAAGAACGAAGCTATGGCAACTATTATAGAACTCGAATAGACGCCGCGTCTTAACGCGGCGAGTAGCGCCCCCTGCTCCGCTTTCTCTTCGGTCCTGACAAAGAAGGTTCCGATAACGGAGGCCACCACACCTACCGCGGCCATAACCATCGGTATCGTTATCGATTGGAGGCTCATCCCCAGAGCTCCGAAAGCCGCAACACCGAGCGCCATCGTCGCTACTATAGAACCGACATACGATTCATACAGGTCCGCACCCATACCTGCGACATCGCCGACATTATCACCGACGTTATCGGCTATGACTGCCGGATTACGCGGATCATCTTCGGGTATACCCGCTTCGACCTTTCCCACAAGATCCGCGCCTACATCAGCGGCTTTTGTAAATATGCCGCCGCCTACCCTGGCAAACAGGGCCTGAGAACTGGCGCCCATTCCGAAACATAGCATAGTGGACGTTATTATACCTAATTTATCCATTCCGGCCGGAACCGCATGGCAGGAATAGTACCAATTCAAAAGATAATACCATATCGATAGGTCCAAAAGGCCGAGCCCGACAACTACGAGCCCCATAACCGCGCCGGAGGAGAACGCAACGCTAAGCGCGGAATTCAGGCTCTTCTTTGCGGCATTCGTGGTCCTGGCGCTGGCTCTGGTGGCTATACTCATACCTATATATCCTGATAGCCCCGAAAAGAAGCCGCCTGTAAGGAACGCGAACGGAACAAAATATGAAAGATACTTTTTTGACGCTAAAAATAGAAGCACTATAAACATTACACCGAAAAATATCGCGACGCCCGAATACTGTCTCTTCAGGTATGCGCCGGCGCCTTCCCTGACGGCCTCAGCCACACTCCTCATTTCTGCGGTACCCTCATCCTGCTTCAGCACCTTTATGGCAAGATACGCCGCAAACGCAAGCGCAAGCACGGACCCGATTGGCGCCAAATTTAAAAGATCAAAAGACATCTCTACTACCACTCCTTTCTTCTACTACTCGCTTGAAAAGGTCTGTTTCCTGTCGGAACCTACCGAGATAAGCACTATCCTGGCGCTTAAAAGTTTCTGGACCCTTTTCAAATATATTTTTGCGTTCTTTGGTAGCCTGGAATACGAAGTTATGCCGGTAGTATCCTTCTTCCATCCGGGCAGCTCTTCGTACAGCGGCTCGCATTTACTTAATACCTCTATATCGGAAGGAAAGTCCTTATAGATATGTCCATTATATTTATATGCCGTACATATCTTCAACTTGTCCAGATCATCCAACACATCGAGCTTCGTCACCACTATCTCATCTATCCCGTTCACCATAACAGAATGCTTCACAATAACACTGTCGAACCAACCGCATCGCCGCGGCCTTCCCGTAGTAGCGCCGAACTCTTTCCCCTTTGTACGTATCCTCTCCATGAGGTCATCCGAAAACTCGGATGGAAACGGCCCTTCTCCTACCCTCGTAGTATAAGCCTTAACGACCCCTATGACCTTGTCCATTTTATTCGGGCCGACCCCTGAACCCGTAGATGCGCCGCCCGATGTTGAATTACTGGATGTGACAAAAGGATAGGTGCCGTGATCGACATCTAGAAGCGTCCCTTGAGCGCCCTCAAAGAGGATGCTTTTTCTCCTGCCAATCGCTTCATTCAAAAAGACCGTCGTATCGCAAATATATTCTTTTATCTTTTCAACGTATCCGGAATATTCTCCATATAATTTATCGAAAGAGAAGCCCTCGACATCATATATCCTGGAAAATATGGGGTTCTTCTCCTCTAAATTCTCGTTTAATTTATCCTTAAATACCTTTTCGTTCAACAGGTCTACAAATCTTATACCGAGCCTCGCCACTTTGTCGGCATAGCAGGGACCTATACCCTTCTTAGTGGTACCTATCTTCTTTTTCTTCGCCTCCCTGAGCTCATCCAGTTTCCTGTGATAAGGAAATATCACATGCGCGTCGGAACTTATGAGAAGCCGTTTACCTATCGTTATACCCTTCGACTCAAGAGTACCTATCTCTTCGAGCAGCGCTTTCGGGTCGACCACAACGCCGTTACCTATCACGCAGATCTTGCCTTTGTGCAGTATCCCGGAGGGTATCAGATGGAGAACGAACGAATCTTTGCCTATTACTACAGTATGTCCGGCATTGTTACCACCCTGATACCTGACTACTATATCGGCCTTTTTGGTATATATATCTATTACCTTGCCCTTACCCTCATCGCCCCATTGGGCGCCTACTATAACTGTATTTGGCATAATATTCCTTTATTATCTCCTATTAGGCACTGAAGGCGGTGATGGAGGAGCCTTTGGCACGGATGGAGGTGCGGCTGGAACTCGCGGCGGAGACTGGGGTGAATTAACGGTTTTCGGAAGCCTCTCTGCCTGTCTTATCGTTTCCAATTGCCTCTGTATTCTCTCGGTTCTTATTTTAACAAGGGCCTGTCGCACCCTGCTATACAGCTTAGCCAGATCTTCTTTGGATAATCCATCCAAAACCGTATTATTATAGGTATATACGACATTACCGTTTTGTCCGGTACCCGCCTTTAATTCAGGCACCGCATCGAAGACCTCATCATTATAAGCGAGGTCTTCCTTTAATTCCGCAAGCATCTCCTCTTTAGTCGCTTCCTTAGTTTCAGGTTGGACTTTTGATATGGGCGGCTCTTCAGAAACTTCATTCTTTACGACTTGTGATTTTTGCTGTTGCCGATTTCTAAAATTATTATAAGCATTCTTTATCTTCTGTAATACGCTCACTTTCTCATTTTTACCGTCAAACCCGTATGCCGGCGATAAACCAAAAGATAATATAATGATAATGATTATAAAAACAATTCGTTTACTCACGCTGCCGCCTTCTTATTTTCTTATGGTATCATTGTGAATATTTTACGCGCTATCTCGGGATACCTGGCTATAAATTTCAATTCATCCTCTGTGAGGGGCCTCTGAGTATGAACATTGGCGTAACGAACGAGTTCCAATATCTTTGTGGCCTCTTGCTCGTTCTTAAATTTTATCTCGATCTTGTCATACACATTCCGGAAGCCTTTTATGCCGCTATACTCGCCTGCCGTAATCTGCCTGCCGGTTTCGATTATCTCCGGCTCACCCCTGCCGAGTTCTTCGAAGTCATATAACTCATAATTTCTTCTGTCTTTTAAAGCGCCGTCGGCATGTATTCCGGATTCATGGGCAAAAGCGTTAGCTCCTACGCCGGGCTGATTTATCGGTATCGGCACCCCGAAAGCATATGAAGCGTATTTGGCTATCTTCCATGCGCAGGAGAGTTTGATCTTGTCGTCCAGCATATACTTTCCGTCTTTAAAACCACTTGAATATTTTACCGCGAGTATAACGCTTACCAGGTCCGCGTTGCCGGCCCTCTCGCCCATTCCGTTGACAGTTGTATTTATGTAAGCGTCGACGCCTGCGTCGATAGCCGCCTTGGCGCCCGCAACTGAACAGGCTACTACCATACCCAGATCGTTATGGCAGTGAAGTTCTATCGGCAATTTTATCTCGGAGGCTAGCAGCTTTATCCTGTCATAAATGGTAAAAGGATCGTCAAAACCCAAAGTGTCGCAGTACCGTATTCTCTTCGCGCCCGCCTTCTTTGCGGCTCTGGCAAATTTTATAAGATAATCGATATGCGTCCTCGATGCGTCTTCCGCGTTAACTACAATATGCTTGATATTTAAATCTTGAGCCGTATGAACGGCCTCGACCATCTCTTTTATGACATCCTTCTTTGTGTACTTGCCCTGAAATTTTCCGCTTATCATCTGATCGGATGTAGATATAGATAGGTTCAGGCTCTCCACCTTGGTCATCTTGCGGGCCTTCTCGACATCGCCTTTGATAGCGCGTATCCACCCGCATAGAAGAATAGGCTTTAATACGCCCATTTTGGCAAGCTCAAGATTAGCGTTTATGTAGTTGGTCTCATGGCGCGTCACAGGAAAACCAAACTCGGACTGGGCCACGCCCATCTCATTGAGATATATATTGATCATCGTCTTCTGCAGTTTCGCCAACCCCAACCTGGATGTCTGCACGCCGTCTCTATTAGTAACATCGAGTATATATATTTTATTCTGCTTCTTCATACGCTCTCCCTTTATAACTTGGCCAGCTTCACTTCCTGCACGTTCTTGGCATTCTTTATATCGTCCAGGATCTTCTTCGAGACATCGCTGTCGACATTCCATACGCTGACCGCATTTCCGCCTTTGACATCTCTGCCAAACGATACGCTGGCGATATTTATGTTATTCTTTCCGAATATCGTCCCTATCTCCCCTATCAAGCCCGGCACATCTTTATTAAAAACGAGCAACATATTGCCTTGGGGCACGCAATCTACCCAGAACTCATTGATCTTAACTATCCTCGGTTCGGATTTTATGAATAATGTACCGGCCACAAGGCTCTTCGCCTTGTCGGTCTCAATCTCTGCTATGATAAGGTTCGCAAAGTCCTGTATTTCGGCCGTCTTCGATTCGACTACCGTTATGCCGCGTTCCTTGGCTATCACCATGGAATTAACGAAGTTTACCGTCTCCTGCAATATCGGCTTAAGCATGCCTTTTATCAGCGATACTGTAAATGATGAGAGATCGTATTTCAATATATCGCCGACATATCTGATCTTGACTTTATTTATGCGACCCTCTGTTATCTGTGCGGCGATGACACCTATATTCTCGGAAAGCTTTAAGTATGGTTCCATAATCTTAAATAGCTCCGGATCTACGCACGGCATATTGACCGCATTTCTGATACATCTGCCCAGAAGCATATCGCGCACAGTATTTGCCACGTCTATCGCTACATTGACCTGAGCTTCTTCGGTCGATGCCCCCAGATGCGGCGTCAATACCAGCTTATCGGACTTAATAAGTTTGGAATCCTTCGCCGGGGGTTCGTTCTCATAAACATCCAATGCCGCACCGGCAACTTTACCCGACTCTATAGCCTTAATCAGAGAAGTCTCATCTATGATACCGCCGCGGGCGCAGTTAATGAGCCTCACGCCTTTCTTCATAATATCGAACTCTTTATCCGATATCACATGTTTTGTCTCCTGTGTAAGCGGAGTATGCACCGTTATATAGTCCGCCTGTTTCAGTAAGCCGGTGAGATCGGATGACTCTATACCAAGCTCCTTTGCTCTTTCGAGCGACAGGTACGGATCATAAGCAACTACTTTCATTCCAAAGCTCAGGGCCCTCTTCGCCACTTCGGTGCCTATCCTTCCTAAACCGACTATACCGAGAGTCTTGCCATAGAGCTCGACTCCCATAAACTTCTTCCGGTCCCACGCGCCGTTCTTCATAGAGAGATCGGCCTGCGGTATACTGCGCGAAAGCGCAAGCATCATCGAAAAGGCATGTTCGGCCGTCGATATAGTATTGCCGCCCGGAGTATTCACGACTATAATGCCCTTCTTGGATGCCGCACCGATGTCGACATTGTCCAGGCCTACGCCGGCCCTGCCTATTATCTTCAATTTATCGGCCGCCGCTATAACGTCTTTGTTAACTTTTGTGGCGGACCGCACCAGGAGAGCGTCATAATCTTTGATAACCTTTTTGAGTTCTTCCGGAGTGAGCTTAGTATTGACGTCTACCTTAAGTTCCGGCTCTTTTGTAAGAATATCTACCGCTTCCTTTGAAAGCGAATCGCTTATAAGCACCTTGAATGACATCTTATCAACACCTCCCGCTAAAGTATCTTTTCCGCAGCCACAACACCTGCACCTACCGTAAACTTATGCCCTGACTTAGAGAGCGCCATCTCCAGAGCCTTTATAGCCTCTACGGTATGTTCCCTGTCTATGCCGCCCATATGAGCGCATCTGAATATCTTACCTTTAAGATCTTCCTGCCCCGGCGCGAAAGTTACTCCAAATTCCGTTTTCAGGAGCTTTATAAGGTCATCCGCATTAATTCCGGCAGGAGCGTTCACTCCTGTAACCGCGGATGAAGGAGACTTGGAGAATATAGTCAAACCTATCGCTTTACAAGCTTCGCGGAATGCGCGGGCCTGAGAAACATGTTCCGCTATAACGTTGTCTATTCCTTGCGCGTTGATCCTTTCAACCGCTTTCTTAAGCCCTATGACAAGAGTTATGGCCGATGTAAAAGGAGTATCCGTATTTAGCCATGCCTTCTTATATTTCTTAAAATTGAAGTAGAACTTCGGTAATTTGGAAGTTTCGACGGCTTTCCACGCCTTTTCGCTGACCGAACAGAATGAGAGTCCCGGCGGTATCATAAGGCCCTTTTGCGAACCGCAGACCGCTATATCGACGCCCCATTTGTCATTTTCAAAGTTATCTGCCCCCAGGCCGCTTATCGTATCGACCACGAAGAGCGCATCCGTCGTCTTCACAACCTCTCCAATGGCCTTTATATCAAAAACGGTAGCCGTGGATGTTTCGCATAGAGTCGTATATACCGCTTTCACCCCCGGATTCTTTTTCAGCGCCTCTTTTATATCCTCCGGCTCAGGGCCTGTGCCCCATGCCACATCTATCGCGATAACCTCTATACCGTACGCTTTGGCTATATCGCCAAACCTCTCACCAAATTTCCCGCCGCGAACGACTATTATCTTGTCCCCTGCTGAAAGGACATTTACTATAGACGCTTCCATAGCGCCCGTCCCGCTCGAAGTGAATGTGAATACATCATTCGAAGTTTTGAATATCTTCTTTAATCCTTCGGTCGCCTCCTTAAATATGGCCTGATACTCCTTGGTCCTGTGATGAATAATAGGCTTCGCCATTTCAAGTCTTATATCTTCGGGAACCGGCGTCGGCCCCGGCGTCATCAGGTACTTTTTGCTCATCGTCATCTCCTCGTTTTCGTATCGCGTCATGGATATCGGGTATTGTGTCTGTTTTCGCAATGCTCAATACGCGATACTCAATACTAAAAATTACTTTTTCTTCTTAGCAATGTTTTCCACCACTTCATCCACAATTCCATATGCCTTCGCCTCTTCGGCTGACATAAAATAGTCCCTGTCACTATCCTTCTTTATCTTCTCGAGAGGCTGTTTTGTATGTTTGGCTAAAATCTCTTCAAGGCGCGCGCGTAATCTCAGGATCTCCTG
>JAQTPE010000018.1 GCA_028748925.1 Candidatus Omnitrophota bacterium
CTTAAACATCCCGCTTTTGGATCCATGCTCTCATTCCTTAAATATGTATTATGATATACTCCGACTCCGGCAAGATCCGGAAAAAAATAATTTTTATGATGAGCTCCGGAAACCCGCTGTACCAGAAGGGCCATCTGCTCGTCTAATTTATCCAGGTGCCTCTGCTTCCTGTACGCAAGAGCGTCATCGTTCATGGTGCTGGCGTAAATTTTTTTTACGGCTCCGGCAAATTGCAGATATCTCTGCTCCGGAGTGCCCTGATTGGCCAAAAATACGCTTTCATATTTTCCCGCGAACGCATTGCCGAACCCGTCTTCCAAAAGTGAGCTCGATCGTATTATTATCGGCGATGAGCCGAAATATTCTATGATCTGCTGGAAACGTTCCATGACTTCATCGGAAAATACTCCGCGCAGCATCTCTTCCCTCAGGATTTTCGCTACCGGGAAATACCCCTCCTCGGTCTTATGCAGCATATGTAATTTCCACCACCTGTTCTCCACTATATAGGAATAAAATATATCCGACCCTATGTAAAATGAGTCATGGGGCTCCGATAACTTTTTCCAATCGGGTATCTTTTTTGACAACATCTTTCTGGCCAGGAGCATCCCGACGCTTTTTCCGCCGATGAACCCCGTTCCTATCAATCTGGATTTTATATCTATGAGTTCTTCGAGGGAAAAATTTTCCGCCGTCAAATTTAGTATCTTTTTGTTTGCCGACATCATTATGCCGCATATCTTCTTTACGGTCTCTTTTAATTTATCTTTCGAAGTGGAGCTGTTTATAAGTTTTTCTGCCTCAAGAAATAAACGATCCCAGTAATCCAGGTTTCTTTTGGCTCTCTCCGATCCTTTCCTGCTGATATGAGAGAGTATCTTTGCGGCACCGATGCTGTCTGTGATAGGAATAAGCCCGCCTCTCTTCTTTTCGTGCGGAAGAAACATCGTAGCCGAATACCTGTTCCACACCTTTAAAGGATGTATATATGTCCCGCCTTCGCAATCGTATACATCGATCAGCAGCTGTGTGGTTTCGCGTATGCTTGCTATGGATTTAAAAGAATGATTATTCCGTAATATCGAAAAATATGTAATAGTCTTAAGCTCATAAAGATAGGGACAGGTTACCATAAAAAAGTTGCCTATCATAAGATCGGTAGCCCATGCCGAAAGAAGTTCTGAAAGGCAGTCAAATACATAATATGCGCCTTCTCCCTCCTGCGTAATGATATTATTTACTTTCGTGGTAAAGGATTCAAATCCCGCGTAAGCGTTCAACTCATATCTCTTTACATGTTTTGAGCGCTTAATGAGTTCTCTGTGCGAAGCGAATCTCATATAGATAACTCTTTTGTCTTCTTTAATGGCCTGGCGCGCAAAAGAGTTCACAAGGTCAGCGTAATCCTTGATATCGTCTATCTGCCAGACAACATTATCTCCGGATCTCAGGCCCGTTATTACTTCATCCAACCCCTTTATTCCCGTGCTTATCATAAGTTACAAGCTTTCGATTGCCGTTGTTTTCCGATTATTCCGTTTATAATAAAAAAAGACGAAGACTCCTTTAAAGGAACGTCTTCGTCTTTTTTTCGATCAAACACAAACTCTGTGCTCGATTGAATATGGATTATATCACTTTCGATTCATATAGTCAAGGATAGTTTGCAAAATTACTTTTAAACGAGACCCTGATCTATCATGGCATCCGCGACCTTTACAAATCCGGCCAGGTTTGCCCCCTTAACATAGTTGATGTATTTCCCTTCTTTTCCGTGCTTAACGCACTGTTCATGGATAGCTATCATGATATCGTGCAGTCTCCTGTCCACTTCCTCGCGCGTCCATAATAATCTCATGCTGTTCTGAGACATTTCGAGTCCCGATGTCGCTACGCCGCCCGCGTTCGCGGCTTTTCCGGGAGCATAAAGTATCTTCGCGCTCTGGAATACCTTTATACCCTCAGGGGTTGTCGGCATGTTCGCGCCTTCGCCGATAGCCATACAGCCGTTCTTGACCAATGTCCTGGCGTCATCGCCGCTTATTTCATTCTGAGTAGCCGAAGGAAACGCGATATCGCATTTTATGTTCCAGGGTTTCTTCTTTTCAAAATATTTGCAGCCGAACTCCTTGGCGCACTCTTTAATCCTTACGCGTTTCACGTTTTTAAGATTGAGCACGCAAGTGAGTTCTTTCTTGTCGATGCCGCCTTCATCGTAAATAAAACCGTCGGAGTCTGACAGGGTCACTACTTTGGCGCCCAGCTCTATAAGTTTTTCTACGGTGTACTGGGCGACATTCCCGGAACCGGATACGGCGCATATCTTCCCTTTCAAGGATTCGCCCCTGGTTTTAAGCATCTCCTGGACGAAATAGACGCATCCATAGCCTGTAGCCTCGGGTCTAATGAGGCTGCCGCCCCAATTCAAACCCTTGCCCGTAAGAACGCCGGTGAATTCATTGCGGATCCTCTTGTATTGGCCGAACATATAACCGATCTCCCGTCCGCCCACTCCTATGTCGCCCGCGGGGACATCCGTATCCGGACCTATGTGTTTAGAGAGTTCCAGCATAAAACTCTGGCAGAATCTCATTACCTCGTTGTCGGATTTTCCTTTTGGGTCGAAATCGGAACCGCCCTTTGCGCCGCCCATAGGTAATGTCGTCAGGCTGTTCTTGAATACCTGTTCAAACGCCAGAAACTTTAACACTCCTAAATTGACGCTGGGATGGAAGCGTATACCGCCTTTATACGGCCCTATCGCGCTGTTCATCTCTATGCGGTATCCTCTGTTTATCTTTATCTCTCCTTCATCATCGAGCCATGGAACACGGAACATCAGCACTCTCTCCGGCTCCACCATTCTTTCAAGGATCTTCGAATTTTTGTATTTAGGGGTTGCCTCTATAAGCGGCATTACGGATTCGGCCACTTCCAGTACGGCTTGATGGAACTCCTTCTCCCCCGGATTTTTCTCGATCACTTTTGCCATGAAATCTTCTACTCGCTTCTGCATCTCTCCTCCTTTTTGGTGAACTTTTTGCCTAATTTTTGTGCATATAAGTACAAAATAAAAAAGACACCCCTGTCTCATCAGGGACGTCTTTGTCCTTAAGGATTAGAATTATATTCGCCTGCCATTTTTTTGTCAAGAATAATCATAATTTCGGCAAATTTGATTTACTCATTAAATACGTGTCTATATTAAAAGCGCTGCGGCGTCCCTCGGATATTGCCCAGACTATAAGGGATTGCCCCCTTCTCATATCGCCGGCGGAGAATACGCCTTTGCGCGAAGTCGCATAATCTGCGCCGGTCCTGACATTTCCTTTTTGATCGAATTCTACGCCGAGGTCATTGAGAAGATGGTCGTGTTCCGGATGGAGAAAACCGATGGCTAATATAACGAGATCGGCTTCAATCTCAAAATCTTCGCCGTTGCTTGCGCAGAAAACCTTTCTTAAGCAACCTTCTTCGCCCGCGAACCTTTTTGTCGATACCGACCATTTTCTAATCCCGCCCTCCTCATGGCTGGTAGAAGTTCTCAGTATAGCCGGATATTTGGGCCACGGGCATTCGCATGTTCTGCATTCGGGCGGCTTAGGAAGGACTTCGACCTGAATCACTCCGGCGGCTCCTTGCCTGTGCGCTGTGCCCACACAATCGGCCCCCGTATCACCACCGCCTATAACGAGCACTTTCTTATTTTTTGCGCTTATCTTTTCGGCGGCCGGTATTCTTTCACCCGCGACTAACCTGTTTGATTGCTTGAGATAATCCATGGCGAAATATATTCCCTTTAAATTTCTGCCCTCAACGTTGATATCGCGCGGTCTTCTCGATCCGCCCGCCAGACATATAGCGTCGAATTTCTTCAATAAGCGGCCTGTTTTATAGTCTTCTCCCGCGTTTGTCGATGTAAGGAATTCTATCCCTTCTTTTTTGAATATCCTTATCCGCCTGTCGAGGATACATTTATCCAGTTTAAAATCCGGTATCCCATAGCGCAATATTCCTCCGGCTTTATCGTCTTTTTCAAATATGGTTACGTGATGCCCCGCTCTATTTAATTGGTCGGCGCATGCCAGGCCAGCGGGACCCGAACCTATAACCGCGATATATTTCCCCGTTCTTTTTTTTGGCGGCCTGGGTTTTATAAAATTTGATCCGAATCCATTCTCGATTATCGATAATTCATTTTCTCTTATTGTTACGGGGTCGTCATTTATGCCAAGAACGCAGGCATATTCGCATGTTGCCGGACATAGCCTGCCTGTAATTTCCGGGAGATTATTCGTTGCGCTCAGAAGCTCCAGGGCTTTTTTCCATTCGCCGCGGAACAAGAGATCGTTCCACTCCGGAATATAGTTTCCTACAGGGCATGCCCAATGGCAGAACGGAGTCCCGCAGTCCATACAGCGCGAGGCCTGATCGATAGAGCTATCCTCTCTTCGTAACAACGCCACAGGCCGATAATCTTTCACGCGCTCGCGGATATTTCTATATGAGGGCCACTCTCTTTTAACCTTTAAGAAGCCTTTTGGGTCACCCATCGGACACCTCCGAAAGCCCTTGTTCGTATTTCGTCTTCTTCGCTTCCATTATGCGCTTGTATTCTATGGGCATCACTTTTAAAAATCTCCTCTTCTCTTTCCTGAACGCGTTCAGTATCTTTTCGGCAACGGGGCTTTGAGTGAACTTTAAGTGGTTTGCTATCATATTGCGCAGGAGATCTTCGTCTTCAGCGTAGATATTTTCAATTTTCACCATATTGAGATTACATCTGCGCTTGAAGAGACGGTCTTTATCATAGATGTAAGCGATGCCGCCCGACATGCCCGCGGCGAAATTTCTTCCCGTTTTGCCCAGTATGATAACTCTGCCGCCGGTCATATATTCACAACCGTGATCTCCGACGCCTTCTACTACAGTATACAGACCCGAGTTTCTTATGCAAAACCTCTCTCCGGATACGCCTCTTATATAAGCCTCTCCGGATATGGCTCCGTAGAAAGCCGTGTTGCCTAATATTATATTCTCTTCCGCCTTATAATCCGAATTTCTGTCGGGCCTTATAATTATCTTACCCCCTGATATACCCTTCCCTACATAATCATTTGCCATTCCCTCGAGCTCAAACGATACTCCCTTTGTCAGAAAAGCTCCGAAACTCTGTCCGGCCACACCTCTGAATTTGCACTGTATGGTATCTTCCGGGAGACCGTCTTCGCCGCGAATTCTGCAGATCTCTCCGCTGAGCATCGCGCCCGTTGTTCTGTTCGTATTATCTATAAAGCGTTCTATCTTTACAGGTATAGCCTTATCGAGCGAATCCCTGGCCGATCTTATAAGATCGAGGTCCAGCGATTTATTTGTATCATTTTCATGGCTCGATATATCGTATGTTGTGATATTTTTATGCATAAGCGGTTTGTAAAGTATCTTTGAAAAATCGAGTGTCTTACCCTTAGGACACGATATCGAACTGTCGGGTTCAAGCAGATCCACCCTTCCGATCATTTCATCGACGGTTCTTATTCCAAGGCCGGCCATTATCTCGCGCATCTCTTCGACCACGAATCGTAAATAATTGATTATGAATTCCGGCCTGCCCTTAAATCTCTTTCTCAAAATTTCATCCTGTGTCGCTACGCCTACGGAGCAATTGTTCAGGTTGCAATGTCTCAGCATTACGCATCCCAGAATGACAAGTATGGCGCTCGCGAAACCGAATTCATCCGCTCCCAATAACGCCGCTATCGCCACATCCCTGCCTGTCCTCATCTGTCCGTCTGTCTGCAGACGGACCCTGCTTCTTAATGAATTCAGGACAAGCGTTTGATGAGTCTCGGAGAGTCCCAGTTCCCAGGGTAAACCGGCATGTTTTATCGAGCTTAACGGAGACGCGCCTGTTCCGCCGTCCCCGCCGGAGATCAGTATCATGTCCGCATGCCCCTTGGCCACGCCGGCCGCGACGGTTCCGACACCTACCTCGGATACGAGCTTTACGCTTATACGCGCCCTGGTATTAACGTTTTTCAGGTCGAATATTAGCTGGGCCAGATCTTCGATGGAATATATGTCATGATGGGGCGGGGGCGATATAAGAGTAACGCCGGGCGTGGTATAACGGGTCTTTGCGATCGTCAAACTTACCTTGTGCCCCGGCAATTGCCCTCCCTCTCCCGGCTTTGCGCCCTGCGCTATCTTTATCTGCAGTTCGTCCGCATTGACAAGGTAGTTTGTCGTTACGCCGAATCTGCCCGACGCCACCTGCTTGATAGCGCTTCTCGTCGAATCGCAGTCCGGAATACTGCTGAACCTTGCGGGGTCTTCTCCTCCTTCTCCGGTATTCGATTTCGCTCCTAACCTATTCATGGCGATAGCAATCGTTTCATGCGCCTCTTTACTTATCGAACCGAAACTCATTGCGCCGGTAGCAAAACGTTTTACTATAGACTCCGGTTTCTCTACTTCATCCAGCGGTATAGCTTTGGTATTCTTGAATTTTAACAATGAACGAAGCGTGCATTGGCGTCCGGTCTGGTCGTTTATTAATCCGGAAAACTCCTTATATTTTTTGTAGTCTCCGCACCATGCGGCTTCTTGCAGTGCCGCGATAGTTTCGGGATTCCAAAGATGGAATTCACCGTCTTTTTTCCATTGGTATAATCCCCCGGTTTTTAATTCAAAGTTCTCGGGTCCGATTTCAGGATACGCTTCCTCATTTCTCTTTATCGCCTCAGCGGCGATGGTATCCAGACCTATACCTCCTATTCTTGACGGTGTGCCGGTGAAACACTTTTCTATCACGGCATCGCTTAATCCGAGCGCTTCGAATATTTGAGCGCCCCTGTAACTCTGGAGCGTTGATATGCCCATCTTTGAAAGGACCTTTAATATGCCTTTCTCCAGCGCTTTGATGTAATTACGCCGCGCCGCGGCCCGGTTTAAGGCCAGGTCGCCATCTTTTGTTAATTGTTCCACGACTTCATACGCAAGGTACGGATTAACGCAATCCGCTCCGTATCCGAAAAGCAGAGCCAGGTGATGCACTTCCCTGGGCTCGGCGCTTTCAACAATGAGTCCTATTCGTGTGCGTAAAGATTTTTTAACGAGGTGCTGGTGAACTGCCCCAAGAGCTAAAAGGCTAGGTATGGCCGCAACGCCTTTTTTAACGCCCCTGTCGCTTAATATTACGAAAGTGTATCCCTCTTTTATAGCGGAAGACGCTTTCAAGCAAACATCTTCCAGTCCTTTTGAGAGGCCATTCTTATTCTTAATGCCGAACAAAAGAGATATGGTCTTTGTCCTGAATCCGTTTATCTTTATTTTTCGAATGCTATCGAGATCTTCATTGGTAAGTATCGGGTGTTTTATTCTCAATTTATGACAATGAAGCGGAGTTTCGTCAAGCAGGTTTTTCTCCGGTCCCAGGTAAGTTTCAAGGCTCATTACGAGCTCTTCTCTTATCGGGTCTATAGCGGGATTTGTGACCTGGGCGAATAACTGTTTGAAATAAGAGAAGAGGAGATGGCTCTCGTTCGATAATACCGCATGAGGCGTATCGTTGCCCATTGAACCAACCGGTTCCTGGGCCTTTTCCGCCATGGGCTTTAGTATAAACTTAATATCCTCTCTGCTATAACCAAATGCCTTTTCAAGAGATGTCAGGTCTTTTATTGGGCGGTCTTTTGTCTTTCCCGATCTCAGGGCCGGGAATTCGACCATATTTTTCCTTAACCATGAACCGTAAGGCCCGGTTTTCGCGACGTTGTTTTTGATCTCGGAGTCTTCGATTATCTTTCCAATGGATGTATCTATGAGCAACATCTTGCCCGGCTCAATCTTGCCCGAAACGAGTATTTTGCCCGGATCTATATCGAGCGCTCCCGCTTCAGAGGCCATTACCACCGTCTTGTCTTTGGTTATTATGTACCGGGCGGGCCTTAATCCGTTTCTGTCCAGCACGGCGCATACTTTTACGCCGTCCGTAAATGTTATCGCGGCAGGGCCATCCCACGGCTCCATGATACAAGCGTGATATTTATAGAAATTCTTTAAAGCCGAGGACATCGCCTTATCCTGCTCCCATGCGTTTGGGATCAGCATCATCATGACGTGTTCGAGGGGTCTGCCCGCAAGCACCAGAAGTTCAAAGATATTATCTAAAGACGCCGAATCGCTTCCCCCGGGTGTTATTACCGGGAATATATCCTTAATATCTTTTCCGAAAACCCCTGATTTCAACAAACCCTCTCTTGCCTTCATCCAGTTTATATTCCCTCTCAGCGTATTGATCTCTCCGTTATGGGCCAGAAACCTGAATGGTTGGGCCAGATCCCATGTCGGAAATGTATTTGTACTATATCTGGAATGGACCAGAGTTATGGCGCTTTTAATCTCCCGGTCCCGTAAGTCCACGAAGAATCTGTCTACCTGACAGGGCATCAGAAGCCCTTTATAAGAAAAAGTTCTGGCGGATATGTTGGTGATATAAAAGAGAGAGCCCTGTTTAAGCTTCAGGGAGCGTATCTTGTTTTCCGCTCTTTTTCTTATGACGTATAATTTTCTCTCGAAGGAGAGGCCGCATCCGGTCGTCTCGCCTCTTTTGATGAATATCTGTTCGATCACCGGCTGCGTATTTTTAGCGGATGTGCCTATATCCGAATCGTCTACAGGGACACTTCTCCATCCGAGTATATTTTGTCCTTCTTTTTTGACGATAGCGGATAATATCTCTTTGCAGGATTCCCGGTCTTTATTGTCAGTCGGCAAAAATATAAGGCCCGTTCCGTAATTGCCCAAAGAGGGCAGTTCAATGCCCGCTTCAGGAGATACCCTGGCAAAGAATTCATGCGGCATCTGTATGAGCAGCCCTGCGCCGTCGCCCGTCCTGGGATCGGCGCCCGTAGCGCCGCGGTGGGAAAGCCTCTCCAGGACTTCAAGCCCTTTCATTACAGTCTCGTTCGATCTGTTACCCGCTATGTCGCATACGAATCCCACTCCGCATGCATCGTGCTCGAATGCCGGATCGTAAAGCCCCTGTTTTTCAGGCAAATGTCCGCATTTCATCTTCAGGCCTTCCATTTCTTTGCGTCTATGCCGAGCTTTCTTATTTTGGAACGCATAGTATTCCTGTTAATGCCCAATATCCTGGATGCCTTTAATTGATTCCCCGCAGTCCGCTCGAGAGCGCTCTCTATCAAAGGTTTTTCTATCGACTGAATTATAGACTTATAAAGCACGCCTTTTTCTCTCTTTATAGAATCGTTCGCTGTAAGAGTCTTTATCATTTTTCACCTTTATAAGTTTAGTTAATAAAGAGCATCTCTCTGTATTTTGGCAGATCCCAGTCCTCATCCGAAACGACGCATTCAAGAGCGTCAACATGTTTTCTTATATGTTCCATAAGGGGCTTCAGGTCCTCAAAGTACATTTTTGCGCGTTCTTCTCCGTTCAGGCGCTTGGCTTCTTCAAGAAGCCCGATCATCTCTTTCACGTTACGCCTGACATAGTAAATTTTGGCGATTATGTCGCAGAGATGCGCTTCCTGGTCTTTTAGCGCGGCTGCTTCCGGATTTATCCCGGCCGTCTTTTTAAGGTTAACCAATCCTGTCACATTTTCGGACAGCAATTTCTGATATTTGTATCCTGCCGGGAGTATGCTTGCGTTTACCATCTCATTCATGGTATTTGCCTCTATTTCAAGAATGAGATTATATGTGTGTATCCATATATGGTATCGCGCAAGCAGCTCTTCTTTAGAGAACACTTTGTATTTTTCGAACAAGTCTATGTTCTCTTTTTTTGTAAGGGCTTTTAAAGCTTCCGCCGTGGAAGCTATATTGGGCAGCCCCCTTCTGCGCGCTTCTTTTAACCATTCCGGGGAGTAGTTATTCCCTTCGAATCTTATATATTTTGTCTCCTTTACCGTCCTTGCTATAACCTGCATAACGGCGGTGTTAAAATCTTTCCCCCTGGCGGAAGCCTTCTTTATTTCATCCGCCACATGATCCAGAGAATCGGCGATTATAGTATTGATGACGGCTATAGGCGTCGATATGTTTTGCGATGAACCTACGGCGCGGAATTCGAACTTGGATCCCGTGAACGCAAAAGGCGAAGTCCTGTTCCTGTCAGTAGAATCCTTATTGAACTTCGGAAGCCGCGTGACTCCGAGATCGATTATGTCCCTCTTCGAAATCTTATGCTTTGATCCTTTTTCGATCATCTCCAGGATCGTATTAAGCTGGTCTCCGAGAAATACGCTTATGATGGCCGGCGGCGCTTCGTTTGCCCCTAACCGATGCTCGTTTCACGCCATCGCTACGCTTGCGCGCAGAAGATCGGCGTGCAGGTATACGCCTCTTAATACAGCCGCGAGGATCGCCAGGAACTGCAGGTTGTCCTCGGGAGTCTCTCCAGGATTCAGGAGATTACAGCCATGGTCGTCCGCGAGGGACCAATTAAGATGCTTGCCGCTTCCGTTAATGCCCGCGAACGGTTTTTCATGCAAAAGGACCACGAAATTGTGTCTTAGGGCTACTTTTTTCATGACATCCATAAGAAGTTGGTTGTGATCGGCCGCAAGGTTCGATTCCTCGAATATAGGCGCGAATTCATATTGATGAGGGGCCACTTCGTTATGCCTGGTCATGACAGGTATGCCCAGCCTGTACGCCTCTTCGGCAACCTCATACATGAAGTTCGCTACTCTCTCCTTAATGGTTCCGAAGTACTGGTCTTCCAGCTGCTGTCCCTTGGGGGACGGCGCTCCAACGAGCGTACGGCCCGTCATGAGCAAGTCCTGCCTGAGGTTGTAATAATTCTTGTCGATAAGAAAATACTCTTGTTCCGCTCCGCATGTTGAAATAACTTTCTTTATATTCTTATGGCCGAATATCTTTAAAATATTTACCGCGGATCTGCTCAATGCTTCATCCGAACGAATAAGAGGAAGTTTCTTATCAAGAGCTTCACCGTTATAAGATATAAAGATAGTTGGTATGCACAGGGTCTTGCCGAGTTTGCTTTCGATTATGAATGCCGGGCTTGAGGGGTCCCAGGCCGTATAGCCTCTGGCCTCGAAAGTCGCTCTTATGCCTCCGGAAGGGAAACTGCTTGCGTCCGGTTCACCCTGTATGAGTTTATTGCCGGAGAATTTTTCGATGACCCTGCCCTTCCCTTCCATGGAAATAAAACTATCATGTTTTTCCGCCGTCAGTCCGGTCATGGGTTGAAACCAGTGTGTATAATATGTGGCCCCTTTCTGGATAGCCCACTCTTTCATCGCATCGGCTATATCATTTGCCTGTTCTTTGGATATGGTTACTCCTTCGGATATCCACCTTTCAAAAGCTTCAAAAGTCTTCTTAGATATATACTTGCGCATAGTGGCAACGCCGAACGTATTCTCCCCGAAATACGATGAAACCTTTTTAGGATGATCCGCTTTAGGCAGATCCGTGGATTTGATCTTAAATAAAATTTTTTGTCTTATACTCATCTTAATCCTCCTTTTTGTTTTTGCTTTAACCTATGGCTGCAGAGCCTCTCTCTTCAGTCCTTATCCTTACGCATTCGGTAAGATCCAGTACAAAGATCTTCCCATCTCCGATCCGGCCCGTCTTTGCCGCTTTTGTTATCGCCAGGATCGCGGAATCGACGAATTTTTCGTTTACGGCAATCTCCAGTCTCACTTTTTTTAAGAGATTACCGGTCTCTTTTTTACCTCTGTATACTTCGGTGCGCCCTTTTTGTCTTCCGCAACCCAGGACATTGCTGACAGTCTTCAAATATATTTCCGACTTATCAAGTTCCTGTAAAACATCCTCAAGCTTATGGGGCTGAATTATCGCTATTATTAGCTTCATATAGCTGACCTCCTGTTAATCTAACAGTGTGTAAGCGCTCTCTTCATGTTGTGTAATATCAAGCCCTATAACTTCTTCTTCATCTTCCACGCGCAGACCCATGGTTGCTTCAAGAACTTTGAGCAGTATGAAAGTCACCGCTACAGCGTATGCCGCGGCTGTTATGACCCCTGTCGCCTGTGTCATCAAAAGCGCCGGATTGCCGAAGAAGAGCCCATTGTTGCCCGCGGGGTTTACTATCTTTTCCGCGAAAAGGCCGGTGGCAAGGGCCCCTAACATGCCGCCTACGCCGTGAACGCCGAAAGCATCGAGCGAGTCGTCATACCCGAACCTTAATTTGATCACCGCCACCGATGTATAGCATACTACGCCGACCATCATACCTATAATTATAGATGAAAGCGGTGTTACAAATCCCGCCGCGGGCGTGATAGCCACGAGCCCCGCTACGGCTCCCGTCGCCCCGCCAAGTATGGTAGGTTTACCTATTGCTTTCCACTCAATGAACATCCATGTCAATGCCGCCGCCGCTGCCGCGGTATTGGTAGCTATGAAAGCGGATACCGCGAGTTCATTCGCTCCTAATGCGCTGCCGGCATTAAATCCGAACCATCCGAACCATAAGAGCGCGGCTCCTATAAGGCATAAAGGAAGATTATGCGGCGGCATAGGTTCTCTGCCGTAGCCTCTTCTCTTTCCAAGCACCAGAGCACAGACGAGAGCCGAGATACCGCTCGATACATGGACTACCGTGCCGCCCGCGAAGTCGAGAGCGCCGATATTTTTTAACCATCCGCCCGCTCCCCATACCCAGTGGCAGACCGGGTCATAGACCAGCGTCGCCCATAATAAGGTAAAGACCACGTATGTGGAAAATTTCATCCTTTCCGCGAACGCGCCCGTTATGAGTCCGGGTGTAATAACCGCAAACATCATCTGGTATGCCATGAATAATAGATGCGGTATTGTTGCGGCATAATCGGGGTTCGGAGCCATCCCCACCCCTTTTAGCCCAAACCACGCCAGGCTTCCTATGAAATGTCCCCGATCCGGGCCGAATGATAAGCTGTATCCGATAAGTATCCATTGTATGCTTATCATGCACAGTACGAAGAACGACTGCATTATAGTGGCAAGTACGTTTTTGCGCCTTACCAGTCCTCCGTAAAAGAGCGCAAGTCCCGGAAATGTCATTAGCATGACAAGCGCGGTTGAGATCAGTACCCATGCCGTATCTCCGGAATCTAACATAAAACCTCCTATAAATAAAAAGCGTCTTACATATCCTTACGGATTAGTAAGACGCCCTCGTCTTAATGCGCCGGAAAACAAAAAAACGCCCAATTCCTTTCGTAGGATTTGGACGTCTCAGTCCTTAATTAAACCACTATAAACAAAAAATCTTTTGGCGAACTTTGCCAAAAGACATCATTGTCTAAATCTATAACTACTATATCATATCTTTTATATTTGTCAATAGAAAAGATATGACTTTTTAATTATTAACCGGATCGGTTTTGAGATATTCCAAAATACCATTAGCGGCTTTTTTCGCCATACCCATGGCTTCTATTACGGTGCCCTCTCCTCCGACGATATCTCCACCGGCGAATACTCCTTTAATCGAGGTCTCCATAGTCTCTTTATTGACTACGAGGTCTCCGTATTTATCCGTCTTCAATTCAGGCGTTACGCTGATGAGTATCTGATTGGCTTTTAATCCGACCGCTATTACGGCTATGTCACATTCGATATCGAATTCACTCCCTTCGACAGGTACGGGACGTCTTCGTCCCGAACTATCCGGTTCGCCGAGCCTGCATTCCAGGCATCTCATCTTTTTGACGAATCCGTTATTATCACCCAAAAATTCTACCGGCTGCATGAGAAATTTAAATTTAACTCCCTCTTCCCTCGCGTGCTCTATCTCAAGCCGGCGCGCCGGCATCTCTACCTCGGTTCTTCTGTATATTATGGTCGTGTCGGAGGTTTGCATGGTTATATTCTGCATGCGCAGGGCAGACCTTGCCGCGTCCATCGCGGTATTGCCGCCCCCTATAACGAGCACTTTCTTGCCTATATTTACCGGAGTGTGATATTCGGGGAATTTATATGCGGACATAAGATTCACTCTGGTCAGGAATTCGTTTGCGGAATATATGTTGCACAGGTTTTCGCCCGGTATCCCAAGGAATGACGGTATTCCCGCGCCGAGGCCCAAAAAGACCGCCGAGTACCCCTGAGCCAGGAGCTCGTCGAGGGTCTTCGTCCTGCCTATGATGAAGTTGCCTACAAAATCCACGCCGAGTTTTTTTAAATAATCGATCTCGAAGTCGAGTATATCCCTTGGCATCCTGAAGGGCGGAATACCGTATCTTAATACCCCTCCCGGTTTTTGAAGGGCCTCGAATACCGTAACTTTTATGCCGTATCTTGCCAATTCTCCCGCGCAGCATAAACCCGCGGGGCCGGAACCGACTATGGCAACCTTATATTTGGAAAGCATCTTATCGGAAGTCTTCGGTATATGTATATTATTATTCATACCGTAATCACCCGCGAAGCGTTCCAGGAAATGTATGTTTATCGCTTCTTTGGATGCGAAGGCAGAACCTTTCTTAGTGAAGACGCAGGCGCGGCGGCATTGATATTCCGCCGGGCATACACGGCCGCATATTGAAGGAAAATTGTTCTTTTCGCGTATAGCGGCGAATGCGGCGGAATAATCTTTTTTGGTTATACAGGATATGAATTTTTTAATATCTATTCCGACCGGGCATCCGGTGATGCATGTAGGGTTTTTACATTGAATACACCTTGCCGCTTCCTCTACCGCTTCGGCTTCCGAATAGCCCATCACGACTTCATCGAAATTGCCGCGTCTTATAGACGCTTCCGATTCTCTTACTTTTATAGGTTCTCTTTTCACCCCGTCCGTTCTCCCGCTCTATCCCCGCCTTAAGGATAGGCGGGATTCAGCTTTAAGTTATATTAAGCCTGCAGATATGCTTCTCTTTATCATCGTATATCCTGTTGCGCTTGGTGAGCTCTTCCCAGTCTACTAATGAAGCATCGAATTCCGGACCGTCAACACAGCTGAAATATGTCTTGCCGCCCACCGTAACTCTGCAGCATCCGCACATCCCTGTGGCGTCAACCATAATCGCGTTCAATGAGACTATGGTCTTTGTGTTAAATTTTCTGGTCACCATAGAGCTTCTCTTCATCATCGGGATCGGACCCACCGAATAGACCAGATCGTATTTACCCTTGCCGAGCAGTTCTTCAAGTATGTCGGTAGTGAAGCCTTTACGGCCGTAAGAACCATCGTCCGTAGCTACATAAAATTCATCGGAAGCGCTCTTTAACTCGTTCTCCAGTATCAACAGGTCTTTCGATCTTGCCCCAAGTATAGTTGTGATGTGGTTACCCGCTTCTTTCATCGCCCTGGCCACAGGATATATCTCGGCTATACCTACTCCGCCTCCGACTATTACGATCTTTCCGTATTTTTTGATTTCGGTGGGATGACCCAGCGGTCCCACGAGAGAGTATAGAGAGTCCCCCGTTTTCATAGCGCCTAATATCTTTGTGGTCAGGCCGGCTTCCTGGAATATAAGCTTTATCGTGCCTTTGGAGAGGTCTCTTTCTACGATGGTCAGGGGGATCCTTTCCCCTTTCTCTGATGTCATGAGGACGACAAACTGTCCGGGCCTCGCCTTTAACGCTATATCCTGAGACAGTATCTCAAGTTTTCCTATTCTAACACCACCGGTATCTATAAGAGTCTCTTTATTCAGTATTTTCATATATTATTACGGTCTTTTGTATAAAAAAGACGCCTTCCTTTCGATAAGACGCCTTTGTCATTTATCCTTTCTTATAAATCCAAAATAATTCGGCATACTATACCACAACATAAATGGTTGTCAACGAAATTATTCAAAATTCCTTAAATCTGTTTGTGATCGGCATTCTCCGGTCTCTTCCGAAAGCCTTCGGTGTTATTCTTATGCCCGGAGGAGATTGTCTTCTTTTGTATTCGCTTCTGTCTACCATCGCGACTACTTTTAATACATCCTTGCCGCTGAAACCCCCGGATATTACCTTTTTTATATCATGATCGTCTTCCACATACGACTTAAGTATGGGATCGAGTTTTGTATACGCAGGCAAAGTATCGCTGTCTTTCTGGTTCGGCTTAAGTTCGGCTGTCGGCTCCTTGGACAGTATTGATATGGGTATAACTTTTGAGACGGAATTTCTGTATAAGGAAAGTCCGTAGACTAAGGTCTTGGGCACATCTTTTATTACAGCGAATCCACCTGCCATGTCACCGTAAAGCGTCGCGTAACCTGTGCTCATCTCTGACTTATTGCCTGTGGTAAGGATGAGCCACCCGAATTTGTTCGACAATGCCATGAGTATATTACCTCTTATGCGGGCCTGAAGGTTCTCTTCGGCTATATCGCTTTTGAGGCCTTTAAACAATTTTTCCAAAGACGCGAGATAAGCCTTGAATACGCGCTCTATAGGTACAACTTCATATCGTATGCCCAGATTTGAGGCGAGGCTCCTGGCGTCATCCGCCGATCTTTGCGATGAATAACGGGATGGCATGAATAGCCCGATCACATTCTCCTTGCCCAATGCATCTACGGCCAATGCCGCGACGAGTGCGGAATCGATGCCTCCGCTCAGGCCTATGGCGACTTTTTTAAATCCGTTTTTTTCTACATAATCTTTTAATCCCAATAGAAGCGCCTGATATACTTCCTCGGTCTCTTTAAGCAGCGGAGAGATTTTTCTCGTGATGGGATTTTTCTTGTTTCTTGCGTCGTCCAGGACTATATCGTTTACCAGCAGATCTTCTTCGAATGCCTTTGCTCTCGCTATCACGCGTCCGGATTTATCCACTAACATGGATCTGCCGTCAAATACTAATTCGTCCTGGCCGCCCACCATATTAGTATAAGATATAAACACGCGGTTGTCCCGGGCATTCTTCTGTATGACGCGTTCCCTCTCCCTGACCTTTCCGATATGATACGGAGAAGAGTTTATCGTTAGTATGATCCCGGCCCCTTTATCAGCCTGCCTGGATATAGGGCCTTTTATGTGCCAGGCGTCCTCGCATATATTCACTCCGAAAAGAATATCATTCACATTGAATACCGATGGTCTCTCCCCGGATTTAAAATACCTCAGTTCGTCAAATACCCCGTAATTGGGCAGTAGCATCTTGTGGTATATCGCGCGGATCTTCTTTTTGTGGATTATCGCGGCGGCATTATATATATCGCAGCCATCCTTGTCCACAAATCCTACCACGGCTATAATATCCTTAACCGACTTTGTTATGTGCTTTAACGCGTCTATATTACGTTGAATAAAGTGAGTCTTGAATAGCAGGTCTTCCGGCGGATAACCGGTTATAGCCAATTCCGGAAACGTGACTATATCCGCGCCCGTGTTTTGAGCCCTGCTTATATATGAAATTATCTTTTCGGTATTATAAGAAAAATCGCCTACCACGCTGTTTAATTGAGCTTGAGCTAACCGTATGGATCTTTTCATAAGATCATTTCTTCATGGAATCCATGAGTATTATCGCTTCCGCTATCTGGCGCATAGAGTGCCTCGTATCCATGCTTTGGCGCTGTATCTTCTTGAACGCTTCCTGCTCACCGAGACCCTGCTCCCTCATTAAAATGCCTTTTGCTTTCTCAACCACTTTCCTTGTTTCGAGTTCTTCCTGGATAACCTTGGTCTTCACCATAAGCTCGGAATTCTCTATTACTATCGCCGCCTGATTTGCTACGCTCGTCAATATATTGATCTCTTCGGCCGTGAATTTATGGGGGCGTGATGTATAATTATTCAAGACGCCTATCACCCTCCCTTTTACGTAAAGAGGAACGGATAAGAGCGATCTTAAGCCCTCTTTTTTCGCTATATCCTTATATTTATACTCAGGCTCTTTAGTTATGTCGAAAACTACCTGCGGTTTGTTTTCCAGGGCTGCTTTACCCGCTATGCCCTCGCCCATGTGCAGAGGCGGTTTTTTATTGTAAGCTTCGCTCATCGACTGCGTAGCTTTCAGTACAAGCGTATTGGTCTTTTCATCCAGGAGGCTTAAAGAGCATATCTTCGAGTTCATTATCTCGGCCGATACCGTTACTATGAGTTTTAGTATATCCTCAAGGTAGAGGTTCGAAGTTATAGACTTGCTTACCCTGGACAGGGCCTCGAACTGTTTCGCGTGCGATATCGTCTTCGTAATTTTTTTTGGCATAATTTTATATATCTTTCTCCGGTTTAATCCGCCTTAGCATTTAACAAAAAATAGCTCCGTGCTTTTGCGGCGGATTTCACTAAATGTCGCCTCTCCTGAAAATTTTGGGTTCAATATTTGTCCCTAAAAATTTTTCATCGGTCTTTTCGTCGTATTCCTGGACCCATCCACTATTTAACCCCAAAGAAAAGGCTTCGTCAACTATATTATTATACTCACTCTTCTTTATGCGTCGGGAGATCTCTTTAAAATTATGAGTTCTGAATGTAGGATAGTATTGGCTCATTATGCTCAAGTAAGTATTCTTCGATATCCTCTTTCTTATGAATTTCAGGCTCTGTTTTGTTCCCGAGACCTCATTTGGCAATACGAGAAGCCTTACTATGAGGCCCTTCACGGCTATTCCGTTCTTATCCATAGCCAGGTCTCCGACTTGCCTATACATCTCTTCTATGGACGATCTATCGTATTCTACATAACCCGGCGCATCCGAATATTTTACGGCCATGTCATTATCGGAATAACGCATATCGGGAAGATATATATCTATAATGCCATCCAGCATTTTTATGGTATCAGGGGAATCGTATCCGCTCGTATTATAGACTATGGGGATATTCAATCCTTTTCCGACGCCGATCTCCAGAGCCATCAATATTTGAGGCACATAATGAGCGGGACTGACCAAATTTATGTTGTGACATCCCGATCTTTGCAGATCGAGCATTATAGAGGCCAATCTTTCTATCGTGATCTTTTCGCCGTTGTCGAGCTGGCTGAATTGATAGTTCTGGCAATATGCGCATTTCATGTTGCAGTATGAGAAGAATATGGTGCCGGAGCCTTTAGATCCCGATAGCGCGGGTTCCTCGCCATGATGTTGAATATAATTATATACAACGGGGTTCATAGGCGCTCTGCAGTATCCTCTCTTCCCGCCCTGCCTGTCTACGCCGCATCTGCGGGGGCATATTGCGCACCTCTTCAACGCGCCATCGAATTTTTTAACCGCATCATGTATAAGTTTTAATTTATTCATTTTAAGTATTATCCCGAGACGCGGGCTTATCGCGCCGAATATTTACGCGCGAGAGTAAAAATGAACAGGCCCGTCAGGAATACTCCAAGGAATGCCTCTGTCGCGGCCATAAGCCGAAAAAATGAAGACGCTTTAGGTATGATATCGCCGTAACCAACCGTAGTAAACGTTACGGCGCTATAGTAGAGATAGTCGCTCCAGGTTAATGCGTTTGCCGGATCGATAGAACTTACCACGCCTCTTAATGACCAGAAGAGAATAGCGAATCCGAATATTGTTAATAAAGCCGAAATAATTATCCTGTGCGGCTTCTCTCCATATCCGCACGATATGTCCATAAATAGGCTGGGGATATAATGCCAGTTACGGCTCTTCTTGAAGGCCAGTCTTTCCATGCTCTTTTCTTTAAAGGCCGCCCAGCTTGCGTCGTTATACATGCCGTTCTGGAGGAAATATTTTTTTAACATCCTGTATGATTCTTCCGACGACAACAATCCGCTCTCATCTATTTTAGCGCCTGCGTTGAGCAGTGTTTTTGGAGAAAAATTTCTTACGGACAACGACTTGACATCTTTGATATCGGCGTGCCACAATTTAGTGCCGTATAGGCATGCGTTAGAAAGATCCGAACCCGTAAGATCGGCCTCGGTAAGATTTGCTCCGGCAAGATCGGCGTTCCAGAGCCTTGAATTCACTAATTTTGCTTTAGTGAGATCGGCGCCTCTTAAGTTACAGTGCGTCAGGTCCGAATGCGACAGGTCCGCGCCCACAAATTCGGAACCCGCAAGGTTCGCGTCAAATATCTCGGCTCCGGAAAGATCGGCGCGTGAAAAATTCTTTTTACCGTCTTTTATGGCCGATATTATTTTTGCGCTTTTATCTTCTGCCATTGCTTAAGGCTCAACCCTGTGGGTTATATTCTTATCAATGAAATCTATGATGAGTTTTTCGTTATCTGCGGATAGGTGCACGAATGCGATGCCCATGCCGGGATAAAAATGAGGCTGTAATTCTTTATCCGCTATCCATATTACTTTCGCGGTTGAGTTCAAAAATATTATCTCACCGCGATGGATCAATTCGATCTCGAGCAGGCTGTTTACGGGAAAGGTGTATTTGGAGAATACGCATAATCCCGCCGCGCTCATA
>JAQTPE010000019.1:0-13179 GCA_028748925.1 Candidatus Omnitrophota bacterium
TTAAAATGGCCGCCAAAAAACACGGTGTGGATCCCAGGACGACATATTTTATAGGCGACACATCCAAAGATATTATGGCCGGCAAAAGAATGGGGTGCAAGACCATCCTCGTTCTATCGGGAAAGAGTTCGCGTAAAGACGCTGAAGGCTGGGAAGACAAACCCGATCATATATTTGCGGATTTATTGGAAGCGGTTAAATTTTTGACGTAGGGGTCAGGCGCTTTTTCTCAAAAAGCGCCTGACCCCTTTTCGGGGGGGAGAGCGAATGAAAAAGATATTAGTTGTGTATGCGACGGCGGGAATAGGGCATAAGAAAGCGGCTGTGGCCGTAAAGAAGGCTTACGATGAAATGAAGCTGCCGGGCGTGGAAGTGACGCTGATAGACGCTCTCGATTATACCAACAAGTTCTTTAAATGGTCATATCTGCAGATATACCTGTTGATGGTGAATAAGCTCCCGACATTCTGGGGATTATCATATTATTTGACCGATCTCCCGTTTGTGGATCTATTCGTATCTTATATAAGAAGAATAAATAATTGGGCCAATTCAAAAAAATTGGTGAACTACATACTCGATACGAAGCCCGATGTGATCATCTCTACGCATTTTTTTGCCAGTGAAGTGATCGCGGACATGAAGCATAAGAGCCTGATGTTATCGCGGCTCGTTACGGTAGTGACCGATTATAAGCTACACGCGTGGTGGGTATGCGAAGGAACCGACTCGTATATTGTGGCGAGCGAAGATACGCGCCGCGACCTCGAAGGGCGTAAAGTCGACCCCGCCAAGATAAAGGTGATGGGCATCCCTGTGGAGCCGGTATTTTCCAAAACCCTGGATAGATCCAAAATATTCAAAGAGACGGGATTACGGGACGATCTGTTTACGATACTCGTCATAGGCGGCGGGTTCGGGGTGGGGCCTATCGAGGGGATAGTGAATGTTATAAGGCGGATCCCCAGGGAGCTGCAGACTGTCGTTGTCTGCGGCCACAATGAAGAGTTGGTACGCAAGATAAACAGTTTGAAGGATGAATATAAGCTCAATATGAAGGTCCTGGGATTTATAGACAATGTCTATGAATATATGGATATATCCGATATCCTTATATCAAAATCGGGAGGCATCACCGTATCCGAAAGTTTGGCCAAGGAGATACCGCTGGTGGTAATATCTCCGATACTCGGCCAGGAGACCGGCAACTCATCTTTTCTGGTGAGAAATAACGCGGCGGTGAAGGTGAAGAGATTGGATGATTTAAAAACCGCGCTCGAAGACCTCATATCCGACCCTATAAAGCTTGATAAGATGAAAGAAGCTATAAAGAAGATTAAAAAACCTTATGCGGCTTACGATGTGGCAAAGTTCGCTTATGAATCCCGTTAGAAAATATGGTTTTAACGGAGTAAGAAAGGATTTTCTAACGGGATGAATACGATAAGTAAAGACCTTAAAGATGTGATAGATTCCGTTAAAGCGTATATAGAGCTCGATCGGGCTTCAGGTATAAACGAGTTCTTTGTGAACAAGCCCAATACGCAATACGCTATACACAATACAAATGATCTGGACGTTTTGAAAAAAGAGATATCGAGCTGTAAACGTTGTCCGCTGTACAAGACCCGTCGCAACATAGTATTCGGCGCCGGCAATCCCAAAGCGGAACTTATGTTTGTAGGTGAAGCGCCGGGAGCGGATGAAGATCTCCAGGGGCTTCCTTTTGTAGGACGGGCAGGCCAGCTTCTCACTAAGATCATCGGAGCGATGGGCCTGACAAGGAGTGATGTATATATAGCGAATATATTAAAGTGCCGACCGCCCAATAATCGTCCGCCTCTGCCCGCCGAGATAGCGGAATGCGAAGGCATTCTTAAAAGACAGATCGATATAATAAAACCAAAGGTAATATGTACGTTGGGAAAATTTGCCAGCCAGACATTGTTGAGGACTGAAACTACTATAAGCGCTTTGAGGGGTAACTTTAGAGAGTATAATGGTATTAAGCTTATACCCACCTTTCATCCTGCGTATCTTCTTCGCAATCCCAATGATAAAAAATTGGTATGGCAGGATATGAAAAAGATCATGAAAGAATTGAAGTTAAAATGCCCAAGTTCGCCCAAGTCGCAATAGCTCTTCCCATAGACCGCTTGTTCCACTACAGGATCCCGGAAAATCTTTCAGGTGAGATAGCTGTAGGTAAGCGTGTTTTTGTGCCTTTTACCAACAGGAGAGTGGTGGGTTATGTTGTCGGTTTCAGCGAAGAAGCCGATGTGAAAGAGGTCAAGGATATAGAGGGTATAATAGATAAAGAGCCGTTCCTCACCGAAGAGATGCTTAAGCTTACCAGATGGATAAAGGATACCTATTTCTGCTCCTGGGGTGAGGCGATAGAGGCCGCTATACCGGGCGGAATTAAAAAAGGTAAAAAAGAATTAGGGACAAGGATAAAGGGATCCGAGGCCCAGGCCGAGGATTTTCTTATCACAGGAAAGCATAAGCCTACCGAAGAACAATCAAAAGCCCTGAAGAGCGTAATTGAGACGATAGATAAAAAAGAGTATGTGACGTTCCTCCTGCACGGTATTACGTCGAGCGGCAAGACCGAAGTCTATCTTCAGGCCATAGACCATGCTCTCGGCAAGGGCAGGCAGGCGATAATGCTGGTGCCGGAAATATCGCTTACGCCCCAGACGGTTGAAAGATTTGTCTCCAGATTTGGCGATAAAGTGGCGGTCATCCACTCCAAACTTACACCGGCGAAAAAATTTCTTGAATGGAAGAGAATTAAAGATGGAAAGGCCGATATCGTTGTAGGCGCGCGCTCGGCCATATTCAGCCCGATGAGTAATCTGGGCGTTATCATAATAGATGAAGAACACGAAACGACCTATAAGCAGGATGATGTGCCCAGATATCACGCGCGCGATGTAGCGGAAGAACGGGCTAAATTAAATAATTGTCCTCTGATACTCGGTACCGCGACGCCTTCGTTGGAATCTTTCTATAAAGCCAAACACGGCGAGTACAAGCTCGTGAAGCTCACTAAGAGGATAGACGACAGGCTGCTGCCGAAAGTGAAGATCGTGGATATGCGCATGGAACTTGCCACAAAAAAAAGAATAACGATATTTTCCAAAGTGCTTCTGGACGCCATAGAGAATACTTTAAAGAAAGGGAAGCAGGCGATAATATTTTTAAACAGGCGCGGGTTCTCGACGTTTATCAACTGTAAATCCTGCGGTCTTGTGCTAAAATGTAGAAGATGCGATACGGTGCTCGTATATCACTTTGAAGAGAAGAAGCTCGTCTGCCATTATTGTGGCTATACACAGGAGCCGCCGGACATCTGCCCAAAATGCAGGAGCGGCTACATCAAATATTCAGGGTTAGGAACCGAAAGGGTTGAATCGGAGATGAGCCGTCAGTTCGCCGGGGCTCACATATCGAGAATGGACTCGGATACCACGACAAAATCCGGTTCACATGATAAGATATTGGGTAAATTCAAGTCGGGCCAGACGAGTCTGCTGGTTGGAACGCAGATGATAGCCAAGGGATTGGATTTTCCGGAGGTTACGCTTGTGGGGGTCGTTTCGGCGGATGTGACGCTGAATATTCCTGATTTTCGGGCGAGCGAGAGAACATTTAATTTATTAACACAGGTAGCGGGAAGGGCCGGGCGGGGTGAACATGCGGGGGAAGTGATAGTCCAGACTTATGTGCCGGGCCACTATGCGATTCTTACGGCCGCAAAACACGATTATGAAAAATTCTATGAAGAGGAGATAAAGTCCAGGAAAGAGCTTCTCTTTCCGCCGTTCGTGAATCTGGTGAAGATTGTCGTGAGAGCGAGAAACGATGAGCTGGCTCTGAAGACGGCCCAGGGTTTGGCCGATGCGATAAGGGGCGAAGACAAAGAGGCTAAGGTCGCGGGGCCGGCGCCGGCGCCGATTACACGCATGCGGGGGTATTTCAGATATAATATACTGCTTAAGGGTAAGGACCGGACCGCGATGTGCGCGCTGTTGCGCAAAGTCCTCGGCTCGTTTCGCAAACCGCACGGCGTTTTGATAGCGGTTGACGTCGATCCGATATCGATGTAAGAAGGGGTAAAGCAATGGCCAAGAGAAACAGGCGCGATGATTTTTTCTCCATGATACCGGGATCCGCAAAAAAGATTCTGGATGTGGGCTGTTCTGATGGAAGCTGGGCGGAGAGGATGGGAAAGCGGGATTTAGAAGTTATTGGCATAGAAAGAGATGAGAAATTATATAGTCAAGCGCTTAAAAATCTACGGCGGGTTTTTTTAGCTGACGCGGAAAAATTTCGCCTGCCTTATTCCAACGGCTATTTTGATTGTATAATATACGCGGATATCCTTGAGCATCTTGTAGATCCATATAATCTTTTGGCGGAACATATAAAATATTTAAATGATGAAGGATGCGTGATAGCCAGTATTCCCAACATACGCTATTATAAAGTTATCCTTAGGCTGGCATTGGCCGGTGTATGGGATTACATGGATAGAGGCTTATTAGATAAGACTCATTTGCGGTTTTTTACATTAATTAATATAAAAGAGTTATTCACAAATGCCGGGTTTGATATTATAGAGATCAGGCGTAATATTATCGCCGCCCGGGGTGTTAAATTTCTCAATCTTCTATGTTTTAACAAGCTGAAGGAATTGCTCGTTTATCAATATTATGTCAAGGCCATTAAACGAAAAAATAAAGAGTTGCCATATGGCGGCGGAAAAAGAGAGATAGTCGAATTTTAGCATCGAAAAATCTGGTATGCGTTATTATAAGGAGAGATAATATGGAAGACGGTTTGTTTATTAACAATCCTGTTTTTCTGAAGTACAAACGACGGTTTGACTGGCGTTCATTAAAGCGTAAATCATTTATAAAGAAAGCCTTACTTAATGAGCGGATCATTGAAATCCCTTTTACGATTGACGCTTTGGCCGGGATGCCAAAGACCAGCAAAGTTCTGGATTTAGGTTGTATGGAGAGCGTCTTGCCGTTGTTTCTTGCCGGATTAGGGTTTCAGGTAACGGGTTTCGATTTTCGTCAGTACCCATACCGGGTACCCAATTTTAAATTTATACAGGGGGACATTTTGGATTTACCTTTTGAGAAGGGTTCATTTGACGCCGTAACCTGCGTATCGACGATCGAGCATATCGGGATCGGTTTTTACAGCGATCCCAAAGATAACCTTTCTCCGGATATCAAAGGAATGATAGGAATAAAAAGAGTCTTAAAGCCCGGCGGGATATTAGTTTTGACGGTACCTTTCGGTAAAAATTTTATTAACAACCAGCAGCGGGTTTATGATCAGCGGGGCTTGGACAAGATGCTTGCCGGTTTATTGGTAAATAAAATCAGGTATTTTAAGAACACCAAAGCCGTCAATGGAAATAATTACTGGGAAGAGACCGATTCGCGCCGGGCAGGAGATTTGTATTATACGAGCGGTACGGAGTGTGTTTGCTGTTTAAGCGCCACAAAAGATAAGTAGACTAAGGGGCAAAACCGCATGAATATAGTATTTTTCGGGACATCTGAATTTGCGATGGTGGTACTGCGCAAGCTAATCGATTCCGGGCATAAGATAATGGCAGTGGTGACTAAGCCCGACCGGCAGAAGGGCAGGCGGCTAAAGGTCTCTCCGTCTCCGGTAAAAGTTTTGGCCCAGGCGAAGAAGATCGCCGTCTTTCAGCCCGATGACGCGTCGAGCAGAGAGTCTGTCGTGTATCTGAAGAGATTGAACGCCGGCCTGTTCGTGGTGGTCGCGTTCGGCCAGATCCTGAAGAAGGAAGTGCTCGATATCCCAAAATTTTGCTGCGTCAATATCCATAGTTCTCTTCTGCCTAAATATCGCGGCGCCGCGCCTACCAACTGGACGATAATGAACGGTGAGACTGTAAGCGGAGTGACGATAATAAGGATGAACGAGAAGACGGATGAAGGCGACATAATCCTCGTCAAAGAGACGGCGATAGATAAAGAAGAGACGAATATAACTTTAAACGAGAAGCTGGCTGATATCGGCGCCGACGCGCTGATCGAGACTATAGCGCTGATAGAATCCGGTAAGGCAAAATTTGCCGGGCAGGATGATTCCGCCGCGACCGTTGCTCCAAAATTAAAGAAAGAGGACGGGCTTATAGACTGGAATGAGTCCGCTGTAAAGATCCGTAATAAGGTCCGCGCGCTTATTCCGTGGCCGGGCGCCTATACGCATTTTAACGGAAAGACCCTGAAGATACTCAAAGCCGAAGTTTTGGGATCCGGGGATGGTAAGGGGGCTTGCGGAGAAGTCGTGGATATTATCAGGCATAAAGGTATCGTAATCAGGACCGGAAAGGGTAATTTGCTGGTCCAATACATCCAGATCGAGGCGAAGAAGCCATTCGATACGGATGCTTTCCTCTGCGGTCATAAGGTCCCTATCGGCTGCCGCTTTGGGCCCTAGCCGTACAGGGGAGAATTCTGTTGCAAATAATATCTCCTATGTTATAATCTTAAGATTATTGTGAGCTCACCTCATATTCTTATTAATTCTCTCTCTTCTCGGATGGGGTGATATTCTTACGCGGATGATATAGAATATATTTTTTCACACAAGTAATGAAAGAAGGGTCGGGGTGCAGAAAAAAGTCGCACCGAGGGAACTGATTCAGCAGGATTTTCATAAACTTAAGTCGTCAGAACGTCTATATACCAATCCGAAGGTAGAAGATCTAATATTCCTGCAATCCGTAGAGGGGCGTGCCCATAACGGCGCCGGCAGCTTTAATAAGCGCTTTTACGTAAATACAACGATCGATGAAGTAGTAAGGGCATTAGGGAGATCCCCGAAAGCGACAAAAGCCAAGAGGCAGGAGCTTATAGACGAGATAGTCGAGTTTGTAGATAGCGCGCTCGGAGATGATCCGAGAGACAGGCTCGTCACAAGGAACGGAAAGCCGTTTTTAGGGATACCGCTATTTAAGGACAGGACGGTAAATTACCACGATATTCTTAAGGGCCTCTACTTAGGCGGATTAAGGGACGATGTAGAGATAAGAAGCAGGACCGAAGAGCTCTTTAAAATAGATATAGGATACGGCAGGTGCTATCTCGTCAATACCGATGTTATGGGGGAGATGGGCCTGGACGGCGAGGATCTGGCGCATCAGGAAAATGAGGACAGGCTTGAAGAATTCAAAGAGTGCGGGCTGATCGTAGATGAAGGCAAGATAAGGTACAGGGACGCCAAACATATAAAGTACCTGTATATCCGTCATCATGTTGGGCCCGGTCAGTCGGATGACGCCGCTATGGTAGCAAGCGGGCTCCTCTATAATGTGGATGTCGCGCTCGGCGTATTCTTAGCCGATGCGATAGATACTCTTGAAAAATATGTGAGCGTCTACCGCGATCAGGACAATCTTCTGGCGCGTTACATAAAAGAGAATTACACATTCCTGGATTGTGAAGAGAAGGACGCGTGCGAGCTTTCATATCTGGCGGCCATACCGAAAGAGAAGATAGACGAGATACCGGACAGTTCGTTGAGATATTTTCTTTCAATAAACGACGATACGGGGCAGTCCGAGCTTGAGACTCACATAAACTTTATCGAAGGCAAGCCGATCCAGCAGATACCGGTAAGCCGCAGACGGATACCGGTAACAGAACTGTACGAATTTGTAAAAGAGAAGCTGAAGTCGATAAAGAGAGAAGTGGTATTCAAGATACCGGAAGTGCTCGGTGAAGAGTTGAAATCTTCCGTTACAAAAGTTATGCGGCGTTCATTTATAACGGTAAGTCCTCACACGTCCCTGAAGACGGCCCTTCAGAAAGCGGAGGCGAGGAAGAGCGAACTTATAATAGTGAAAGATGAGAACGGGAATATCCTGGGAGTGGTCAATCCGATAGATTTTCTCGTATTCTTAAGAGGAGAGAATAATGCCTGAGTTAAGGAAAGATCCTATTATAGGCAGGTGGGTGATAATAGCTACGGAAAGGGCGAAGCGCCCGGATCAGTTCGCCGCCGGAGTGGAGAAAGAGGAGTTGGCTTCCGGAGAAAAATGCCCGTTCTGTCAGGGCAACGAAAGCATGACTCCTCCCGAAATATGCGCCTTAAGGAAAGCCGGGACGAAGCCCAACACACCGGGCTGGGACGTGCGCGTAATACCTTATAAATTCCCCCTCCTGCATGTTGAGGGCGATCTTAACCGCCGCGCTCATGGAATGTACGACCTCATGGACGCGATAGGCGCTCATGAGATAGTGGTGGAGACTCCAGATCACCTTACCGAGGGCGCGCCTCCGGCGTCACAGCTCTCAAAAGTATTCGGCGTCATAATAGACCGCATCAAAGACCTGGAGAAAGACCCAAGAATAAAATATGTATTATTGGTAAAGAACTACGGCCGTGCGGCGGGCGGCGGACATATAAAACACCAGAGGATCCAGCTGGTGGGTACGCCCGTAAATTTAAAAAGAGTGAAAGAGGAGCTTGCCGGAGCGAAACAATATTATAATTATAAGGAGCGATGCGTATTTTGCGATATTATTAAACAGGAGATTGCGGTAGGGAAGCGCGTGGTCATGGAATCGAAGTATTTCATAGCGATCATGCCGTTTGCTTCAAGGTTCCCGTTCGAGACATGGATAATGCCCAAAGAGCATTCGTGTGATTTTTATAAGACATCGAAAGAGATAGCTTCGGATCTGGGCGGAATATACGGCGGCCTATTCGCCAAATTAAAGAGAGTGATAGGGGATTTTCCTTATAATACGGTTTTGCATACGGCTCCTTTCAGAAGACAGATGAATAAGAGGGGATACTGGGAGACGATAGAAAATGATTATCACTGGCATCTCGAAGTGCTTCCGATATTGACGCGTGTAGCGGGGTTTGAATGGGGCAGTGGTTTCTATATCAATCCGCTTCCGCCCCAAGACGCCTACAAGAGCGTCAGGGAGGCAAAAGCATGAATGAGTTAAGGAGAGAGCCGGTTACGGGGCGCTGGATAATAACATATCTCGACAGGATCCCCGAGGTCAAGGATTTCAAGATCGAACCAAATGAAAAGAAGGGCGAAGCGACGTGCCCTTTCTGCTGGGGCCGCGAGAATCAGACGCCGCCGGAGATACTGGTCCACAGGAAATACGGCCCGCCGAACAGCCCGGGCTGGACGCTTAGAGTAGTATCCAATAAGTTCCCTGCGCTGCGTATCGAAGGTGAACTGAACAAAGAGGGCGTAGGCGTATTCGATATGATGAACGGTATAGGCGCTCATGAAGTTATAATCGAGGCGCCGGAGCATAATAGGGATACCGCCGATCTGAGCTACGCCGAAGCCGAGCAGGTTATCTGGGCCTATGTATCGCGCTCAATAGACTTACGCCGCGACAAGAGGTTCAAATATATACTCATATTCAAAAATTACGGCAAGATAGCGGGCGCGTCGCTTGAGCACGGCCATAGCCAACTGATAGCTCTTCCTATTGTGCCGAAAAGAGTTCATGAGGAACTTGAAGGCGCGGCCATATATTACAGCTACAAAGAGAGATGCGTATTTTGCGACATGATACGCGAAGAACGCGATGAGCGGGAGCGCATAATATATGAGGATGAAAGGGTCATAGCTTTCTGTCCATATGTCTCGAGATTTCCTTATGAAATATGGATAATGCCCAAAAAACACGCGTCGGATATTACGGGGCTTGACAGGGATACCGTCCCGTGCGTCGCAAAAGCGCTGCGCGATTCTCTCTTAAGGATCAAGAAGTATCTGGGCGATCCGGCGTATAATTTTATAATCCATACCTCTCCGATAAACGGGCACGAGAGGGAAGATTATCACTGGCATATAGAGATTATGCCAAAATTGGTAAAGGTTGCCGGCTTTGAATGGGGGAGCGGTTTTTATATCAATCCCGTTCCGCCGGACATAGCGGCAAAGAATCTTTTGAGCGTAAAACTCGAAGAGACTAAATAAGAGGAGGATACAGGCGATGGCGGTAAAGATAGGTATCAATGGATTCGGCAGGATAGGGAGGATGGTAGGAAGGGCGATTCTTGAAAAGAATTCCAAAAATATTGAACTCGTTGCGGTAAATGACATAACCGACGCTAAATCGCTTGCGCACTTGTTAAAGTATGACTCGGTTCATGGCCGTTTCCCAGGCGGTGACGTAAAAGCCGGTACCGATTCTATAGTAGTGAACGGCAAAGAGATAAAGGTGCTGGCGAAGAGAGATCCGGCGGAATTGCCGTGGAAAGAACTTGGCGTAGAGATAGTAGTTGAATCAACGGGCCTTTTTACCATAAAGAACGATGGCGTGAATAAGAAAGGTAAAGAGGTCAAAGGCGCTATAAACCATATCACTAAGGGCGGCGCCAAGAAGGTTATAATATCCGCTCCCGCGCAGGGCGAAGATATCACCGTAGTTATGGGAGTGAATGAAGATAAATATGATCCTAAGAAAGATTGCGTAATTTCAAATGCTTCATGCACAACCAACTGCCTGGGGCCCGTAGCTAAGATATTGAACGACACCTGGGGGATCGAAAAGGGGCTCATGACGACTATACATGCGTATACCAACGATCAGCATGTGCAGGATCTTCCCCATTCCGATATGAGACGCGCGCGGGCCGCCGCCGTCTCCATGATACCGACATCGACAGGCGCCGCAAAGGCGATAGGGCTCGTCATTCCTGAGCTTAAGGGTAAGCTCGATGGCTATGCCGTTAGAGTGCCGGTAGTGAACGTGTCGGTGGTAGACTTGACCTGTTTGCTTAAGAAAGACGCGACTGCCGACGATATTAATAAGACTCTTAAGTCTTTTGCGGACGGCAAGATGAAGGGTATACTCGCCTATACCGACGAAGATGTGGTATCGGTAGATTTTAACCATTCATCCGCTTCTTCAACCGTAGATTCGAAGCTTACCAAGGTGCTCGGCGGAAACTTCGTGAAGGTGGTCGCGTGGTACGATAACGAATGGGGTTATTCATCCAGGGTTGTTGATCTGATCGAGTACATGATAAAGAAGGGGCTGTAGGAAACAATGGCTAAGAAGACCATTAAGGATATCGATCTGAAAGGTAAGAGAGTATTGATGAGGGTGGACTTCAACGTCCCTCTCGATGATAAATTGAATATAACCGATGATATAAGGATACGCTCCGCTCTCCCTACGATCAAATACGCGATCGAAAGTGGAGCAAAAGTCATCCTTGTGAGCCATCTCGGCAGACCCGATGGTAAAGTCGTCGATTCGATGAGACTTGCGCCGGTTGCCAAAAGGCTCGAAGAATTGCTCGGGAAAAAGGTCACTAAGACCGATGACTGCATAGGTGATGCCGTCAAAAAGACTGTGGCTATGATGAAGCCGGGCGACGTTGTTCTGTTGGAAAATTTAAGGTTCCACGCCGAAGAAGAGAAGAATGATCCCGCGTTCGCGATGGAACTCGCGAGCCTCGGGGATTTGTTTGTCAATGATGCGTTTGGCACTGCCCACAGGGCCCATGCTTCAACAGAAGGCGTCACGAAGTACCTGCCGTCGGTAGCGGGCTTTCTGCTTGAGAAAGAGATACGGTACCTTGGTCAGACGGTAGATAGTCCCAGGAGGCCTTTTGTGGCAATCTTGGGCGGCGCAAAGGTCAAAGACAAGATAAAGGTTATCGATAATCTCTTGAATAAAGTGGACGCTCTGATCATAGGCGGCGGCATGGCTTATACTTTCCTGAAGGCCAAAGGCCATACGATCGGCGCTTCGAAATTGGATAAAGATGGTTACGATACCGCTAAGCAGGCTCTCGATAAGGCCGCGAAGAAGAATATACCTATATTGCTGCCCGTCGATAACGTCATAGGGGATAAATTTGACGCTAATGCTACCGCGAAAACGGTCGGCGAAGATATACCCGATGGCTGGATGGGACTCGACATAGGCCCCAAGACGATAAATCTATTCGAAGATAAGCTTAAAGACGCCAGGACTATCATCTGGAACGGCCCCCTGGGTGTATTCGAGATGGATAAATTCGCTAAAGGCACTGAGGCGATAGCCGTATTTTTAGCGGGGTTGAAAGACGCTGTTACTATAATAGGCGGCGGAGATACCGCCGCGGCGATGTTGAAATTTAAAGTTGAAGACAAGATGACGCATATCTCCACCGGAGGAGGCGCGTCGTTGGAATATTTAGAGGGGCGCGGCCTTCCGGGTATAGACGCGTTACAGGACAAATAAGATATGATGAGAAAAATAATAATTGCCGGCAACTGGAAGATGAACAAGGACATAAGCGGATCGATAGATCTCGTTAATTCAATAAAGCGTTCATTGTATGATGTCGAGGAGGTGGAGATAGTCGTCTGCCCGCCGTTCACCTCACTAAGCGATGTTAATGAGATCACTATGGATACCAATATAAAGCTCGGCGCGCAGGATTGTTATTGGGAGAAGGAAGGCGCTTTTACCGGAGAGATATCCGCGGGCATGCTTAAAAGCGCGGGATGCAAATACTGCATAATAGGCCATTCCGAGAGAAGGCAGTTCTTTGGCGAGACGAATGAGACCGTTAACAAGAAACTCAAGGTTCTCCTGAAAGAAGATATAAGGCCGATAGTCTGTGTGGGTGAAAAATTAGAAGATAGAAAGAGCGGCAAGACATTCGACGTTATTAAAGACCACGTTATGAATTCGCTCGCCGGACTTTCCAAAGAAGATATGTTAAAGACGGTGATAGCGTATGAACCCGTCTGGGCCATAGGCACCGGTGTGAACGCTACAAAGGAACAGGCCGAGGAAGCTCATAAATATATCAGGACTCTGCTGGGCCAGATGCACGGTGACGAAGTCGCGAAGTCGGTAAGGATCCAGTACGGCGGAAGTGTAAAGCCGGAAAATATAAAAGAGCTTATTACGCAGGAAGATGTAGACGGCGCGCTCGTGGGAGGCGCCAGTTTAAAAGCGGATTCATTTGTTCAATTAGTAAAAAACTGTCTGTGAGGTAGAGAGATGCTATATGGGCTCGTTATTACGATACATGTAATCGTTTCACTTGTTTTGATATCCGTCATATTGCTTCAGGCCGGCCGCGGCGGAGGTTTGAGTGAATCCTTCGGGGGCTCTTCCACTCAGACGATCCTGG
>JAQTPE010000019.1:13189-19237 GCA_028748925.1 Candidatus Omnitrophota bacterium
ATTGGGTGTCATGACGAGCCACAGAGGCAGATCGCTTGTCGCTAAAGGCGGCCCCCAGGCTCCTCTTACCACAAGCGGGGGGTATCCTCAAATGCCGGATGAATCGCCTTTTGCCGGATTTTGATAAAAAAATGTTTATAAAAAATAAGATACCGCTGATGATATTGGCGGTATCTTATTTTTTATTATTCGAGCCTCAAAATTCCTCTTCCGAGCCGGGACCTGAATACGGCGACGCGATAGTCGTCGCGTCAAGCGGCGACGCGCGTACGTTCGTTCCGATCTTAGCCTCCGATTCCGCTTCAAGCGACATATGCGGACTTATATTCAACGGCCTTGTTAAATATGATAAGAATATCAATCTGGTCGGTGACCTTGCCGAAAGCTGGGATATCGAGGACGAAGGCAAGACGATAATATTTCATTTAAGAAAGGGAGTGCGCTGGCATGACGGCAGGCCGTTCACTTCGCGCGATGTGGAGTACACCTATAAGAAGCTGATAGACCCCAATGTGAGGACGCCTTACAGCGGGGAATACGAACGCGTAAAAGATTTTGTCATCATTGACGACCACACCATAAAGATAATATATAAAGAGCCTTTTGCGCCGGCTCTCTCGAGCTGGGGTATCCCGGTAATGCCGGAGCATATATTAAGGAACGAAGATCTCAATAAAACCAAATTTTCGCGCTCTCCGATAGGGACAGGCCCATATAAGTTTAAGTCATGGAAGGCAGGCCAGAAGATAGAGCTTGTATCCAATCATGATTATTTCGAAGGCAGGCCGTATATAGACAGGTACATCTATAAAATAATCCCGGACGAAGCTACGACGTTTCTGGAACTTCAGACTCAAGGCGTCGATATGTCGCTCTTGACGCCTTTGCAATTTACCCGCCAGACGGATAATAAAGTTTTTAAAAGACATTACAATAAATTCAAATACCAGAGCTTCGGTTTTACGTACATGGGATACAATCTGTCGGATCCGAGATTTCAGGATGTGAGGATAAGGCGCGCGATAAATTACGCGGTGAACAAAGAAGAGATAATAGACGCGATATTCTTTGGGCTGGCGAGGATAACCACCGGGCCGTTCATTCCGGATTCATGGGCGTACAATGAGGCTGTAATACCTGCGCCTTATGATCCCGTCGAAGCAAAGAGATTATTAAACGAAGCCGGCTGGATAGATGCCGACGGCGACGGCTGGTGAGAGAAGGATGGGAAGAAGTTCGAGTTCACCGTCCTTGTGAACCAGGGGAACGCCGAACGCCAGAGAAGCGCCGAACTCATGCAGAAACAACTGAAGAACGTCGGGATAAGGATGAAGATACGCGTTATCGAATGGTCAAGCCTGATAAACGAATTTATAGAAAAGAGGCGCTTTGAGGCGGTGATGATGGGATGGTTCTTATCGCGCGATCCGGATTGCTATGATATTTGGCATTCGTCCAGGACGCGGCAGGGCGAATTCAATTTTGTAGGATATAAGAATGAGAAGGTCGATAAGTTGCTGGAAGAGGGCAGGCGCACATTCGACCGGTCGAAGCGCGCCGCCATTTATCACGAGATCCACAAGCTTATATATGAAGATCAGCCATACCTCTTCCTCTATACACCCGACGCGCTTCCGATAGTGAATTCGCGTTTCAAAGGCGTCGAATCGTCACCCATCGGCATCGGTTACAATTTCATCAAGTGGTACGTGCCGAAATCGGAACAGAGGTACAAGTAAATTTTTTGCTTCCCGCTGTCAGGTGAGACCCTGCGGGGCACGCCTTCAGCGTATCGTCATTGCGAGCCTCGCCACCGAAGGTGGCGGGCGAAGTAATCTCAAAATCGTTCTTTAATAATTTTTATGGGTCCTGCTGCTCCTTCAGCTTTTCTTTCCTATTGGCTCGCATGGGGTTTACAATAGGCCTGTAATATGGATGTGGTATCTGTATGTCCGCAGGATTACCTCCTTATATGGCATCTCAATAGCTATTGCATAAGACTCAGTAATCCTAATCAGCGGACACCCCCATCCCATGCGAGCCCATTTCAAGAAAAGCTTCAGGAGCATCACCCATAAAAATTCTCATAGACAAGTTTCTTTAGCGCAGGCAGTTCGCTTTTCGCTCACTGCCTGCGCTTACAATAAGTTTCAGGGGACAATAGGGGTCAGGCGCTTTTTGGGGCAGATCCGGTACTTGTAATAATTAGGGTAGCTTAGTAGATTATAGAAATCGTTTCTGTTCGCAGAGGGATAGTGAGATATGGACTTTGCCTGCCAACACTACAGGACTTTGTGAGCGGCCATTAGAAATTTTTTGGCATCACCTCTATAGCAGGTTGGTGTGCAAGGATTTACGTTGAGCGAATGCAGGAACTGACTGAGGCCTATGTTTGACTAGTTTTGCGAAAAGCAAAACTAAACATAGGCCGAAGGAATTCCTGCAAATTCGCGAAACGTAAACCGTAGCACACGGCAAAAAATTTCAGGCCGCGAACAAAGGCCTGGAGTGGTGGCAGGTGCGGCACATAACGAGGCTTAGGTTTGGATGAGGCGGCCACAAAAGTATCCGCCTCTATTTGAAGCGAAAAATATGCATAAGAGATTATATGATTAAGCACATTATTAAAAAAATATTAGGATTGATACCGACGCTTATCGGGATCACGCTGATATCGTTCTTCGTGATACATTTAGCTCCGGGGAAGCCGACGGATATACAGACGAGCATGAATCCGAAGGTCTCGTTTGAGGCCAAGCAGCGGCTCGAGAAGCTATATGGGCTCGATAAGCCTTTATATATTCAGTATGCGGAATGGGTCGGGCGATTCGTGCGGTTCGACTTCGGCAGATCATATCTTGACGACAGGCCTGTATCTGAAAAGATCGCGGAACGCATTCCTATAACTATCCTTATAAACTTTTCAGCGATCCTGCTGACGTTAGTTATAGGAATACCTCTCGGTATAATGAGCGCGGTTAAGAGAGGGAAACTTCCCGATAAACTTACCACCATATTTGTATTCATAGGGTTTTCAACTCCCGAATTCTGGCTGGCGCTGCTTCTGATGAATCTATTCTGCATAAATTTGGGATGGCTCCCCGTTTCGGGAATCACGTCGCTCGATTTTGAAAGTTTTAGTGTCATAGGCAAGATTATCGATATGGCGAGACATCTAATACTTCCCGTAGCGATATCTACCTTCGGAAGTCTTGCCATAATATCACGGTATATGCGGACCGAAATGGTAGGCATAATCCGCCAGGACTATATAAGGACGGCGCGCGCTAAGGGTTTAAGCGAAAAGACCGTTATCTATAAACACGCTTTGAAGAATGCGCTGCTGCCCATAATAACCATATTGGGATTATCCGTGCCGGGCCTGATAGGCGGAAGCGTAATATTCGAATCGATATTTGCGATACCCGGAATGGGCAGGCTATTTTACGAATCGGTTATGGCGCGCGATTATCCCGTGATAATGGGAGTGCTTTCGATAGGAGCGATACTCACGTTATTGGGAAATTTTTTGGCGGATATAGCATATTCTTACGCCGATCCAAGGATAAGGGTGACCGGCGGAGAGGTCGAAGTATGAGAGAATTCATAAAGAACAGGATGGCTTTCGCGGCGCTCGTCTTTATATTGGCGATATTGACGCTTGCAGCGTTGGCGCCTTTTCTTACCAGATACGATCCTGTCTCAACCGATTCAGGATCCGTTCTTACCGCGCCTTCGAGAGAACATATATTCGGAACGGACAGGCTTGGGCGCGATATATTCTCCAGAATAGCCTATGGGGCGAGGATATCGCTTGCGATAGGTTTTATCGCCGTCGGCATAGCGTCGCTTATAGGTGTATTGATAGGAGCTATAGCCGGATATTATGGCGGCTTGATAGACTATCTATTGATGAGGTTCGTAGATATCATGCTATGTTTTCCCGTGATATTTCTGATATTGGCGGTCATATCTTTATTGGAGCCTTCCATTACCAATATCATGATAATAATAGGCGCCACCGGGTGGATGGGGATAGCGAGGCTCGTGCGGGCGGAAGTCCTTACACTAAAAGAGAGAGATTTTGTCTCTGCGGCCAGAGTGATGGGCGCGAAGGATAGCCGGATAATATTGAGGCATCTTATCCCGAATGCTATAGCCCCGGTGCTCGTGAGCGCGACGCTTGGAATAGGCGGCGCCATATTAATGGAAAGCGCTTTAAGCTTTTTAGGCATAGGGGTGCAGCCTCCGATCCCAAGCTGGGGGAATATTCTCATGGACGGACGCTCTACTCTTGGAGTCGCATGGTGGCTTACGGTCTTTCCGGGGCTGTTCATACTTTTTACGGTCCTGTCGTATAACATATTAGGAGAGGCTCTGCGCGATATATTGGAACCGAGGCTTAAAGAATGAATCCCGCACCTTCTTAAAGGTGCGGACTATAAGGAGAAAGTGCGGGATGGATATACTGCAAGTTAAAGACTTAAAGGTCGATTTCAACGTGCCGGACGGAATAGTAAGAGCCGTCGATGGCGTGAGTTTTGATATTGAAAGAGGCAAAGTATTCGGCATAGTAGGCGAATCCGGTTCGGGTAAGACTTTAACGGCGCTTTCGATCCTTAGATTAATATCACCGCCCGGTAATATTGCCGGCGGCAGCGTGATCTTCAATGGGCTTGATATGTTGAGATTAGACGAAAAAGACTTGCGCGGTATAAGAGGCTCTAAGATATCGATCGTTTTTCAGGAGCCGGCGAGCTCGTTCAATCCTGTATTTACCGTTGGCGAGCAGATAGTCGAGACTATCATAAGCCACCAGGGCGTTGATGGCGATAAAGCGAAGGCGCTTACACTCGAATATCTGGATAGGGTGCATATATATGAAGCAAAAAGGATCTTTTATGATTATCCTCATCAGCTCTCCGGGGGGACAAAACAGCGCGCCATGATAGCGATGGCATTGGTCAATTCGCCCGAGCTTGTTATACTTGATGAACCTACTACGGCGCTTGATGTTACTATACAGGCTCAAGTTCTCGATCTTCTTAAAGAGATAATCGAGAGAGATAAGCTTTCCGTACTCTTTATAAGTCACGATTTTGGAATTATATCGAGAATGTGTGACCGCGTTGCGGTTATGCGTAAAGGCATCATTGTTGAGACTGGTGCCACGAAACAGGTCTTAGGCGATCCCAGGAATGAATACACGGTCTCTCTATTGGAGTCCGTTAAGGCGTTATCCTCATGAATATGGTCAGGTGTGAAGATTTAAAGAAATGTTTCTCAGGTACGGCCGGGGCCGTTAAGGCGCTTGACGGCGTCTCTTTGGAGATAGGTAAAGGCTCATTTTTCGGACTTGTGGGGGAGTCCGGTTGCGGCAAGACCACATTAGGCAAGATAATACTGGGCATAATAAAACCCGATTCCGGGCGTCTGTTCCTGGAGACTAAAAAAGTGCAGGTGGTATTCCAGGATCCTTACAATAGCCTTGACCCTAAGATGAAGATATTTGACATACTTGCGGAGGGGCTGATAATACAGAGATCATTTGAAAAGCCGTCATTCCCGCGAAAGCGGGAATCTAAAATATGGATGCCCGCTTCCGCGGGCATGACAGAAACGCAAAATATTAAATATGAGATCGAGGAAGTTCTTGGTATGGTAAACTTGCCTAATAGTGTTTTGAAGAAATATCCGCATCAGTTTTCCGGAGGAGAGCGGCAGAGGATAGCGATAGGACGAGCCGTCCTCACAAGGCCCGAATTCATAGTCTTGGATGAGCCCGTATCGAGCCTCGATGTTACGATACAACTTCAGATCCTGAACCTGCTTAAAGATATTCAAAAGAGACTGGATATAACATGCCTTTTTATAAGTCATGATCTTAAAGTGATCAAATTCATCTGCGATAAGGTTGCCGTGATGTTGCGAGGCAAGATAGTCGAGACGGGCCTGGCCGGCGATATATACTCGTCTCCGGCGCATCCTTATACTAAGGACTTGTTAAAGGCCGCCTTTTATGATAATATGAAAAAATATGGATGAAAA
>JAQTPE010000020.1 GCA_028748925.1 Candidatus Omnitrophota bacterium
AATCAGCCCATGATAAAACCCTAAAATCGATAAATCGCGGTCATACATTTAATGATTTTTTAAACGCCGTCAAACTGACGGGGGAATTCGATATCCCCATATGCGTACATGTTATTTTAGGCCTGCCGGGCGAAACCAAAGAAGATATGATGGCTACCGCAATGAAACTGGCTGAGTTAAATATAAAAGGGATAAAGATCCATCTCCTGCATATCCTGAAAGGAAGCAAATTGGAAGAATTATACAGGAAAGGCGATATAATATTGCTCAAAGAAGATGAATACGCGGAACTGGCTTGTGAATTCTTACACAATCTCTCTCCCGACATAATTGTCCAGAGGTTGACGGGGCAGGGGAGTAAAGACGATCACATTGCGCCTTTATGGGCATTGGACAAGACCGGCACGATCGATAAGATAACAAAAGCTATATCTTCGTCCCGTCTTTGATGGTGGCGTTCTTGGGTATAACCACTATGCCGTCTCTTATAAAATAACAATCGCCGTCGTAATTCTTGAGATTGTTTGAATTCTTTATCACTACGTTCCTGCCGATCCTTGCGTTCTTATCGACTATGGTATTCTCTATAATAGTGCCGTCGCCTATACCTATCCTGAGAACGCCCTTTTGGACAGAGGATCCTTCGTAATAATCGGCTCCCATAAGGACGCTCTTGGAGATCTTACAGCCTTTACCCGTGATGCTCCTTAAGCCTACGGTCGAATTCTTGATCTCACCGCTGCCGATAATACAGCCTTCGCCTATAAGCGAATTCTCTATACGGCAATCCGCTATCCTGGGGGACGTCAGAAAGCGCGGACGGGTAAATACACGGCCTTTATAAAGAAAAGACATATGCGGTTTGGATGCGGCGATGTCAAGATTAGCCTCATAGAATGCGCTTATCGTACCTACGTCTTTCCAGTAGCTGGTAAATATATACCCAAACCCTTTAAACTTCTTGATAGAATGCGGTATTACTTCACGTCCAAAATCTATATCATTGCCTTTTAAAGCCTCTTTAAGAACGCTCGCCTTGAATAGATATACGCCCATAGATGCCGTATAAGGACATTTGGAATCGTGTCTCGACTTGAGATCTCTAAGCTCGAAAGGCGTGGACGGTTTCTCCTTAAACTTGATTACCCGTCCGGTCTTGCCCAATTTTAGTATGCCAAGCTCGTGAACCTCTTCATGGCACGCCGGAACGACCGAAACGGTAAAGTCGGCTCTCTTGCTCCTATGAAAGTGGATCAACTCCCGATAATCCATCTCGTAAATATGATCGCCGGAGAGTATAAGTATCTCCTGGTCTTCGTCCTTTAGATTAAGGTGGGCGATATTTTTGCGGACAGCGTCAGCCGTTCCCTGGAACCAATTTGCGCCCTGAAGCGTCTGTTCGGCCGCGAGGATCCTGACAAAGGCGCGTGAAAAATAGTCGAACCTGTACGTGCTGTTGATATGATTATTAAGCGACTCCGAATTGAACTGTGTAAGCACGTATATATTCTTTATGTCGGAGTGGAGACAGTTACTTATCGGTATATCGATAAGACGGTATTTTCCCCCTATAGGAACGGCCGGTTTAGACCTGTACATCGTAAGAGGGAAGAGCCGCTTGCCCTGCCCGCCGCCCAATATCATAGCCACTACACTCTTCATATTTTATCCTTTTGTTTATCAGTAAAGTATATCACAAAATAGTGTAAATACAAATCGGATGTCTATAACGCGGAACCGATTCCACGAATTGGAATATGCCCCTGGAATCGGTTGACATATATCCTCTATATGCTATCATACGGATATAAACAAAAGAGACCTTCAAGGTTCGAAGGTCTTTTGTAGGTGATAGGCCTGATGGCTTTCGCTATCGTTTCCATCTCCTCCAATATGTCTAATATAAGTATGCCATATAATCCGGGTTTTGGCAAGGGCCTATAACAAAAAAACAAGAAAGAAGGGAGCATGAAATTAAAGACTAATAGAATAGAAGCGCTTACGGACGGAATATTCGCCATTGTAATGACCATCATGATAGTCAGTATGAGCGAATTATTCAAAATAGATAAGTTTATAAAGGAGGCCGATTATCACATAATGTTTGCCGGTCTCTGGAATGATTTCATCGCGTATTCTATAAGTTTTATGCTCCTGGGAGTATTGTGGCTGACGCATCACTGGCAATTTCAATTTATCGCATACATAGATCCTCCTCTGGTATTCATAAATATAATATGGTTCATGTTTATCTGTCTTATACCCTTTTCAACCATGATGCTCAGCGATCATCCTGACTTTTTCGCGCCGGTACTTGCGTTCGAATGCAACATACTCATAGTCTTTCTGATACTATACGCCCAATGGGCCTACGTCACCAAAAAAAAGCATCTTATAAGTTCATCCCTGGACGTAAAGACGGTATCCCAACAGAGAAATGTCGTATTATTGCTCGTAATAATCATATTATTCACGATCGCCATATCATACGAATACCATTTGCTAATAAAATAACCGCCTGCGGACAATCTTCGCTTGACACTGCCAATGGTTATACATATAATCATTGGCAATGCTTGCCATTATAATGCTAACGATCCTCATGGGCCTGGCTGTCGGCTGGTCGATAGGCGCAAATGACGCGGCCAACTCGCTCGGCACCGCCGTCGGTTCAAAAGTCCTCAATCTGAAGCAGGCCATAATCCTAATCTGTGTATTCGGGTTTCTCGGAGCGTTCCTTCAGGGTTCCTATGTCACAAAGACGATAGGGAGGGGGATCGTGCCGATGAATATCCTGAGCAAGGATGCGACTACATATATAGCGTTGGTAGCGTCCTTTGGCGCCTGCGCATGGGTCGTTCTGGCCACCTATTGGAAGATGCCCATATCAACAAGCCACTCAATAGTCGGCGCGGTCGCCGGCGCCGGCCTCGCTATACATGCGCCGGTTAAATGGAAAGCTCTTATAGATATATTCATATGCTGGATATTCACCCCGCTTGGCGCGGCAGTTCTCGGATATTTGCTTTATATAATATTCAAAAATACGCTTTACGCGATAATACCCCGGAAATATTTCAGGGGAATAATGAGTGTCCTCATTATCATAAGCGGATGTTACGTGGCATATACCTGGGGCGCCAACGATGTGGCAAATTCGGTCGGCGTACTTGTGGGCGCGAACATCTTATCCGCGCACATGAGTATAATTTTAGGTGGCATAGCTATAGTAGCCGGTATTATGACATGGGGCTATAAAGTCATTGAAACTATCGGGTCGGAGATAACGCAGCTTTTGCCCATAATGGCATTTTCGGCGCAACTCGCAAGCGCCATAAACGTCCATATATATACGCTTTTTGGGATACCGGTCTCTACGAGCCATTCGATCGTAGGCGCCATATTCGGCGTTGGGTTAGTAAGAGGCGTCAAAGTAGTCAATGTAAGGATAATAAGAGAGATCGTAACGTGCTGGCTGTTAACACCGTTTATTTCGGGAATAATAACGTTTTTAACTTTGAAGACAATCATGATCTTTGTAAAAATAGTCTAAAGGAGGACCAAGATGAAAGAGATGCGTAATATTTTAGGTTGGTTGGGAATGGCGGAAGAAAAATCCATATTGGAGGACTCGCAAAAACACGTCGAAGAGACCTATCAGACGGTCAAGTTTTTTGATGAAGCTATCAAAGCTTTTGCCAGAGGCGATACGCAGGCAAAGATCAAGGCTATAGCCAATGTTGCCGAGAGTGAGCATAAAGCCGACATTTTACGATCGAAAATGGTCGATGAATTATCGAAAGGGCTCCTATTGCCTCCGGACCGCGAGGATTTGATGCATTTCGTTAAGACGCTGGACAGGATCGCGGATTGGACTAATGGAGCGGCGCGCCTGCTGGGATTCATAGAACAGAAACTGCCCGATGATGTCCTTGGCAATATCTCCGTAGCCACAGACCTGATCGTAGAATCGATAACAAAACTGAGGGACGGCATACACTCTTTGGCCAAAAACGATCTTAAGAAAGCCCTGGAAGATTGCGAAGTTGTAGATAATATCGAACACCGGGCGGATGACCAGAAGAGGATCGTTATAGGCTCCATAATACATGCGAAACTCGATTCGGCAACTCTGTTATTATCATATCAATTAGGGGAGTATCTGGAGGGGGTAACGGATAAGATCGAAGACGCCGCAGACCTCGTAAAGATCCTGGCAATTAAATCGAAATAGTTATGGGGGAGCCGATACTCCTTCCAAAGCGAACAAAATATGGAACAGTGGTGGAATAAAGATATAGAATATACCGTACAGGCCCTTTCCACAGATATAAACAGGGGGCTTGACCAGGAGAGCATAAAAACTAAACTGGCCGAGTTTGGTCCAAACAAGCTCAGGGAGAGCAAGGGGCCATCGGCCTTAAGCATATTCGTAGAACAATTTCAGGATTTCATAGTATGGGTATTGACCGGAGCCGCTTTGGTCTCCGGTTTTTTGCGTGAATGGGTAGACGCCCTCGCCATAATAGCCATCATAATACTTAACGCAATCCTTGGTTTCATACAGGAGTTCCGCGCCGAGAAATCTCTCGCGGCGCTGAAGAAGCTCTCCAGTCCGTTCTCAAAGGTCATCCGCGACGGCCAAAGCCATCTCATACCTTCGTCCGAAATTGTGCCGGGTGATCTCATAGAGCTCGAGGCGGGAGACAATGTCCCTGCCGATAGCCGCATAGTATGGCTAACCTCAAATTTCAGCGCTCAGGAAGCCAGCCTAACCGGAGAATCGAACCCGGTATTCAAAACAAACTCCACGTTAAACGAAGAAGATGTCCCGTTGGCCGACAGGGCAAACATGGTCTATTTCGGAACATCCATATCCTCCGGAAAAGCGAAGGCCATAGTTACCGAAACCGGAATGAATACCGAACTTGGGAAGATAGCCGGCATGATCCAGGATATACCGAAAGAGACCACGCCGCTGCAAAAAAAACTCGATGAGTTCGGACGATGGATAGTCTATCTATGTTTTGTTCTTGTTGGGATAGTATTCATCCTGGAATGGATACGCGGAGGCAAATTAATAGACGTATTTCTTACAGCCGTCAGCCTGGCAGTAGCCGCTATACCTGAGGGGCTCCCGGCGGTAGTAACGATAGCGCTGGCATTGGGCGTACAGAGGATGGTGAAACGTCATGCGCTGATAAGAAAATTACCCTCCGTAGAGACGCTCGGATGCGCCACTGTAATATGCTCCGACAAGACCGGGACCCTGACCAAAAACGAGATGACGGTACGCGCTATATACGCAGGAGGCGATCTATTTCAGGTGACGGGCATCGGATATGAGCCAAAAGGCGATTTTATTCTAAATGAGAACCGGATCTCCGCAAAAGATTTTTCTTATCTCATCAAGGCTCTCGACCTATGCGTTCTATGCAACGGTGCTCAGATAACACAGGACAAAAATAGCTACAAGGTCATAGGGGACCCTACTGAAGGAGCCCTGCTTACGGCCGCCGCAAAAGCGGGTATTAGTAAGTCCGATAAAGAGAAAGACCTGCCTTTCTTAGATGAAATACCTTTTGATTCACAGCGCAAGATGATGACCATGATCCGCGGAACGAGTAAAAAAGCTATCGCATTCGTCAAAGGCGCTCCGGATGTGCTTCTAAACAATTGCGAGAAGATCGAAAAGGGATCGGAAGCGCGGCCCCTGACGGATTCCGACAAGGAGGAGATATTAAAGGTAAATGATACTCTCGCAGGATCTGCATTGAGAGTCCTCGCTGTCGCATACAGGGAATTGAGCGAAGAATATAAAATAGGCGCGGATTCGGTATCTATCGAACGGGGACTTACTTTCATAGGATTAGTAGCTATGATAGATCCTCCCAGAAAAGAGGCCAGAGATGCGATAACGAAATGCAAGACCGCCGGCATAAAGACCGTAATGATAACCGGAGATCATAAGAATACTGCCGTAGCGGTGGCAAAAGAGCTGGGGTTCTTCAATAACGACTCTATCGCTTTGACGGGAGAGGAATTGGATGCTATAGGAGAGGAAGAGTTCGCGTCCGAAATAGAAAAGATACCTGTATACGCAAGGGTCTCACCGGAACACAAGCTCCGAATAATACGCGCATGGAGAAAGCGCGGCGACATAGTGGCTATGACCGGAGACGGCGTTAATGACGCCCCCGCATTGAAAGAATCCGACATCGGTATAGCCATGGGCATTACGGGCACGGATGTAACCAAAGAAGTTTCGGATATGGTCATAACGGACGATAATTTTGCCTCTATCGTCTCCGCAATTGAAGAGGGGAGAGGCATATACGATAATATTAAAAAATTCATTCATTACCTCCTCTCCTGCAACGCAGGCGAGATACTCGTAATGTTCACGGCTTCTCTGATAGGTTTACCTACACCCCTTTTGCCAATACATATACTCTGGATCAATCTTGTAACCGATGGATTTCCCGCGCTGGCGCTTGGGGTCGATCCGGTAAGTCCGGATATTATGAAGCGCATGCCGCGCCATAAAGATGAAGGCGTGCTCACCAAAAAAGGCGCCATGGCCATGTTAACACAGGGGTCATTTATAGCTTTTTGCAGCCTTCTTGCGTTCGTTCTTGTCTTATTCGTTGAAAAAGAAGGGTTGGCAAGGGCACGCACGGCCGCCTTTATAGTATTATCATGCAGCCAGCTATTCCATTCATTCAACTGCCGCAGCGCCGTTGACTCACTCTTTAAAATAGGTATATTTACCAATAAGAAACTTATCTTTGCGGCGCTCATCTCATTCTTCCTGCAGATGTCGGCTGTTTACATACCATTCGCGCAAAAGATATTTAAGACAGAACCGCTTGGATTATTCGACTGGGTACTCGTTATAACGATCTCATCATTCCCGCTATGGGCAATGGAGATCGTAAAAGCCTTCGGCAAGATCAAAAAAAGAGATCAAGGTATATAGCTTCACCCGCCAAACAGTCCCCGTAAGAAGCGATAAAACACCTGTAAAAACCTCATATTTTACCTATTTTGACGGCAAATAATGATCGGGGGAGAGGGTTTAAAGAGGCGGGGGAGGGATATAATAAAGAAAAAGTTCATTCCCGTAAATATCAGACCCGATAAAAAATAGAGCCTATAAATCTAAAAATAGCCTCTAAAAAGGACGTTTTGCCGCGAGTTGAGGTATTGCCTCAGGAAGGGCAAAAATCGAGAAATTAGGCCTTATTTGAGGCTTTAAACGAGTCCATAAGACAACTCACAAAGACCCGCCATTTTAATCTGGTTCATTAATCTAACCAAATTCCTGGCCCCAGCCCAGGAATTGATGGGCACGGAATTAATGTTATCCACATGTAATTAAACAATATATGTAAGTCATTGCGCAACAGGGCGTTGGAACCCGTATTTCCAATAGGCGTAGTTTACATAAGATATATTATAGGACGTAAGCTTTTCAGGCATGAGGCACCAAATACTGTCTTTAAGGGTCCTTATATGCGAGGTCTTCTGAGCCGGCTTAACTCTTTTCACGTCATGGGGCTGAGGATTCAAACGGTCCGATATCGGGTTCCGCGGAACCATCTCCATTACCATCCTGCGGTACAGGATTGCCTTCGAAGTCCTTAGTTAATCCGGCATCTGCTCCGGTGTCGATCAGAGGACTCCCCTGCCTTAAATGAAAGTCATTATTGGCAGGATCGACCAGGAGCGGATCCTGGCATATGGAATTGGTATCCCAGGGATTGGCGGCCTGATAATCGGCAAATTGAGATGTGCTGTAATGAGTTCCATTCCAGGTAATCAAGGTTCCTGAATCCTGATAATATAAATTATTGCTTATATCATAGATCGATGTATCATTCTGCACGACAAGCGCTCTCTTATTATCCAATAATATATTGTTTTTTATTTCAATAGAATTGGCCAGGTCATTTCCATAAACCCAGATTCCGTAGTCGGTATTATCATAAAATAGATTATTAAATATCCTTGCTCGATTAAAACCATCATTTACGACAGCCATTCCTATCCCGGAACCCCCATTGCTATAACATATGTTGTTATATACATCTACAGAAACATTTGTGAAATCCGGGTTAGACGGCGTGTTCGCGACTACAATTCCGCTATGTCCGTTATCATGCGACTTATTGTTTCTTATTATGCCTGAATTCCCCCTGTAATCATGGATCCCATAACCGGCATTATCATTGAATTCTGAATTTTCAATAATAAAATTATCGGAGCCGGACGGGTAGATGCCATGACCGGGCAAATTATGAGATATTACAGTTCCGGGACCGTTTCCAAATGAATGGACGTTGCTGACTAAAACATCATTCAATGTCAAAACTATTCCACAACCGCCCGCGTATGAAGCGTTTAAATTCTTTACAATAACTCCCGAGATTATTGTTTTATCTGAAATTAAACTGATACAATTGAATTTTCCATATATCGTGTCAATTCCGTCAATAATAAAGTATGATTTATTAGATGAGTAAATTACTCCGGTATCCCAGCCGCCTCCATAGCTGATTTCAGTTCCGGGGTTCGTATAGATCAGACCGGGATTTTTTGTAGAATATACATAGACTATCCCGGGACTGGAAAAAGGTTCTCCGGATGTTGTAAATGTCCAATCATTTTGCATAGATAGATCCTCTATGGTATTTACAAATCTTCCCCTGATTCCATTGAAAAAAACCTGCAAAGGATGCGCCATTGATGACGCCATCCAGATATTTTCTCCATCATCCGTCCAATTCGTGACTAAAATCGCCCCGTTTAAGAGAGGATTCGGCAGATCAATAGATCCATAATTACCGAAAGTGATCGGATTATCAGGGGCGCCTGAACTTGGAATATTTAATTTCTCTCTCCAGACCTCTCCCCTTTTAAGCAAAATACTATCTCCCGGGCTGAATTGCATGGAATTCACTTTTGCCATTGTTTTCCATGCTCGTCCGAAAGTCAGGCCGTCGTTACTGTCGTCACCGCCCGTGGCGTCGACATAATAGACGTCGTGAGTTAATGACGCATTTGTAAATGTCGCCGATATCGTATGATCGGACAGGACTCCGGAGAAGTTATATCTCGTCAACGGACCCTGGCTTACTCCATCTACAAGTATATCCTGTACGCGAGATCCTTCGTCCGGAATTATAGTGAATGTTTGGTCCGCGGCAGCGTCTATTATCACATCTCCGGAAGGCGCGATAGAGCCATGAGCGCCTGCGGAAGCGTTAATGGTATAAGCGACATTGTTTATAGTTATATTTATAATCTCAGATACGGTCGAGATACCATCTGAGACAATAAACGTAGCGCTGTATATACCGGCCTTATCATATCCGGGCATCCAGGTAAATGTATGGGTGGTGGAGTCGAATACGGAGCCTTCGGGCAGATCTTCGGCCGAATACGTCAACGCGTCCCCATCGGGGTCTGTGGCCGAGAGAGTGAATGATAGCGTACTTCCCTCCGCCATACTTCTATCCCCTATCGCCGCGAGAACGGGAGGATTATTATTTACAGCCCCTTCCTCTATCTCATAGACATGGACGGCATAGTCGATAAATTTATCGGTGAAACTGATATTATCCTCATTTATCGGGATATCACGCCCGGCATTAACAATATCTGTGATGCCTCGTTTTCTTACCTGCTCCTTATTGGCCTCGTAGTTACCGCCCTCCCCCGCCACACCTTCGCCGGGATAGAGGAATGGATAATCGGCTATCGTATCGGCATCTTCGTATAACGCTGTTATCTTTTTTATACTGGTTATACCTGAGAGCGTAAAGGTAACGTTGCCGTCCCGGTTCGCGCCCGCATAATGTTCGCTGGGATTGGTCGCTATCAAGTATATCTTGCCATCATATTTTTTGAGCATCGCTTCAATGCGGCCGTCCGAACAGTTCCACTCGTCATAGAAGTCGGGCGTAAGATACATGTTATAGAGGGAGCTGAATTCGCCCGCTATCTCTTTGATCTGGTTCCAGTTTATTTCGGAAGATGGGTCTGTGCCGAAATTCATGTGGCCATTATAAAAATATAAGGAGCCCGCTCCATTGACAATCTGGCTATACACCTCGAATCTTTGCAGATGGAATGGGATAACGCGATTTGTGCGGCGAATCACACCGCCATCCCATGTAGACCAGTAATATACGCCAAGCCCGAAAGCGATTAACGGCTTCGATTCACCGCCATTAGCATTTGCCGTAGAGTCAATCCATCTTCTAGTAATCCTGCCTACTGTCGGCATACGCGCCGCGTCCTTGGAATTAGAATACGAAATCTCGTTATTCCATGTAAAAGAAACCACATCTGTGAGATCGGCATAAGGCGCGTCAAGGGATATGTCGGAAACTCCGGGGCCCACAGGCGCCAGATTAACCATATACGGAACTTCCCTTCCCAAAATATCCTTAAGACGCTTCTGTACCTTTTGTTTCAGGAAGTTTAGCTCCCTAAGAGCAGTCGGGTTACCGCAGCTACTCAGTCCCAGATTCGGCTCATCCGGGCCGTCAATTAAAATTACCTCGGGGCATTTTGCCGGATCGGTAATCGGCACCGCATCTATATGGCCCATCGTTCCGGTTAAACCGGTATATTGAGAAACATCCATCCTGAATGTACGCGATATATCTCCGGTCACGGGACTTCTTCCAAGATAGGGCGCGTCCCATAACGGCCATATTCCGTACAGGCCGGCAGACGCCGCATCAGATATATTGGTAACGATACCGGTTGTATTAAAACCCGCCGCTTTGATTTCACTATACGGCATATACGTTCCGTCTTGCTTGATCGGCTGAAACAAGGCGCCTATTACAAAGATATCCTGCCCCGCGGCGTTTTTTAAGAATTTTATACGGCCCGATCTTTTAAAATCCGGGGTGTTTAAATCTTTATCGACTTTTTTAAGAGAGATATTCTTAAAATATATTTTTCCCCGCGGAAACATGCTTGCCGAAATTCTTACATAAGTAGCGTTTGGCCCTATTTTTGTATAAACTTTTTGCGTCTTCCAGCCGGGGTCGCTATATAAATCAACGTCATGGTAACATCCATCGGTATCGCTCCAACTTGAATCCAGAAACTTGGCGTCGGTAATCATGCAATAAGATCGCGCAGTTTCTGAGGATCCGCCCCTGCCATTACCATCAGCGCTGATCCGTGCCACATCGTTGCTGTAGACGGAACCTTTCGTGCCATCGGCGCCGTCGAGATTAAAGCAAAAGCCCCTATCTTTAAGACGATACTTAACCGTAAGCTCATACCAGTCATCTTCAGACGGAGATGTTGAAAAACCTATTTCCTGATGCCAGCCGCTGGGAGCAATTTCAGCATTGGGTAAGACGCAAACTGTATCGCTTGTATTCTTTATTTTTAAGTATCCCGAGTCAGATACGTCTTCCCTGCCCCAGCTCATTATATAGGTAGGATTAGAGGTACCGTGCTTAACCCAGCCGGCCGGAAACCACTTATCCGGGCTTGCCGGATTACTTGAAATAGTTGTCCTGTCCGGCCAGAAAGCGCCCGGGTTAACGGCAATGTTCCCATCTCCCGGGTATGAACCTGGATCGCAAGGATCAGCCATCTTGGGATCGTCCCTCTCCCGGAGGTTGGTAAAGCCATCGCCGTCAGAGTCGTTGCTTGGATCGATTACAATTGGGTTGGATCCGACTACACTATGAGGGTTAACATCTATCAGATATTCCTCGTAATTTGTAAGGCCGTCGCTATCATAATCTTCATTAGGGTTCGTATGGGCCAGGTTGCCTAAGTAGTATATCTCCCACGAATCGCCTATGCCATTATTGTTAGTGTCGGCATTTTGCGGGGCGTTGACTGTAATAGTAATAGTCTCATTTGCCTGGAGAGTTCCGTCAGAGACGGTGAATGTCACAGGATAACCGCCCGCCTGGGTGAAGCCCGGCGTCCAGGTAAATGCGCGGGTCCCGGAGTCGAATACGGAGCCTTCGGGCAGATCTTCGGCCGAATACGTCAACGCGTCCCCATCGGGGTCTGTGGCCGAGAGAGTGAACGATAATTCATTTCCCTCCGCTATCGCTTTATCCCCTATCACAGCAAGGACGGGAGGGTTGTTAAGCGGCACGACACTTGTTGTGGGCTGAGAGTTATCGGATAACTCGGCGCTCGTTGCCGGCTGTTGTACGGCCGTATCACCGGTAACCTGTGTATCGTCGGTAACCTGTTGTGAGTCATAAACGACAGGGTATCCTCCTAACAGAATTGTAGTATTTGGTACCTGGCTTGCTTGCGTATCCGGTTGCTTCACTACCGGAGCGCTTTCGCCGGCATTGGCAGGAACCGGATACATCTCATTATTTATTTGCGTCTCAGGCCGGGCGAATCCTACAATAGTATCCTCGACTAAATTATCAGGAGTCCCGCTTGGTATCTTGTATACATTGGGCGGCGAATAACCTTCTGCCTTAAGCGGCACATCCACGCCGCTTAATCGCGCATTAATAGCGGGATTAAATATTGACGAAATAGCTACCGCGGATTTCAGGGGAGAATCTTCCTCATTGTCAATAACCGGTTCGGCTTTAATCGGCGCTATATCATTATTATGGTTATAATGACCCCTATCGGATGCTATATTCAGGCATAAGAGCAAAGATAATATTATCTTTGCATATATGTAGTTATACCCCAGACATATTTTTATCAATCTTAAAATCATCCCGGCACCCGCTCATGAAACTTTTAAAAAATATTTATTAACACTACAAAAAAATACCGAGCTACCATTCTTCGGTAGCCCGGCTATCATAACATCACAAAATCACATGATGCTTTAGACCCTGTGGCTTTGCGCCCCAACCTTTCGGCTGGTTTGCCTTTATCGGATAATAACTCTTCTTATAGTATAATATACACTACTTATTATGTTATTACAATAAAAAGCCACTTACTTTTTCATTCTTAAAATGTGTCTCAAAAAGCCTATTTTTCGATTTTAAAGGCTCCCCCGCTGACCTTTATTATATGGCCTAAAACCAGGGCCTCTGCAAGGCCCTTCCTGGCATTTCTTAAGATCCTTGAGAATGTCTGCTGGCTTATACCCATAGACATGGCCGCCTCGGCCTGTTTCAGCCCCATATGGTCTATCAGCCTTATCGCCTCCACTTCCTCGACCTTAAGCTCGTTATAGCCGGGCCTGCCCCTATGGCCCCTGGGGCTGAACTGCTTCGTGCCGGGATCATTATGTACTTTTCGTATCTTTATCGGCCTTCCGATCATACTAAATACCTATTTTATAAAAATTACACACAGGATATGTTGTGAGTATTTACTCATAATATATCATGAGTCTTTTAGTCAGTCAACTATTTTTGAATAAGTAATTGTTATATGTTATAATATTCTCATGCAAAAGAAAGCACTAAACTATATAATCTGGGGCTTAACAGCAGCCCTATACTCCCCCATCATCTATCAACTCTACAAAGGACGCTGGGATATGGTCGATTACACCCACGCTTACTTCATATTACCCATATCGCTATGGCTCGTATGGCGCAATCGCGGCGCTTTACTGAAAATAGAGACAGTCTCAATAAAAATAGGGACTGTCCCAACACGCCGTTTTTCTGAGTGGATGGGACTGTCCCTATTTTTAACCGGCCTACTAATCTTCATATTCGGCTGGAGACAGGATTATCTATCCATGTCTACCATTTCGCTCATACCGACATTATTCGGGCTTACGATATATCTATATGGCAGCGCAATAGCAAAGGCTCTCTCCTTCCCTATTCTTTATCTGCTCCTCATGGTGCCTCCCCCGCTCGGTATATTGGATAATATCACTCTGCCTATGCGTTACTGGATCTCCGTATTCACCGCGCATATCCTTAAAATGTTCCATTATCCCATCACCCAGAGCGGCCTTATGCTATCCTTGGGCGGGCATGAGATATACATGGGAGCGCCCTGTAGCGGCTTCAGATCTCTCATCACCATGATATCGCTTGGCCTTGTATATGTTTATATCATTAAGGGTAAAGCCGTAAAGAAAGCTATCCTGCTCGGCTCAATAGTCCCATTGGCGCTTCTGGGCAATCTCTTAAGAGTGATCGGCATGTGCCTGGTAACGTTCCATTTCGGTGAAAATATCGGTACTAAATTTCACGACATAAGCGGATTCGTTATATTCTTCGTATTGATCCTGGGGCTCATGGGAATAGATTCGCTTCTAAGCAGGTTCGAACATGAATAAGACCAGATACATCATAGTCATGGCCATACTCATAGCCGTAATAGGGATATCATACGGCCTTCCAAGGGCTAAATACACCAGCCCGAAGATCGTATCGAAACTCAATCTCCCGTACCGGATCTATAGCTGGTACGGCAGGGACTTTTCCAAAAGTTTCAACCCCAACGATCTGAGATATAATTTTATAAGCGAGGTCTTTGCCCAGCTTTATACGAGATTCGACGACAGGGTGCTTCTCTTAATACTCGACGCGGGAAATTTTCATAATCCCAAAGCGTGTTTCAGAGGATCGGGATTTGCCGTAACGGATCTGCCGGATACGGAATTTAAGGCCGGTGAGAAGAGATTTAAGGCGAAGACATTATTCTTTGAGAAACCCGGAGAAAGCTATGTAGTAATTTACTGGCTATGCATAGATAAGAAGATAACCGATTGGACCGGCCAAAAGATAAAAGAATTCATATTTGCCGTATTAAATAAGCAAAAGACGGGCCTGATGATCCGCCTGGAGATACCCGCGGCAAAAGACGGTACAGATGCCGCTATTAAATTAGCCAAAGAGTTCATATCCGACCTGAGCGACAAACTCAACGAAGAACAATCCGACTACCTTTTCGGCAAATAAAGAATAAAATGGGAATTCTTCAACTTGTAATACCCCCTCAAACATGATATAATACTATTATAGGAGTAATTAAAATGCACAATTGGAGCGTAGATTTAAAAAAACTCGGGACCAGATCTGAAGAAGCCAAAATCTGGCGGCTTGAGCAGGCAGTTAATTTTGGGCTCAATGGTCAAAAGATTGACAAGTCTACCTTAAAACGTTTATGGCAAAAACTTCGGCTTGATCCGCACCGTAAGCGATTCCTTAAGTTTCTATTATGGCCAAAGAGATCTTAACCTCACGTCAAAAGAAATTCCTATCGTTATTATCAAAAAATAAACTCATTTCAAAGAACTTTTATCTTACGGGCGGAACTGCTCTGGCAGCGTATTATTTAAAACATCGCTATTCCGAAGATCTCGATTTTTTTAGCGAGAATGAGATAGATATCCTATCAATCAATATTTTTCTTAAAAACATAAAATCAGCTATAGGGATAAAAGAGGTCGATTTTCAACAAAGCTTTAATAGAAACCTGTTCTTCCTAAATACCAAACCGGAAACTTTAAAAGTAGAATTCACTTATTTTCCGTTTCGTCTGATAAAATCTCCGGATAAAAAAGACGGAGTATGCGTAAATAGTCTTACGGACATAGCCGTTGATAAAGCTTTTACCATTTCCCAGAATCCCCGCGCGAGAGATTTTATAGACCTGTACTATATTCTAAAAGCCAACAAAAATATGTCTTTTGAAAGACTTATTAAGATGGCCAGAGCTAAATTCGACTGGCACATAGATCCTATACAGCTCGGGACGCAACTATTGAAAGCAAAAGATATTAAAGATCTGCCGAGGATGATCAAAAAGCTGAATCATCAAGACTGGCGAGATTTCTTCGTATCAAAAGCCAAATCCCTATCCGATAGCATATTCAAATAAACAAAAAATCGTCATTGCGAAGAGCAAAAAAATGGGGTCTGTCCCAACGCGTTTATATCGCATTGATTGGGACTGACCCCTTTTTAAACTAGCTCCTACTTATACCGACTTCTTCCTGAATCTCTTTATACCGAGAGCCGCGCCGCCTAAAATAAAGAGCGCTGAACTCACCGGCTCGGGTGTAACAGTACTAACTTTAACATACATATCATTAAAATCCCGGTCCGAACCGGATTGATAATTAAGGTCTTCCCACGCAACGAGCCACTCTTTGGTCCCGTCACCGTGTATATCGGGAAGCTGATAGATAAGCCCCTGCGGGCTATTGTTACTATTGACATAAAGATCCGTGTACCAGATCTTAATCTCGGGAGTGTAGAGATAGAGGCCGAAATCATTGGTCGCCGTAAATGTCTTTGCGGGAGTGTCTGAATCATCCCAACCGTTAAATATCAGGCCGTAGGTTCTGTGCGGATAGGGTCCGCCGCCCTGAGGTTTCAGATAGTAGCCCATCATATTCCTGGCGGCGTATCCCGCCACTTCCTGTTCGATCTTGTAAGTCGTAGGAACCGAACCTGTAAAATAAAACGGGTTACTTTCTGTGTAGTCGATGTAATTACTGCTTGCGTAATTCCACGCGGCGGTTCGACCGGCCGCGTCACTCGAGAAATAACCTCCGTTGGAAGGATCGACCAGCCAATCGACAAGCCATGCGCGCCCATCCCTACCATCATCGCTCGAAGTACCCCAGTCGACTGAATATGCGAAAGCGTCAAATCCTGAAAAAACAAGCACTGCTCCAATGATAAGGATATTAATTATCAGAAATCCCGCTATTTTTTTCATATCTGAAATTGCTCCTTATAGCCAGGTTGTCAACTATTATGCCTTCTTTTTTCTTAACTTTAATACCGCTATCGCTCCGCCGCCCAATAAGAATAACGCTGAGCTTATCGGCTCGGGAACGGCGTTAATTTTGAAAGAGATATCGCCTGTGGAACCGTAACCGCCGGCGTATGAATAATCGGCCCTCACTGTCCAATAACCTGCTTTTCTTATCTCTGCCCAGTCCGCAAAGTTAGAAAATCCATGCCATACATCGTATGTGTCTGTGGTAACATCTGTGCTGGAAGTCATGATAGGATCTCCTACGGCATTCCACCACGAAATAGAATAAGTTAATGTATCCGATGGAGATGTAAAATATAACCACGGGCTCTGATCCCAATTATACGTAGCCGGTGTACCACCCTGCGGGGTCGTATCCTCATCGCCTATAGTCATATACGCAGTAAGCGCACTAGCCGAAGCGGTTCCCGCAAACACTAACACCGAGACAGCAACAATCATTATTAATAATGCAAATTTTCTACCAAACATTGCCGCACCTTCCCTTTCTCTCCGAGTTTTTTATATATACCTTAAGATCTCTTTCTTAAAATGTACCCTCTATTCTACACATTACGGTGAGCCTGTCAAACAAAATAACTAACTTTTTAATATACCTAACTTTATCTAATAGTTTGCATTTTTTTGTACATGTCCCTTGTTCTCTTCTAAACATTTATATATTAAAAATGGGGTCTGTCCCAAGAATAAAATGGGGTCTGTCCCAACACGTCTATAGCGCGTTGATTGGGACTGACCCCTTTTTAATCAAAAGAACCAGGCACCTACCCAAAAAGCGCCTGACCCCTTTTTATCGTTAGCCGCTTCCCTACCATTCGATAATATGCTATAATTTCGTTTATGAAACCCATAAAAATAGTCTCGTCAAAAATAGGGACTGTCCCAACACGTCGTTTTTCCAATTTGATGGCAAAAATAGGGACTGTCCCAACACGTCGTTTTTCCAATTTGATGGGGCTGTCCCTATTTTTAATTTTGTCGTTACTCACCACGCAATTCTCTTTCGCGGCTGACGCGCCTAAAGAAGAATGGTACCCCTTCCATTTCTCTGAGAAGCTCGATCCTGACTCCCCTTTCAATATAGGTAAGCTCGTCCTCGATCCTCCGGCCGGCAAACACGGTTTTGTGAAAGTCAAAGACGGCCATTTCTACTTTGAGGATGGCACCCGCGCGAAGTTCTGGGGCACGAATCTCTGTTTTAACGCATGCTTCCCCGATAAAAAGCAGGCCGAGATACTCGCTGAGCGCATAGCCTATTTCGGCTTCAACGCGGTACGCTTGCATCATATGGACTTCTATTTTGAGCCAAGAGGGATATTTGAGGACGTCTGCCCCGCCTACAAGGATCCTCAGATGAAGAAGACCGGCGTCCTCAGTAAAACTCAGCTCGATAAACTCGATTACCTAATATATCAGCTCAAAGAGCGCGGCGTATATATAGATATGAATCTTCTCGTCGCCCGTCACTTCACAGAGGCCGATGGCGTGGTAGACGCTGCGAAGCTCGGCATGGCGGCCAAGCCATATTCAATGTTCGATCCTAAGCTTATAGAATTACAGAACCAATATGCCAAAG
>JAQTPE010000021.1 GCA_028748925.1 Candidatus Omnitrophota bacterium
ATAAGTCGCCTTATTAAGGTATGTACGTTCCGTTTCGGTATCCATGGCGACGCGGGGAGTCAGAATATCGGTTCCATCACCATAAGAAGCCGCGACAACCAATTCATGCCCATCCCTGGGCTTAAAATCTACCTTTGTCCAGTAGTCGCTCTTTTCGAAGGCCCGCATATTCTGACCCTTCTCATTGTAATTCGGATTGAAGCTCGTAAGTTTGTTGCCACCGCCATCCCTATACTGCCCCATCCGTGAATAGTTATAACCGAATAATCCCTGAATATCTTTATTGCCTCCGTTAATACACCCTCCCTGGCTCAAAAACCCGTACGAACCGAATTTGGACAGAACTTCTCCATGCAGCCCTTCCTGAGTATCTTTGGTCAGCACATTGACCGACCCACCAAGGGCGCCCGGCGTTGCCATATCGTACGGCCCTTCCTTCACCTCTATCTTCTGAACGTTGAGCATATTTATATGCGATAGCGGAGGATCTTTTCTGCTTCCGCAGGATCCTTCTATAAGAGTATTATCCTGCGCATAACGGAGGTTCGCGCACGTGAACCCACGCAAACCCACTTCATTACCGTATCCGCTCTTCCGTATCATATACGCTTCTATAAGTTCGTCCGATAGTATCTCGGCGAGATCTACAACTTTATGCGTTTTGAGCGCCTTCTGGCCGATCCTTCTTTTTTCCGATATATCTAATCTGTCCTCATCTTCTTCATCCGTTGATACCAATACCTGCCCCAGATCAAAGACTGTCGTGTGCGCGTAGGCAAAAGGTAAAACGCTGGAATTCAAAATTAATGCTAAAATAATTGCAAAATATATTATTTTTTTACAGGGCATATGTGTCCTCCAAGTATACAAAAATTGCCGATAACGTGAAAAAGCAGGGTAGGCTAATATTACAAACTTGGAGGAGCGCGGGAAATATTGGCGGGAACTAACGGCCTGATAACCTGTAATACCGGAAAATAGATAATATGACGTATTGCTTGTAATATAACAGAAAACACAATTATGAAAAGCGATATGGCCGCCGCATAATATAGCCACATACAAATAGGGCATTCATGGCCATCGTGATCATGATGGCCCACCCCATGGGAAAAAGGATGGAATATCGCCATACCAAGAAATATGCCGAAAACCACGAGCAATAAAAACGAAGCCTTATTTCTCATTTACACTCCGAACAAATACCTTCGAGCTGCAACTGGTGGGACTCGACTTTAGCGCCGAGGTTCTTCTCGATATACCGCGAAATCCCGTTGATGTTACAGACACTTACTTCCTGAACCTTGTTACAGTTCAAGCATACAAAGTAATGCGAGTGTTTTTTCTGCGAACTACAGAATGCGTACACAAGCTGCCCGTCATCCGATTGGAGGCGTTTTATAATTCCAATTCTGCAGAATTCGTCCAAAATACGGTAAATGGTGGGTAGCCCCAGCGAATCCAGCCGTTTCCTTACGGCCTTATATACGTCATACGGCTTAAGGCACTTACGGGAGGTAAGAAATAATTCAATTACAGCTTTTCGCTTAGGAGTTATTTTGAATTTATGATCTTTGAGTATTTTAAGACAGTCGTCCATAAATAGAAATCATTTCTGTTTATGGATTTAAGTATACGGGTTTTGGACGGCGTTGTCAATAAAATACTATTTTGTTTCAAACCAATATTCTTTATCGTTAAGCCCCTGCACTTTAGGCCCTATTACCTTGGAGTTCCTGCCAAATATATATCCTGAACCATACCAGTTACGCAGCCAAAATAGCGCCTCTTTCCCTAGATAATATGTTATGTGAAGCCACAGTGGCGGCGATATCTTCCTTACCTCATAAGTCACATAGTCATGATTAACCATTACCCGTATATAATGCAAATAACCACCGTCTGATTCTGGGATTTCTATGAGCATCCCTCCCCCTCCGGTGGTTATATAATCGATACCGTCGAACCGCTGATGCTTAAACATGTGCTTATGCCCTGCAAATACCATATCCACACGATACTTTGCCAAAAGTTTTCTAAGTTGATACGCCCACGGTGCGTTATCAATATTGTACCATTCCTGCTGGTATGGATCACAGGGCGGTTTATGCATTATAACGAAAGTATGCTCATATTTTTGCCCCTCTTTCAACCTTTCCTCGAGCCATGCAAGTTCGGGCTCACCATCCGCGTTATCGACGACTATGAAATAAGAGTTCCTATCGGAAAAAGCGAATTGCCTGTCACCACAATATTCTTCAAAAAGCTTCCTGTCGTCATGATTTCCTATCGCCGCGATAACGGGATACTTAATAAGGGCTTGCATCTTCTTCCATGCCTTGAAATCGTGCTCAGAGCCATCCAGGGTAACATCACCCACGGATAAGACAAAATCTATCGGAACCTTGCGGAACCTGTCCTCTCTGTTCATATGCCATATCTCTTTAAGTGTTGAGGCGTCATTGGTAAAAAGCCCGTTATGGCTATCGCCGAAAACGATAAAAGAAAAATAATCTCCATTGTTGTTTTTCAGTTTTTCAATGCTTGTCCGGTTATTGTCGTTACTTAAGGCGGGTGGAGTAACCCAAAAATAAAAAAGTGGAAGAAACGAATATATCAAAATAGCTGCTATGGTAAGGATCAAGATTTTCTTTATTTTCATTTAAGTCTCACATTTTTTGTTTGATCCTGTAATAATTTAAATCTACGCTCCGAATATTTTTCTCGCCGCAAGAAAGTTAACGCAAAATCACAAAGTTAAGCATAGTGCCCACGATGATACTGACTGTTAGCATTATAAGCGTCGATTTTATCAAGTCTTTAACGCCAAGCTCTTTCCACAAAACTATAAATGTAGCGATACATGGGAATGATATGGCAAGTAATGTTGCAGCTATAAATAACTGCTTGGCTGAAAGCGCGAGTGGCGCGAGCATCCCTACTGCGACATCCTTTCTTAAAAACCCAATGATTAGAGCCACTATTGCTTCTTTTGGCAGGCCAAATAAACCGTGGACGACCGGGGCAAATACACCTGTCACCATATCAAATAACCCGAAATACAAAAGTATATTAACGACTAAAACACCTATTAAAACGATCGGCACCGCTTCAAACACAAATCCTTTAACGCGAAAATATAATTTTCTTGCTAACATAGCTAACGGCGGAAATCTATATGGAGGAATTTCTAACAAAAACTCCGGACTATAACCGTGAAGCAGCCTGTTTAAAATAAACCCTAATATCAGTATTATGATAAACAGTACCAGATATACTCCCCCCACATAAAAACCGCCGAATACGCCCAATAATCCTACTATCATCGCCTGCAATGGAACACATGGTATGCCGATAGAGATAATAGTGGATGCTATAAACCGCTCGCGCTTCGATTCCAAAACACGTGTAGATAATATGCCGGGAACATTGCAGCCAAAACCTAATAGCACCGGTATGATAGCGTAACCATGAAGACCCAGCCGGTGCAGCAGATTATCCAAAAGTATCGCAAGACGCGGCAGGTACCCTATGTCTTCCAATAAGCTCAATACAAAATAGAATGATATGACATACGGTAATACCATACCGAATTCGATGTAGGGTGCTGTGGTCAAAAGCCCAAGCGATTGCTTAAAATCGATCTTCCCGTTAATCAAGTCGCCGATCAGTAAGTGAAATACAAAACTTTTTTCCTGCCAATGGATAGATAGCTTTTCCAGCAATGGCTGGATAGTACCGTAAAAGAAAGGATCCGTTATTTTGGTAATTATGGATTCACCTATAAACCGTACGATCTTAAATGAGGCATATATGACTCCCGTTGCCATTATTAAACCTGAAATCGGCCGCACGGACGCGTCTTCCAACATCTCTCTCAAGTAATGATGGCGATGCTCAAGGCGCTGGATTTGTTCCAATATATATCCTATCTCTTTCCATCGCTCATCATGGGATAGCTTTTTTCTTGAAATTGGTTTTGCTTCTTTTATCCTGTCAATCAATAATTTTATGCCCACCCCGGTTACGGCGCAGGTCGAGATTACCGGGACACCTATTATCTCTTCCAGCTTCTTAATATCGATATGGACTCCCCTGTGAACAGCATCATCACACATGTTTAAACACGCGATTACCGGGAATCCTTCTTCGACAAGTTGCAGGGTTAAGAGTAAATTTCTTTCTAAATTGGTAGAGTCGAGTATATTAACTACCACGATTTCATCCTTGGGATATTCTCTCAACAAGGAAACAGCTACTTCTTCAGCGCTTGAGCTCGATTCTAAGGAGTATGTTCCCGGCAAGTCTATAACCTCGATCTTCTCGTCTCCTAAGCTGAGATAGCCCTTAATAAACTCTACGGTCGTCCCGGGATAATTAGATGAGATTACGTGGACATCGGTAAGGCGGGAGAATACCACACTTTTCCCGACATTAGGATTTCCTATTAAATATATCTTTTTCATACGCCTATCTTATTCAATTATGTATGGAACCTCTCTAAGTTAAATGTCGGGTATATGCGAGGTTTTATCATTCTGTCTCTACGATGATTTTTGCCGCCATGCCATGCCCCAAAGCCAGAACGCTTCGGTCTACCCTTATCACAACCGGTCCTCTTAAACCGATATAACTTAGTTTGGCAATCTCCTTGCCCACATAAATGCCCATACCCATGAGCCTGTTTTGAAGCCCCATACCTCCTAAAATCTCCAAAACCTTGCCTTTATGATTCGGCTTAAGATGTACTAAAGAAACTTTCTTCATAGCTTATTATCCTAACATAAAAAGGTACGCATAAAACACTAAAACAAAAATACTGCTGCGGCTATTACCGTAGAATATAACCCTCCCGGGCTTATAACCGCGGTCTGTGTCATGTTAGTGGTACGAACAATCTTATCGCTTAATTGATATATACTCTTATTCTCATCCCATGACTTCTCCTCATCGAATTCCAGTCCAAGCGTCGAAGCTAACATTTCTACGGCAAGGTCTTCTGCGAAATCACCCGCGGTCTTCTCGTTCTGACCAAAGCCGTGGTGTTCGCTTAAATATCCATACGCATCAGGATTGGCCGGAACCGCGCACCCTATGCTAGCGGCGATGAGACGATGCGGTTCACATGACGCGCATCTCGCGATAACTGTGTAAGTAATCATACCGTTGTATATCTCTTTAATGCCTTCATTTTTAGGAATGATTTGGCACTCGGGAGGTAAAATGCTGGAGACCGGCACAAGATTGCATCTTTCTATTCCCGCATCACGTAACGCGAGCTCAAAACTTCTAAGCTGCGCCTTGTGCGTCCCAACGCCTTTGGTAAAAAACATCTTCTTAGGAACGGTAAATTTTTTTCGCGGCGCAAGAATCATAAGATCATTTTATAATATTTATTAAAAACCCATTAACAAACCGAACCCTCAACTTGAAACTTCTTTTATATAAGGCCCCAAATCCATGTCTTTATAAGAAGACCCTGCTCGAACAATCGGATACAGAACTTCTTCAATATCAGTCATTACCTCAAGAATGCAGGGGCCGTCTGTTCCCATAAAAGACTTAAGCCCTTTCGATAACTCGGTCCTGGAAGTTATTCTTTGCGCAAACTTATAATGACAATGCTTCGCCATTTCAGCAAAATTAACATCGGATTTTCTTTCCGTGGCAGAATGCCTCTTACCATACGCTATGTCTTCCAGGTTTCTCACCATGCCATCACTTCTATTGTTAAGAAGAAGTATTTTTATCGGCAGACCAAGAGCGCCGATAGTATGTAACTCTCCCATGTTCATTCTGAAACTACCATCACCGTCAACCACAATGATCGTTGAATCAGGATTCGCATAATGGGCGCCTATGGCGCTTGGCATACCAAAACCCATCGTGCCGAAACTTCCGGGAGTAAGAAATGATTTTGGTTTTCTCATTTTTAGATACTGTGCGGCCAAGAGTTGATGATTACCAACACCCGTGGTAATTATTGTATCATCGTCAATAAACTTACTCAGAAGATCGATTGCCTCCGCTTGATGAATACGCTCTCCGTCCCGGCAATAATTTAATGGCCATATATTTTTTAATTTGGCCGCATACTGAATCCAGTCATTAATAGTTATTTTTATACTATTTTGCCGGGCATAATCCATCAAATCATTAAGGGCGTTGGTGGCATCACCGATAAACGAAAAATCGGGATTCCGCTCATTTATTATTTGATGAACTTTTTCGGGATTAATGTCGATATAGGCGATTTTAGCTTCAATAGCAAATCCAACCTTTTCGGCGACGCGATCGTCCCAGCGTACACCGATCGCAAAAAAGAAATCATTTTTTTGAATGATTTTATTCGCATAAGGAGTACCGAACATGCCTAATAACCCTAATGAAGTAGGATCGTTCTCATCAACAACCCCTTTCGCCATCAGCGTATTAACAGATGGGATATTAAAAATAGAGTTAAAACGCCGTATCGCATCGCTCCCGCTATATGAATTAAGTCCTCCGCCTAAATACAATAATGGACGTTTGGCTTCCGCGAGAAGATTAAAAAAACGCCCGCACTGCTTATCGGATAAATGACATTCACTATTGTGAGCAGTCCTGAACCTTTCAAGGTTACTTCCGACGTATTTATTAATGCTCTGTTGCAAATTAATCGGAATATCAATAACTACAGGGCCCGGTTTCCCTGATTTAGCCAGAAAATAAGCATCTTTAATAATGGATTCGATATTGTCTATACTGTCAACCAGAACAACTTTCTTTGCTGTAGGCCCAAAAACAGCCGACACGTCAATATGTTGAAACGAATCTGTCCCAATTTTGTGCTCAGGGACCTGCCCTGCGATGACGATCAAAGGGATACTGTCGGCGAAAGAATCCGCAACTGCGGTCAGTGTATTGGTAATGGCGGGCCCTGAAGTAACTATCGCAATCCCGACGGTATCGCTTGACCGTGAATAACCGGCGGCGCTGAAAGCGGCAGATTGCTCATTTGAATTCACAATAATCTCAATAGAGCTTTTTCCTAATTCATCCATTACCGGAAGAATTGCCGCTCCCGTATAGCCAAAAATATGTTTTATTCCAAGATCTTCCAAGCTTTTAACTAAAATCTTCGCTCCGGTCATTTTAAGCTCTTTTTTTTACAAACAATAAAGGAAAGACTATGTCGCTCACGCAGCAAGGCACCAATACTGCTACAAATAAAAATAAAAGAATTGCCGGATACAAAATAAAACTCAATCTTTGACCCAGCGCCATTATGATATGGAATAAAGAGGCCCATGTGCTTAATAAGACGTGCCCCGCATGCGGAAATTTCGTTGTCGGCTTGAAATAAGCGATGGTTATGCCTATAACCGCCAAAGGGTTAACCAGCCACCATTTTTCAATAAAACCTATATGGATACCTCTGTTAGGCATTTTAAACAATACCTCGCATATATAAGGAATGACCGAATCGCTTAGAGTGGCAATACCTACAGAGCCCATATAGCCTATAATAAGTAAACTCCAAAAATTGCATTTACCCATTATGCACTTGCCGGTTATATGATCGCATTCGTGAAGCCTGTATATGGAAGCGGTAACCAGAGCGCTTAAAAGGACATGCAATGGATGCAGAATATAAAATATGTCATAAGATGTTTTATAAGGTAATTTATAACAGAATGTCATAATCACAACACCTGATATCGCCCCAAAAAAAGTAAAAGGAGCGTGGGCCTTCAGTTCTTTTAAAATCTGGCCTGCCACTTTATTAAACCTCCATCTCCTATATGGGTTTTATATTTTTTGTGATTTTTATTCGCCGGGACTACCATTAAGCCTAGAGCGATATTCCTTTTTAATTCGTTTATTCTTATATAGCAAAATCACATCGCCAAGCCCGCATTTTACATCCTTAGCTATGACCGGACATTTTGCCATAAAAAGAAAGAATACCGGCCTCTTGCAATCTGATAATGCCTCAAAATTACCCTGCCCTTTACTGATTACCATATCGGCGCGCTTAAATATTTTCAGGAATTTCTTTGAACATAAGGAAAGTACGGTTCCTGGCGTATCTACGCCGCTTGAGATGATGGTTGTCTTTTCCCCGATACCGGCAGACACCGCGTCTTCCCGCAGGGCATCGTTAATAACGGGTTTTTCTTTTACCGCGTAAATAATCTTTTTATCCCTATGCGTTTCTTTTATCTCTTCAATAAGAATCCTGTCAAAAACAACTTCTCCGGCATTATCGGCCAAATAAAGAATAGTATTCGACCTTTTCAAGGCGCTGCGAAAACTCTTATAATTAAATATTGACTTATTCTCTTTTCGAATAACCTTATCCTCTTTATCCAGGATCCTTTTAAGCTCCTCTTCTACATTTAAAGTATTTTTAACGCCATAATCTATTATATTGCCGGCGATCGCCAGTTCAACCGCTGTCAATAGGCTGTCGCGCGAATGCTCTACTTTTTTCTTCAGCCTGGGGTAAACGCTCAAGGCAAGTTTATTGCTTTCTTCTTTTATCTTCAAATAAGGATCGCCGTTACCGGTCGTCTTTTTAATAACCCCATATATAATTCTTGCCATTTCAGGCGGACTAGAAGTAAAGGGAAATCCCGGTATACACAACGCAACCTCATCCAGTACCTTTTTTTGCGTTTTCCCGCTCACCCCGGAAAGCCTTGCCGCTTCCAGCGCCTGTTTAAAAAAACATGGTATACATTCCAAATACGTTTTCATGAAAGCTTCAGATTTTGCCCCTTCTTTTTAAGGTATCTTCCGAACTTATGGGCTTCACTCTTTTTTTTTCGGCTCTGTAAACGGAAACGGTGTTCAGACTGCAAAAATATTCTTCTATTTCGGCCATTTCACCTTTTGTTAGTGGTTTTATTCCACATGGCCGTAAAGGCGTATTGAGCTGGACTTCGTCAGGATTAATCTCTTTCGCTATCCGCGCGATCTCTTTCGCGTAAATCTTGTTCTCTTCCATAAACATGATCTGCAACGCCATCTTTCCCTTATAATATTTTTTAAAATCCTTTATGGCGCGAATTACGATATCGATCTTAATGTTTCTGATCGGACGGTTAATCCGCTCGAAAACATCCTGAGAAGACGCATCCAGTTTGCAAACAACAAAGTCCGCCAAAAACAGATCTTTCATAACATCTTCTCTATGCACGAGAGAGGAATTCGTCAAAACAGCTACTTTCTCCAACCTAATCCGTTTAACAGCTTTTATCGTCTCTCCCAGGTTTTCGGCCAAAGTGGGCTCACCGGTCCCGGAAAAAGTAATGTAATCTATGTTTAAAGGCGGCAAGGAATTCAATTCTTCTATTATTCCTTTAGAAGGAACGAATATTTTTCTCTCATCGGTTAAACATCTTGCCTTACCAATCTGACAGTAAATACAATCAAACGTGCAAACCTTTTCGTTCTTCGATATGGGGTCAACACCCAAAGAACTGCCAAGCCTCCAGGAAGGCACCGGCCCGTAAATATATCTATAGGTTTTTTTACCCATACATCTTACCATACGCATCCTGAGCTGCCAGAATAATAGGATACATGGTCGGTGCACTCGTCAAATAAGGATGGGTCGCGATCTGCAAAGTTTCCAGCTCGGTGCACGACATGCGTTTTTGGATGGCTATACCTATTACATTTATCATCTGAGCGCAAGACATACCACAGCTCACCTGACCTCCCAAAATAATCCCTGACTGCTTGGAGAAAATTAATTTTACCTTCCCTTTACAAGCCCCGGGCAAAGAAACAGGGTGTTTATCAACACCGTCTATGCTGCTAACTACAATTTCAAAGCCTTCGTCCCTTGCGGTCTTTTCGGTAAGACCAGCCGAACCTAAAACAAGTTCATCGATATAAGTCGAATATATAGCAATCGTGCCCTTATTTTCACGGACAACTTTAATTTGATAAAGATTAGCTCCCGCGATCCTGGCTTCAGCCGTCGCGGTAGAAGCCAGCATTACGGGAATGGCTTTACGCGTATAAAAATCTCTCTTGCAGGAACAGTCTCCGATCGCGAAAATATCGGGGTCAACCGAAGTACGCATATATTCATCGGTCAAGATACCTTTGCAAGCCCCCACCTCTAATCCGGCGTCTACGGCCAATTTTACATTAGGCCTTGTCCCCACACCCAGGATAACCCCATCAATGGGTAGTTCTGTACCTTTTTCAAATCTGACCTTTTCGACCTTTACCTGACCGATTATCTCCTCAACTCTGGTATTAGTTAAAATTCGCACTCCTTTTCCGCGCAAGCGCTCTTCGGCCATCTGTGAAAACTCAGGGTCGAATGAATTGGCCAGCAAACGCGGCAGCATCTCCACCAGGGTAACATTTATTCCGTTCAATTTTGAGAGTTCATCGGCAAACTCAACACCTATAAACCCACCTCCGATTACTAATACATTTTTACAACTCTTAATCTGTTTTATAATGCTCTTTAAATACCCCATCTCTTTATTTATCGGATAAACCCCCTCTTTATCCACTCCTTTAATAGGCAAGATCAAAGGCGTAGAACCGATTGCTAATACCAATTTTTCGTACGAATACTTATTCTTGCCCATCGTTTCCACCATTTTATCTTTTCTGTTAATGCTAATAGCGGTATCGACAGCTGTTTCAATATTATTCTTTTCCAAAGACAACATTCCCAGTTTATTTTCATCGGGATTATTCAAGCTGGCAAACATATAAGGAATCCCGCACGGGATCACTCCATCCTCAATATCCCTCATCACCAAAATGCTCTTAGAAGGATAATATTTTCTGGCAGTAACAGCGCTTACCACTCCCGCAGGACCTGCGCCGATAACCAGTATATCCGTCTTTTTGCTCACAGAGTCTCCTTTTCTTTTACTGATTCCAATATCATACAAATACCATGGATTACTTTCATATCATTATCGTCGCAAAACTTTATAGCGGCTTGACTTTCAGCTCCGGGTTGAAGCCATACCCTCTTTATCCCTTTATCTTTGCACTCAACGAGGATTCCTTCTGTTACCAACGGTGGAGTAACCAGATTAACAACGTCTATCACGCAAGGAATGTCTTTAACGCTTGAATAACAGAGACGCCCCTCAACCTCTTTGATAGTAGGGTGCACGGGATAAACCTCATATCCCTTATTTTTTAATATCTTTAAAATCTTGTAAGCGTATTTTGATTCGTTTCGAAACGATCCCGCCACTACAAATCTCTTTTGAGCCAAAAAATCGCTGATTAGCTTTTCCATAATTTTTTTAAACCCTTATCCCGGAATCGATATTGCGCAATGTAATATACCTTGGGACATATATAATCTCCCCGTATTTATATCTCTATGATTTGCCCTTCTAAAGGTATAACACAATCGCTTCCAAATTCTTTTTTAAACAATTCCTGTGCGATCCGGCCCGTACAATGAAAAGGAATAACCTGGCAAACCCCAAGTCCTTTTAATTCTGATACAATCTTACAAGATTCTTCTATTGTATGATCTTTAAGGTGAAAACCGCCTATTAGAAGATTAATATTCGAATTAAAAGCAACTTTTGCGTGTTGTGTTATCTCGACTATACCTGGATGGGCGCATCCCGTAATAATAACAACGCCTTTAGTCGTCTTTATCGCCAGATATTGTTCTGGTATATTAGAATCGCGGCGTTTACCCGTAAGCTCGCCGCTTAAGCAAATATTATCTCGTAAATTAAATACTCCCCTTACTTCCTCGATACGCGCTCCATACCACTTAATCTTTGCCTTGATTTCGGATTTAAAATGCGGGCATACATATACCGTCACGTCTTTATTCCGCTCTAGTATTTTCCATAAACCCGCGACATGATCCCAGTCATCATGAGAAATTACGATATGCTTTATTTTGTTAATGTCGACCTTGAATCTTTTTAACTGTTTTAGAACGTAATCCGGCCTGCCGAATGTATCGAAAAGAATATCATCATCTATGAGGATAGAAAGCCCCCAATGCTTTATCAATCGTTGTAATTTCGTCGAACCTTCAGCAAGAATTTTTAATCTCATGTTTTCCTCATGGCCTAAGCAGGTAATCGGCTATCGCTTTATATAATGTGCTTACCGCGAGAATCGCGCAATGAACATGGGTTTTAGGTAAAACCTTCAATTCTATAATTATCTGTCCGGCCGATATACCCAATGCATCCTGAATAGCTTTTCCTATAGCAAGATTACACGCCATAGCCCCGCAGGCCGATGTATAAACACACCCGTCGGTGTGAAATTTTATATCTGTTATTTTGTTATTCTCTACTATTATATAAAATTCCATTTGGTCGCCGCATACGCCCTTAATACAGGCTGAGCCGCTCGGGTCATTCATCTGGCCGAAATATTTATTATCTTTCACTAAATCGACGATATTCCCCGGTATAACTGATACATCTTCTGGGTTACCAATCATGATACAACACTCCTTTCGATCTCCTTTCTCATTCCAAATATATTAGGCGTATATCCCGAAACAAGTCTTTTGCCATTTTCAGTAAGAACATAAACAGGCGAAACATTGGATAAAACTTCCAGCGTTTTTTTACCTAAACGATCTCTGATATCATTAGAATTGCACGACCAAACGATATCGGCGTACTTTTCAATCTCGTTTAACCGGTTTTCTTTAATTCCTGTCGTACATATAACAAGGATAGTGAGCGATATACCGAGGTTACATTCGAGAGCTCTGGCATTCTCCAGACTTTCTTCCCCGAAAGCGTTGACTGTAACGGCCGCCTTTTTATAACCTTTTTTAGCGGCCTCGACAACGCCGGCCGCCTGGTTAATTAAACCTTTTTCATCCAAGACATGGCAACCATACCGCCGCAATTTAATTGCAACCTCAGGAATATGCGAAGTTTTAAGCATAGTATGCATCCGGGCGCCTATTCCCTGGACAATCTGTGGAACCGCCGTTATAACAGTTCCCGCACCGTCACATACCGTCACAACGCTATCTATGGCCTTGCTCTTCAACCCATAAGCCAGGATCTCCGAAGCCCCATAAGGTATAACCGCTTCGTCTTTCCAAAGTATCCTGTCTTTAGTACAGAAACCATATCTGGTTATTTTTTCTTCTATAGCTTTTCTTATTTTGGCTTTTAACTGTGCTGTAGAAAGACCGGCGGATTCCTTGATTCCTCCATAAAGAAAGCGCGCAAGCGGACAATACGAAATGGTCGGCTTCGTTACCTTTGCTACCTTACCGTTAGATATCGTAATCAATGACGAGAAATATCTAACTATGTGAATATCTTTCATACGGCCTTCTTTATTATTTTCTTTATGATAGTGTTTATAGCTGAGGTTGCATTGGTTTCTTTCTCACATGATATATACGGCCTACCTTCATCTCCGGAAGTCACCATTTCCGGCTCCAGGGGTATTCTCCCTAAAAACGGGACTTTAAGTTCACGGGCCGCCTTTTCTCCACCTCCCGCCTTAAAAAGATCTATCTCTTTTTTGCAATGGGGACATGTAAGGCCACTCATATTTTCAATTACACCCATTACCGGGATATTTAACTGATGGGCAAACAGTATCGTTTTTCGTGCGTCCAGGACGGCTACATCCTGTGGTGTTGTAACAATAATAGCGCCTGTTACATCTTTTATAAGCTGACATACGCTTAAAGGCTCATCTCCTGTCCCTGGGGGCGAATCAATTATAAGATAATCGAGATCTCCCCATATCACGTCGCTTAGGAATTGCTTAATAACACCCATCTTCAAAGGACCGCGCCAAATAACAGGTTGATCCGGATCGTAGCCGGTCAAAGCAAGGCTAACGGCGCATAAATTCGGCGTGACTTCGACAGGGGCTATACCGGCATCGATCCCAAATAAGACTTTTTTCTCTATCCCCAGCATTTTGGCTATGTTAGGCCCATGAAGATCGGTATCCAAAATACCGACTTTTAATCCTGATCCCGCCAGAGCATACGCGATATTGACAGCGACGGTTGTCTTTCCTACGCCGCCTTTTCCACTCATAACAATGATCTTGTTTTTTATACGCGACATATTCGTCTTGAGCCGATCTTCCCGCTCTTTTTGATCTATTTTAGCATTCTCCATTTATAGCCTTTCCCATATATTTATTATCTCTTTTGCTACTTCTTCACTTGCGCCTTCGACTGCCGTTATTCCTTTGACCAATGTTTTAGGGATAGAGCTGTCAAATAATATCTTACCGGCGATCTCTATATTACCGGATCGGCAATATGATTCCATCTCTCTGGTCATATCGATATTAAGGTCGTATTTATTAATAACCATCTTAACCGGCACCTTAAAATGGGCGCATACTTCAATGACTCTCTTCGCGTCGTGGAGCCCTGAAAGGGTCGGCTCGGTAACTACCACCGCGCAATCTGCGCCCGAAAGAGAGGCAATAACGGGGCATCCTATCCCCGGAGGCCCGTCAACAATAACATAGTCAAGCTTATCTCTTTCGGCAATCTCCTTGGATACTTGCCGTATTTTAGCTACAAGTTTGCCGGAATTCTCTTCGGCAATTCCTAATTTAGCATGGACAAAAGGGCCGTACTTCGTATCCGATATAAACCACTCACCCGCCACGTTCTCTTCCATAGTTATGGCACCAACGGGACATACAAGGCTGCATAACCCGCATCCCTCGCATGATACAGGGTCTATAACAAAATCATCGCTTATTGCGTCAAATCTGCATAGAGTGATACATTTACCGCACTGATTGCATATCTTCTTATCAAGCTTCGCGGTCTTGCCGCTCCTGAACTCATGGGTCTCTTTTACGTCTGGCTGCAGCAAGAGATGCAGATCCGCGGCGTCCACATCGCAGTCTACCATAGCCTTATTTTTGGCTAAGGCGGCAAATGACGCCGTAAGGATCGTCTTACCTGTGCCGCCTTTTCCGCTTATCACAACGATCTGTTTCATGATATCTCTTTTTTTATCGTATCGAATAATATCCTGAATTTTTCTTTATACCCCGCCTTCTCCTGAACAAGCGGGATGCCGCGTGAATAAAGAAGAGCTATCTCTCTATCAAACGGTATTCGAAGTAGCATAGGTATATTGTTATCCTGACAATATTTGTCAACTTTATCATCTCCTATATCAGAGCGATTAATGACAACACCAAATGGGATCTTTAGTTTCCTTAAGACTTCTACAGCCAACACCAGGTCATTAAGTCCGAATGGCGTCGGTTCGGTTACCAATATGCAATAATCGCTCTTTTTTACTGCTGCTATAACAGGACAGGAAGTGCCTGGCGGCGCGTCAATGATAACGGTTTTAGAGGGATCTATGTGATCTTCAACCTGCCTGATCAATGGCGGGGACATTATCTCGCCGACATTAAGTTTACCATGGATAAATTGCATATCACCAGACGTGCCTATTTCGACAACTCCTATCTCTTTATTTAATTCTTTTATCGCATTTTGTGGACAAAGCAGGCTGCAGGCGCCGCACCCATGACAAAGATGCCCAAAGACAAGAACACTCCCTTTACCGGAATCGCTCGGGGGAATAACGGCTACCGCATGATAAGCGCATACCTCGCGGCATTTGCCGCATGTATTGCATTTTGCCTCATCGACTTCTGGTATGGGAATAAACGCCGATATTCTTTCTTTTATATCCGGTTTCAGGAAGATGTGGGCATTCGGCTCTTCGACATCACAATCAAGGAATTGAACATTGTTTAAAGATAGGGCTAAATTGACCGCTATGGTAGTCTTACCCGTACCGCCTTTGCCGCTTGCGACTGAAATAATCATACATCTGCCTAAATAATTTTTTTATCCTTAGCGATAATTACTCGCTGAGCCTCGCTTTGGAATTCACTAACTTCAAAACCTTTATTAGAAAAATAATCTTTCGCCTCGTTTAGATCGTGCTTAAAATAATCATGCGTTCTTCCTTCGCGTGTATGGCACTCGTTTATAATGGCCAGGCCTTTCGCGTTGAAATCTCCCAACACTATCTTGCCCCCGCACCTTAATAAACGCGCCATTTCATCTAAAACTATATCCGTCTTTTTAAGATGATGAAACACATTTACAGAAAAAATTACATCGAAACTATGGTCCGAAAAACTCAAGTCTTCGGCGTTTTCTATCCTGAAATCAACCTGATTTTCAAGCCTATAATATCGTATATTTAACTTAGCGATACCCTGCTCCTCTTCGGATATGTCTATAGTCGTAAACTTAAAGCCCCGCCTTGCCAGGGCAAGGGCAAAATGTCCCTTGCCCGTTCCAATCTCCAGGATATCACCTGAAACAGGCATGGATCTGTCGAGGATAAATTCCCTTTCCTTCTCAAGATCGTAGCCAAAGCCCCGGTAAAACTTTATTCTATCTAAATACTTTTTATGATTCTCTTTCACGTATTCCATATATTTATTGTGTAAAAAAATACTCCATCAAAAATTGTTGGCCAAAATTGATCATTCTCGCATCATTGGTGCGCCGCATTTCGGGCAGCTGTATTCATAACAGGGTTTCCCCCTTTGATGGGGTATAGTCGTCCGGCATTTTGGACATACACAATTACCATCAGGGCCCGCACCCGGTCTATTGCCACCCCCGCCTCCGCCAAAGCTTCGGCGGGCAGGAATCCTTCCGCGTCCCATCCCCCTGCCTCTACGTTTTCCAGTCCCAGGTCCCAACCCCTGTGGGCCTGTTCCATCTCCAAATGGCATACAGATCGCCCCCTATTTTAGTTATTTTTCCCCGGCATCCCGAATTTCGATCCGACATTCGGATTTTCGATAGGCTTCAAATTACCGCCTTTGTACTTTTCAACCGCATCCCGGACTTTTCCGGAAAGCCCTGTGTATATCTTTATTCCTCCAGCCGTTAGAGTCTGGAAAGCGTTTGGGCCTACATTCCCCGTTAAAACGGCCTTTACGCCCTTGGATGCCATAAGTTGACCTGACTGTATACCCGCTCCCCCGGAAAATTGTGCGCTCTGATTCTCTACAGCCTCGAAATCAAGCGTATCCGTATCGACTACTATAAAGAACTGGCACCTGCCGAAACGCGGATCAACCTGGTCGTCAAGAGTCTTGCCTTGAGCCGTAACGCAGATTTTCATTATTATCACCTCCTTGAACAAGTTATGCTATCTTCTTTATTCAATCTTGCGCTTGTGGTCCTATTTGCAAGAAAATCTTCAAGCGCTTCTTTTACATTGCCGCAATAATCAAACACTTCTATTCCTGCATTCTCCAATTTCTGTTTAACGCCATTTCCTATATCTCCGGAAATTACGTGAGTAACCCTATATTTCAAAAGCTCATCTATCGTGAAGCGTTCTTTGCCATTCTGCGCCGCCATGTTCTCAACTATCCTGCTGCCTTTTACCTTGTTGTCTTCAATATCCAACAGGAAAAAGTACTTCCATTCCTTTAAGCGGCGGGCAATATCCCCGTAAAGGCCACCCCCGTTTTTAAGTGTTATACCTAATCTCATACTATACCTCTTTCTCCAATACTAATGGTCACATCCATTTTTATGCTCGTGGCCATGAGGACTATCACATTCTGTCTTGTCAAGGCCGTAACCTTTTCCCGCGCCGGGCTTGCAGAGGCTTTCTCCGCCTTCAAGCTTTCCCTTAACAAGCTTATCGATAACCTCGGTTACTTTACCGCTCACCCCTACTATCGCCTGCATACCGAGTTCTTCAAAAAAACCTGTAGCCCGCATTCCCATGCCTCCAGCTACTATACACTTCACTCCTTGTTTATGCAGGAATTGCGGAATGAAACCGGGTTCATGACCTGGGTTTTGTACGCTTTCTTTTTTAACAAGCTCGTTATTCTCAATA
>JAQTPE010000022.1 GCA_028748925.1 Candidatus Omnitrophota bacterium
TCCCAGGAGTCCGGATGGATAGGGCTTGCGGGTATCGATGTGAGCCAGACAAATACGCTATCGATGTGGATATATGGGACCGGCACAGAGAAGATAGAAATAGGCTTGCAGAACGCAGGCTCCGATCCGTCGACTTTTGCGGTGACGGTAAGTTCCGGATGGCAGAACCTGCGGATCAAATTATCCGACTTTGTCGGTGTATCTCCGGCAAATCTGGACAAATTATCCGTCAAGAATACGTCATCCGGGGCGATCACTGTATATCTGGATGACATATCCTTCGTGAACGAAGCAGCCGGGACAGTCACGCTCGATGTTACAGCGAAGAATGTCGGCGATAATTCACTATCCACAGGAATGAGCTTTGATAATGATAATGTAAATTCGTATGCCCCGGCTAACCAATACTTGACGGTGAAGTATAATTCGCCCAATGAAATAAACTGGAAGATATGGATATATACCAAGAATGATAACGGCGACCCGGAATATATGGGCGGGCAGTATAACGGCCTTATGAGCTCCGATGGCCGTTCCAGGGTGGCGCTCATTTGGCGTGTATACAATGCGGTTCAGACCGGAGGCGTCGCGTGCAGGACGACTCCCGATGTATACAACGGAGCCAATATGACGTGGAATTATGTTAAAGATCGCAACGATTCGGACTGGTCGACTTCGAATCCTGTCGGCGCTGAGTATTCGGTAGTGGCTTTTGGGAAGAAGAATGATTGGGCGTGGATCGCGCCCGTTCCTCCGGGGTTGGGCAACAGGAGTCCGTCCAGTAACACTTTTTATGTCTATCTGGGCGGGGAATTCGGTTCGGCGGGCCCGGGCGATTATTCCGCGAGGATATATTTTGATATTACGCATGAGTAATATCGGTATTTCAACGAGCGTTCCTTAAGACGAGGATTTGGAAGGTATGAAGATATACCATAGCAAAATCTACATTGCCGGATTCATTTTAGCGGCGGCTGCCATAATATTACAGCAGAATATTGTGATCGCCGCAACAACGGACAAGACGGTTCATGTGACAGGCACTGCCATTAAACCTGTGACACCCGGTCCGGTGCTCGATGATTTCAGCGCCGATTTGGTTATAAATAAATGGAGTTGTACTACGGGTGTATTCGGCTCCATTCTGACCGGAACTACCAATCCCGGATATTGTACCACATCATGGAGTTCTCCCGGGACGCTTAAACTCGATTATGATGTCAGGAACCCTGCCAGTTTTTCCGGGTATTACAGTAAGATGGGCGGCGGCAGTCTCACGAGTCCTACCGCATATACTACTGTCTCATTTTCGGTCAAAGGCGCTGTAGGCGGGGAATTTTTTAAGGTGGAATTGAAAAATACGGGAAGCGACGCGAATACAAATCATGCCGCGGTATATGTAACGGATTACTTAGACGGCGGAGTCACGACTGCCTGGCAGCAGGTAACGATCCCTCTTCATAATTTCGCAAATATAAGCGACTGGTCTTCCTGTAAAGAATTTGTGATAACATTTGAGGGTGATCAGAGTGGCCAGGTCGGCAGCTCAAAACAGGGCACGATCTATATTGATAATATAATTTTTGGCAATTCAACCGTTAACACTGTTAGGGTAAACAGTTTTAGCACAAAGCTTGGGAGGTGTGCGTTGGGCGGTAATATGGGTAGCATGCCGAATCCTTATCCAACGGTTTCTTGGGCGAGTCTTCTATCCCGGAATGATATGTACAGGTCCAGTCCATCCAGTGTTTTGTCGCAGTTCGATGTCTCTGCCGGCGACCAATGGGCGGGCCATTTTCTAATTTTTGGTGGTGGCAATGACGGAGCTACCTCTATTCCGCATAATTTCAACGGTTTTAATTATCTTACTTTCTATGTCAGGGGTATGTCTGGAGGGAATCCCAAGGTAATGAAAGTGGAGCTGTTGGATAATGCAGGAAAAAAGGAATTCATTATAAATGGAATTACAGAAGCTGGTTGGACGTATGCGCGCATCGATTTATCAAGTAAGGATATTAATAACACTTATTTGGATAAAACATCGATAAAACAGCTGAACTTGATTTATGAAAAATGGAGGATATCGGCGGTGTCGGGAAGTTACGGCCCCGGAGGTTGTTTTATAGACGATATTCAGTTTGAGAAATAAGAGATAGTAAAAATAGGGATAGGTACCCATTTTCTTGTTATAATTACGAAGGAAAATAGTTACCTGTCCCTATTTTTTTCTATTTTTTCCGCCCTCGCCAAGGCTTCGGCGGGCAGGTAAACCTCCCATACTGTTGTTTTTAGCGGAATGTAATGGTACAATAACTCTATATAAGGAGATATATATGCCCACTCTAAAATTGATCCCAATCGTGATATTTGTATTATCGATTTTATTTACACCTGTTTTTATCATGGCGGGCGAGCCGGGAGGCGATGACGATAAGGTGTTGGCCAGGATAAATAATTATACGCTGACCGCCGCCGATTTTAAGTCCGAAACACAGGGCAAGCTGCCGGGAGGTCTTTCGGCTGTGGAGCTTGAAAAAGCGAAGAGCCGGCTTCTCGACGATATTATAACTAAAAAACTCTTGATACAGGAAGCGCAGAAACAGAACTTCGACAAAGACAGGGCCTTTATAAAAGAGATAGAGGGGTATTGGGAGCAGGCGCTTTTGAAACTTTTGTATAACAAAAAATCACAGGAACTTTTACGTGAAATAAATATAAATGAAAATGACCCACAGGTTTGCGGCAGATTGGTGCGGGAGGCCATGGATACATGGATAGAAGGCCTGAAAAAGAACGCCGATATAAAGAAATACGAGGAGAATTTAAAAGCCGTCAGATAGTTCAACCGTTAAAAAAAAGGAAGATTCCATGGAAAACAATATTCCGGATAGAAGGAAGAACTATTATATAAAGAAGAGGTTTCAGAGGAATTTTATACTGAAATTTTTTATCCTGGTGATCGCGGGAGTCCTTATATCAGGGGCGATAATATATTTAATGTCGCGGGGCACCCTCACGACCACATTTGATAATTCCCGTCTTGCTATCAGGAACACCGCCGATTATATACTTCCCTCCGTATTGTTGAGCAGCGCCGTTGTATTGCTCATAATAGGTTTCGCGGCCATAATCATGACGCTCTTTGCGTCGCACAAGATAGCAGGTCCGCTATATAGCATCGGCAGGGATATAGACGAGCTTGCTTCCGGGAATCTTAATGTGAGGTTTAAGCTAAGGGGAGGCGATGAGATCAAAGAGCTTGCTTATAAGCTCGATAATATGGCCCGATCTTTGAGCTTAAAGGTTGCCGCCATCAATGCCGCTCTCGTTCTTTTGGAGGCGTCTTCAAAAGGCGTTTCGCCGGAAATTGAAAAAAAGATTCAGGATATAAGAGAAGCTGTTTCAAAGCTCAATGTTTAACGATCGTGCCTTTTCAAAAATCACTTCGGCGTTAGTCATAACATTCCTGTTCGGCTTTGTCCTGTCTTATTCAATTCTTTTTGCCCAGGATGATGGGCCGCTTGCCGATAATGAGGATTGGAGTTCTATGACGAGCAATTTTTTTGTTCTTTATTATAGTCCTTCGGCGAATCTTGAGGATCTGAATAGAGATATAACAAAGAGGCAGCTCTATTTTGATCAGGCGGCAAAATACGGTGAAGTTACGGTTAAAGAGGAGATATGCCAAAGGCTGGACAGATTATATAACCGCGTGCAAGACGTGCTCGACATGTATCCAAAAACACCCAGGATAAATATAAAGATCTTTAAAGACGGGGACGAACTGAATGATGAATCTTCTAAAATATTCGGCAAGGCGCAGGATTCCAGGTCGTTTTACGTATATAAGTATAACACCATATATACATCGGAAGGCGATATAGATGACTCTGTGCTCATACATGAGATGGCTCACGCGATCATAGATCATTACTTCTCCGTAATTCCTCCTGAAACCGTAGCGGAGATCCTGGCCTCTTATGTCGATGCGCATCTGGAAGGATAAAATTCATGACCCTTGACTATAAGCCCATGGCGTTATAATCTATGTTAACATAACCATTAGAGGACATTATGCCATTACAACCCGAACTCATAGGGCAGCTTTTGATCTCCAAGGGACTCATAAATATGGAGTCGCTGGAGAGAGCGCTTCTGGACCAGGAGCAGCATAAGAACCTTCTTGGCGAAACATTAATTAAATTGGGCCTAATTACCACCGATAATTTCTATAGCGCATTGGCCGAACAATTGGGCGTGGAATATGTAAAGTTGCAGGATATGCGTATAGATACCGCCATAATCGAAGAGATTCCAGCCAAGTTTGCCTGCCATTACGAACTTATGCCGATCAAAGTAGAGAATGGTGTGATAACCGTCGCCATGGTCAATCCTATGGATATACATACCATAGACGATATAAAACTTTTACTGAAGAAAGATATAAAGACCTGCTTAGCCAGCCGGGATGATATCCTGGAGGCGATAAAGAAGTATTACGGAGTGGGCGCCGAGACCATAGAGAGGATAGCGCCGGAGGCGTCGCAGGAAAGGATAGTAAGCGTCCAGCATCAGGAGACGCAGGATCTGGTGGAGTCGGCGGAAGACGCCTCCATAATAAATTTTGTGAATCAGGTTTTGCTGGAGGCCTACAGGGACAGAGCGACGGACGTCCATATAGAGCCTTTTGAAGACGAACTTATGGTCAGATACAGGATAGACGGAGTTCTGCATGAGACTAAAGTGCCTCAGGCCATAAAAAATTTTCAATCCGCGATAATATCCCGTATAAAAATAATGGCCAATCTCAATATAGCAGAAAGGCGTTTGCCTCAGGATGGCCGTATAAGGATAAAGATAGGCGACGAAAAGGTCGACCTGAGAGTATCGATCATGCCTACGCCGTTCGGCGAAAGCGTTATGATAAGAATACTCTCTTCAAATATCTTATTTGGCATGGAGGGGCTGGGGCTTCTTAAGTCCGACCTTGAGATACTGGAGAAGATGATAAAGAAACCCCACGGTATCATATTCGTTACCGGCCCTACGGGAAGCGGCAAGACGACGACCCTTTACGCGTCCTTAAATAAGATAAACGACAAGGACAAAAAGATAATAACGATAGAAGATCCGATAGAATACCAGCTGAAAGGTATTATGCAGATGCAGGTCCAACCAAAGATCGGTTTTACGTTCGCCAATGCGCTTAGATCCATGCTCAGGCATGATCCTGATGTCATGATGGTCGGAGAAGTCAGGGATTATGAGACCGCGGAGATAACCATAAGGGTGGCGTTGACGGGCCATCTGGTATTTTCCACCATTCACACCAACGACGCGGCGGGCGGTGTGACGAGACTTATAGATATGGGAGTCGAACCGTTTTTAGTCGCTTCCGCGGTGGAGTGTTTCATAGCGCAGCGCCTCGTGAGAGTTATATGCGATAAATGCAAGAAAGAATTCAAGCCGGATAAAGAGATATTGAGGGAGCTCGGAGTGTCGCGTCTTAATCTATCCAAAATAAAATTATATAAGGGCAAGGGGTGCGAATCCTGCAGGTTCACCGGATACAAGGGCAGAACCGCCATCTATGAAATGCTCGTTATGAGCGAGCCGATACGGGAACTTGTGTTGAAGAGATCTTCTTCGGACCAGATCAAGAAGAAGGCTTTGAGTCTGGGCATGAGGACGTTACGTCAGGACGGCTGGGAAAAGATAAAGATGGGCATAACGACCCCGGACGAAGTTATCAGGGTGACCCAGGAAGAGAGCCTGGAAGAATAGCTTATGGCGAGATTTGTATATGAGGCCAAAACGAGCCCCAAAGATGTGGTAAGGGGTACGCTCGTTGCCGATAATAAAAACGCGGCGATCCAAAAGATAAGCCGGATGGGATATTATCTCTTATCGCTTGAGGAGGAGGCCGAGGCTTTAAATCTTTCCCAGACTCATAAATCCTTTTTCTCCGAAAAAATAAGCGTTAAGGACATCACCGATTTTACCAGGCAGCTTTCCGACCTTCTGGAAGCCGGCATCACAATAGCCAAAGCCCTCGATATACTGCATAATCAAACCGGGAACAGGAGGCTTAAGAAGATCATCCTGGATATCAAAGAACACTGTGTCGGCGGCAATCCTTTATCCGATGCTCTCTCAAGACATCCAAAGGTATTCTCGAATCTATATATAAGCATGGTGAGAAGCGGAGAGACGGGGGGCATGCTCGACAGCATCTTAAAGAGATTGTCGGATTTTAACGAAAAACAGCTCGATATTCAGACCAAGATAAGGACCGCGTTAGCTTACCCTGTGCTCATGTCCGTGGTTGGATTTGCCACCATAGTGATTTTGATAACTTTTGTCATGCCGAAGATGACGGTCATGTTCTCCGATTTTGGGCAGGCGTTGCCTCTCCCGACGCTGATTTTGCTGGGAATAAGCGGTATCATACAGAAATATTGGTTTATCCTCATACTCTTTATTGCCGGGATCGTGATGACCATCATAAAGATATACAATACTCCCCATGGCAGGCTTACTATAGACCATTTCAAATTGAACTCTCCTGTATTGGGGCCATTAGTAAAAAAAGTGGAGATAGCCAGATTTACCAGGACGCTTTCCACGCTTCTCGATAACGGTGTTCCCATACTCGGCGCTTTACAGATAGTCCTGGAGACGGTAGGTAACGCCGTCATAAGAGAAGAGATCGAAAAAGCGGCCGTTGCCGTCAAGGAGGGTTCCAGTCTCGCCGAAGGCCTTAGCGGTTCAAAATCGATACCTCCCGCGGTTATGAGTATGATAGCTATAGGAGAAGAGGGCGGCCATGTGGAAAAGTCTCTTATGAAAGTGGCTTTGGGTTATGAAAGGGAATCAGATGAAGCCATCAAGATCATGATGTCTCTGATCGAGCCGTTACTGATATTGACGCTTGGTGTCGTGGTCGGATTTATAGTCATATCGATGCTTCTGCCTATATTTGAGATGAACTTTCTGGTAAAATGATTTGTATGTAAAGGAGAGGATAAAGATGAAGAGAGACAAAAAAGGTTTCACGCTGGTAGAGCTTATGCTGGTCGTTATCATTATAGGTGTTTTGGTCGCCATGGTAGCGCCCAGGCTTGCCGGCAGGTCCGAGCAGGCGAAGATAGCCGCGGCACGCGCCGACATAGAGGCGAATCTTTCATCGGCGCTCGATCTCTATGAAATCGATAACGGCGCCTATCCTGATAAACTGGAAGACCTTATGGTAAAGCCTTCTAACGCGGCAAATTGGAAGGGGCCTTATCTAAAAAGAAAGCCTGTAGATCCATGGGGCAATCCGTATGTCTATAAGTATCCGGGCACGCATGGCGATTATGATCTTATGTCCTATGGGAGATCCGGCACGGAAGGCCAGGGAGACGGTGTCAATAATTGGGATGAAGAGAATACGAAATGACGGCTTCCAGCCGACGACGCGCGGGTTTTACCCCTCGGCAGGCTCAGGGTTTTACATTAATAGAATTAACATTAGTAACGCTCCTTATATTGATGCTTGCGGGGCTATCTGCGCCGCTATTCAAAAAAACCTTATCGGATCTTTCCGCCAAAAACGCGTCCTTCAGTATATGTAAATTGATAAATTACGCACAGGAGATGGCCGTGCTCGAAAGGAAGAATTATAAGATCTCTTTCGATCTCAAAAACGGCAGATATCAGCTTTTTAATCTTCCCCCCTCGGCAAAGATACCGGCATATGTAAAAGCCGCGGGCAGATTCGGCAAACTCTTTAGCCTGCCGCGGGGCATGAAGTTCAGCGGAGTCAGAGACGGCATTGTATTTTATCCCGATGGCCATTGCGATGAGATCAGGATTAACATACTGGCAGGCGCCGGCGGTTATTCGATTATTGTCAAGGGGTTCGGCAATATGGTTGAGATAAAAGAGGTTAAGGTTGAATAATAAGAGAGGCTTCCTGTTGCTGGAAGTTATAGTGAGTATAGTTATAATTACGAGCGGCCTCTTATTTGTGATGCGCGCGTACTCGGCGGCGCGGTATGCCATTCAAAGATCATCGGTCCTTTTTGAGTCCAGCCTGTTGTTGGAGAGCGGGATCTTCGAATTTGAGGAGAAAGGTAGTATCGAGAGCGGTATTAAATCGGGGAAGCAATTTCCAGAAGATAGCTCGTACTCATGGTCCATTAAGACCGAAGAGGCGCCGGGGGATCCGGTGCTTGGACAGAAGCTCGATCTTGACATAATGACTTTTGAGGTTTCCAGGCATAAGGATAGGCAGGAGAGGAAATCGTATATAAGTAAATATTTCTTAACCACGTACCTTGATGACAAAAAAAATAAATAAAAAAGATGGTTTCACCTTTATAGAGCTCATAATAGCCGTAACGATATTCTCGATAATAGCTGTGAGCGTATATTCCGTATTCAGGGCAGGCGTAAGATTATGGTCCGGAACCAACCCTGTTATACAGGCAAACCAGTCAACGAGATATTTTTTCAATACCATATCCATGGACTTGAAGAATTCCGTTTCATATAATGCCGCCTTGCCGGTCATTAAGACTTTTGGCTCATCGGAGGAAGAGAACGTAAATTTTGAGGGTGATGAGCAAAAGATCTCTTTCATGACGTTAATCAATGTATCGGGATCCGGAGTATCGCCCCACGCTGAATTGGCAAGAGTGATATATTCTTTCGATAAGCCGAAGAAGGCCGTGAAGAGAGCCGTCGCGACTAAAGCAGAAGGCCTTAACGAATCCTTCGCTAAAGTCACGGAGATCTTAAACGACATCGATAGTGAAGATTTCGGTTTTGAATATTGTTATAAAGTGGCTTCTTCGCCTACGGAGTACACTTATGAGTGGAAAGAGAGATGGAGCGATGAGGATAGGGATAAAGGCAAGATCCCGCGCGGCGTTAAAGTCAGGGCAGGCGCTTATAGTAAAACTATATTCGTACCTACAGGCAAATTGGGCGGCAAAGATGACGACTAAGAAGAGCGGCACGATATTGATAACGACTTTATGGATCCTCGCGATCCTTTCCGTTTTAGCCATAGGTATAGGATTCCGCTCTTCCATAGAGGCGCGCTTAAGTAAATATAATATGGACAGGCTGAAGGCAGAATATTTCGCGAAAGCAGGTATTGTAAAGGCGCAGGCGATCCTGTCTAAAGATGCCGTCACGGAATATGACACTATCCGGGAATGCGGAATAACCATACCCGTCGATAAAGAACTCGCGGATATATTTACCGGAAAGCTGGCGGACGGAGCGTTTGAGGTGAATTATACCGAAGAGGGTTCGGTCTATTACGGCATGATGGACGAAGAGAGGAAGATAGACATAAATAAGATACCGGAAAAGATACCGCGAATAGTTTTGGAGACCATTTTAGGGACGGGCAACGAGGATGTTGCGGCGTCGATAATAAACTGGCGCAGTAAAGCGCGGATCCCTAACGGTGCATGGGACGATGATTATGAATCGCTCACTCATCCATACAAATGCAAACACGCGGATTTCAGCGTTATAGAGGAGCTCATGCTCGTCAAGGGCATGACGCCGGAGCTGTTCGAATCCGTTAAAGATTATCTAACTGTGTATGGCCAGGACGGCAAGATCAATATCAACACGGCTACGAGAAAGGTTATGCTTGCATGCGGATTAGGTGTAAATATGGTTAACGGTATAATGAATGTAAGGAACGGCCAGGACGGAATAGCCGGAACGAAGGACGACGGGCTGGTCAATGATATAACGCCGGAAGCGGTCGCAAAGTGGAATATCGCGTTTGATGAAAATGAAAAAAACGCGTTAAATTACTTTACAACAAAGTCAAATTACTTTAGAATTGAGTCAAGAGGCGCCGTAGAGGGATCGAAGATCGGTGTAAAGATAGCCTGTGTCGTTGATAGAAAGGCAAAAAAATTAATATATTACCGGGAATATTAGAGAATTTAAAGAATATCTTTGAGCTCGATAACCGGTCGGTCTCTTTAGAGATAGATGACGGCATTATCAAGGCTGTCGTAGCGGAGACCATAAAAGGCAAGAGGTGTATAACCGGGTTGATAAGCGAGGACGTATCCGGTAAGAGTCCGGAAGCTGCCGCTGAAGGAGTAAAAAAGGCGCTCCTATCTTTGGGCTTTGTTCCGGAAAGAGTCCTGCTGAACATTCCAAGACATCTTGTTACCGCGAGGTTTCTGAAGATACCTTCCATTGATGCCCCTGAGATAGATAAGATAATCAAGATAGAGTCGGTCAAACATCTCCCTTATACCGATGAAAAAGTTATATACGGGTACAGGATTATAGAGAAGACAGAAGACGGGTATTCGAGAATATTACTCGTCATAGCGCAGGCGTCCATAATAAATGATTTTATGGATATTTTGAAGAGAGCCTCGGTGAGCGGAGTCAAATCATTCTCTTTAAGTTCCGAGTCATTGTATCTCTGGCATGTTCTGGCGGGAGAACCGGAAGAAAAGGGTAATGTTATGCTGGCCAACCTGGGCCGGAGCTGTGTGGATATAGATGTTGTGGAAGACGGCAAATTAGTATTTACCAGAGGCGCGGCATATAGCGCCAATGACCCCGAAAAGATAGAAAATATAATCCGGCAGATAAAGATATCTATAAGCACTTATCAAAAAGAGTCGGCAAACTCCGTGAGCCGCATCGAACTGACAGGCTCAAAAGAAGATGTCGCCGGATGCTATCAGGCTCTGTCCAAAAGCCTGAAACTTCCCGTAATTATTATCGACCAAACGAAGAATATTCCGATAAATGAGAATGTCAATGCGCCTGAAGGGGACGTCTCTTTTACCGGGCTTATGGGGCTCTCTCTGAAGTCCGATGATATAAAAATAAATCTTCTGCCGGAATCCGCTATGGAAGACGCGCGAATAACGAATACGAAAAATACTCTTATCGCGGCTATCCTGCTGATATCTATTTTGGTAGCGCTGGCATTCGGAATATTGATAAAGAAGATACACGATAAATACGTATACCTGGCCTCAATAAGCTCCGAACTGAAAAAGATGGAACCCAAAGTTGCCGTAGCGAAGAAGATGATAAAGGATGTGAGCGTGACGAGACAGATTATGGCCCGGAAGCCTCTGGCCGTAGACGTCTTCGCGGAAGCGTGTGGTATAACTCCCGCAGGCATGTCTTTAAATACGCTCGATTTTGAAAGCGGGAAATCGCTTATCATCAGAGGGACTGCGCCCGCGCTGGGCGATGTCCTGAGATATGTTACCATATTGGAGAATTCGCCTTATTTCGAAGGCGTAAAGGTAAAATACGCGAATAAAAGGGTGTCGGAAAATAAGGAGACCACCGATTTCGAGATCAATATCGTTCTGACGGCATTGAAGTGATGAGGAGCCTTAAAGATGTTTATTAATAATTTTAACAAGAGGGAGAAGACCCTGGCGCTCGCAACGTTATCGATAGTGTCGATAACGCTCATCTATCTCTTTATAATAGAACCCATATCGGCGAAATGGAAAAATCTGAACGGACAGATCCGGCTGAAGGTCAATATGCTGGAAAAAGATTCAAGGTTAGCGGCAAATCAAAAGACGGTAGAGTCTGAATACGCTAAACTGTCGAAACGGGGTAAGCCCGCGAAGAACAAGGACCAGGATGTTGCGGAGACATTAAACTTTATAGAAGGCGTATCGAAGAATGACGCGTGTTTTATAGTAAATATAAAGCCCATAGATATAAGAGACGCGGCCTCGCATAAGGAGATATTGATAGATGTCACAGTGGAGGCTTCAATGGCTCAGCTATCCAAATTTTTATATGATATAGAGAATCCCAGAGAAAACTTAATAGATATAAAACGTTTTAACGTAAGTTCAAAATATGGCCAGACAGGCATCCTCAAGAGCACGCTCCTCATAAGCAAAGCATTTCTGGATTGACCCTGACGTAACAGGGGTAATCATTTTCATACATCCCACCGCCGCGGTGGAGCGGAAGGTTTGACAAACCGGCGGGTTATGGTACACTCTATATGATCATAATGAAGAAGGCCAATCCATACAAATATCTTATTTTACCGACGGTGCTGATCTTATCCGCCATATTTATCCGCCAATCGAATGCCGAGGTGATATATTGCAAAAACGGCAAAATCTTAAATAAGAAAATAGTATATAGGAACAGAGGCGTGGTCTGGTATGAACAGTCGTCCGGCCGGGTCGGTGTCGACATAAAAAATATAGAGAAGATAGAGAACGACGACGGCTCTGTTTCAAAATATGACTATAACGTAATAGGGCAGAGAATCCGGGACAGCGTCAGGGACGGCAAATACGCCGACGCTATTATGTTATGTACTATGCTGTTGGAGACCATTCCCGACGATATTCAGATACGCTATCTGCGCGGTATCTTAAGCCAGAAAATAGGTAATGTTGAAAATGCAAGACGGGACTATGATTTTCTTGTTGAGAATAAGAGAGCCGATGCGGCTATCCTGAACAATCTCGGCGCCATTTACGGTGATGATAAAAAATACAGCGAAGCGGTAGAACTCTTTATCAAGGCCGTAGCCGCTAACCCGGAGATGATAGAGATGCGCGATAATCTTGCCGTTACGTCGCTTAAAGCGAATGATTACAACCGCGCCATGAGCGAATATGAAAAGATCATTGAGCGGAATCCGGATAATGTTAATGCGCTCTATAATTTGGGTGTTATATATATGAGCAAGGGGGAATACCGGAAAGCTAATAAGCTATGGGAGAGGGCGCTGGCCCTGAATCCGGAAGATGCCGATGCGAAGAAGGCGCTGGAGGCTATAAAGGCCGGAAGCAAATGAGACGGAGACCTGTATGAGGCGAAGAGGATTTACAATATTAGAACTGGTGGTAACGATGGTGGTTCTGTGCGTACTGGCCGGTATAGCGCTCATCTCTTATCAGAGTTATATAGAAAGATCCAGGTCGGCCGAAGCGTACGTTAATATAGATATGATAAAAAAGGGGGAGGAGTTATATAAGTTACGGACAGGAAATTATACAAATGCCGGCGATGCCGACGATATCAATGCTAAACTATTTATAGGGATAAAGCCGAGATATTATGAGTACCAGGTTGTCGGGGCATCGGCGGATAATTTTCTAATCCTGGCAAAGAGGATAGGGGAGGATCTTAGCAGTTATCTCTATTCCGGCGCCATACCGGCCGACTTTATGCTTGTGGCTATGGATAAGTCGGGGGCGGTCAGTAATGCGCAATTATTTGCTACTACGGGCGGACAAATTGGCAGTGGCGGCAGTACGGGAGGGGCCGGCAGTTGGGGAGGCGTTGGCGGGACCACGTACTGGATGGGCGGCGGCTCGGGCGGCGGCTCGGGCGGCACAAGCGGAGGGGGAGGCCTAGATATCCCGCCATCAACGGGCGGGGGAGGCGTTACCGATAGCTGGTCATCAACGCCCGTAGTATACAGCGCTGAGATACAGGATGCATTAAATAAGATCGCGAACGTAGGAACGGCCTTTTATTATTATTCTCAAAGCGGCGTGACGCTGGAAGGCGACTCGGGGAATTACTATTTCGATCTTATAAAAGATAAAAATATAAGCGTCGCTTATGCGGAGATGGCATCGGATACGCTGGGAGAATGGTCTTCCGGTACTAATTCAATAACGATAAACCAGAGCCTTAAGGATGATCCTGGCTGGCCCACGGAGAGCATAGCTGCAATAATAGTGCATGAGGCCACCCACGCGGATTACTTCTATAATACCCTAACATGGTATAATCGTATAACGACATTATGGCCGCAGGGCTCGGGGCCGTTCTTTGTGGACCCAACAAAACTGATCGATCCGGATACCGGTAAACTGTACTACAGCATAACCGAGGAGTACTTTACGAATGCAAACGAGGCACAGCTATGGAAAGAGTATCAGGCCGACTGCGCCGGAGTGCCCGGAGATGGTATCGATTTCGAAAATGGCAAGGTAGCCAGATATGATCAGGGCGAAGCGGTTGTGCGGGCATATTTGCGCGCTATACCGGCCTATGCCGCATTGCCGGAATTTTATCCCCAGAACCCATAGGAGATCATAGATGAATAGAATATTTAAAATATTTTGTTTAATAGCGGGGGCGGTCTATATGCTTAATTTCTTGGGATGCGCGGGCGGTTTTAAATATGAAAAGTATTCCGGCAAGAGCCCTGGATTGGATTTCACCATAGATTACATATCCGGATGGGAGCACTATGAGCAGATAGGTTCTTTTAACAGTTTTGTCCAGGTTGGATTTTATGAGCCGGTCGTTAAAGATAAGAGCCTTAGGGCTATGATCGTCCTGACCGTTGAAGATAGCTCCAAGGTCAATTTTTTGCCGAAGACTATCGACGGTATGTTGAACGACCTGGTTAGAAGGCGTATGTTGTTTAATTCCACCAGGATATTATCAAAAACCAGGAAGAATATATGCGGCGAAAAGGCCATAGATATCGAATTCTCCTATAGGGCGTTGGCCGATTTCGAAAGCATTAAGGCCAAACTAGTTCCGATGACGGAGCGTGTTGTGATATTCAAAAGAGGCGAAAAGTTTTATACCTTAAGATATGCCGATCTGGCAGATAGCTTTGATAAATACTCCAAAGCCTTTACCCATATAATAAAATCGATGAAGTTTAAGTAGAGGTAATAGTTTACCCGACAGAAGCGATGTTTAAAAAATAGGGACAGCCCCCATCCACATGTAATATATGTGCTGGGGACAGTCCCTATTTTTTACAAGTATTGACAAATAAGAAGGTTATGGTATACTCTCCAATTAGAGAGTTAGTGTTTACTCTCTAATTGGAGAGTTGATATGGGATATAAAGATATATATCTGATAAAAGACCTGTCGCGCATGACAGGTGTATCTATTTATACTATAAAATATTATCTTAAGATGGGACTTATAAGAGAGTCCGGCAGGAGCATGGAGACTAATTTCAGATATTTTGACAGCCAGACCGCAAATGATCTGAAGAAGATAATAGCATACAAAAGAGAAGGCCTATCTTTGGCGAGGATAAAAGAAATTATAGATAAAACAGAGATTGCTTCGGCGCCTTCGGCGCCTCGCAATGACAACTTATGAGTTATTACGAAGTGTTGGGATTGAAAAAAGAGCCGTTTGCCACCGGTCCGGATCCCGCCTTTTTTTATCGTTCATCATCGCATAACGCCGCCCTGCAGAGACTGGAGATAATGATCCGTCTCAAGAGGGGTTTAGGGCTTATACTGGGGGATGTCGGGATAGGGAAGACGACGATGTCGAGAGCGCTGATGCAGACATTCGAGAGCGACCATGATTATATATTTCATATAATACTCGATCCGTCCTATAAATCGGAGTTCCAATTTCTATCGAGCCTCGCAAGGATGTTCGGGATAAAGCCCAATTCGCGTTCCACGCTGGATTACAGGGAGGAGATAGAGAGATACCTTTTTAAAAAAGGCGTAGATGAGAATAAGACCGTAGTGTTGCTTATAGATGAGGGGCAGAAATTGTCAGCATCTTTTCTGGAAATATTGAGGATATTTTTGAATTATGAAACGAACGAATATAAGTTATTACAGCTGGTGATAGTGTCGCAGATGGAACTCCTGCCCAAGATAAAAAAGATAAAGAACTTTTATGACAGGATAGGATTAAAATATATTATAAATCCTCTGGATGAAAAAGAGACCAAAGAGATGATACTGTTCAGGCTGAAAGCCGCCGGCGCCGCGTACCCGAATAAATTATTTACGGACGGAGCTATCAAACTGATATTCGGATACAGCGAAGGCTATCCGAGAAAGACATCGATGCTGTGTCATGACGCGATGGAATTTCTTGTGATGAGCGGCAAAACGGTTGTGGATGAATCGATCATCAGGGAAGTAGCTAATAGGATAACGATATAGATGCATAAGAATATATCTCCGGAAGAAAAGTTATTATCCATAATAAAAGGGAGGCGGAACGCTCCCGAAATCGACGCGCCTAAAGATAAGGTTAAAAGCATAGAATCTTTCCCGCATGCCGTATGGGATAAGATAGACGGCTATATATCGGCGGTATTGAAGAACGATTTTTTTAAAAACAGCATATTGGATGCGCGTATACTTAAGATTTTTAATAAGTACGCGGTTATTGCCGCCGCTCTTATAGCCGGATATCTCGTTTTGGATATTATTTTTGTCAGCCCGTCCCGCAAAGCGGCGGCGCTTTTTGCGAAGGTCTCCGGTTCGGGAACTCCGGTTGTCGTTTCCGCGGAAAAGACGATGCCTGTAGAGACGAAGAGCTATTCTTATTACTCGAACAGGATGTCCGGCAGAAACATTTTCAGCGGGACTTCGGGTATTCGCGCGGAATCTCAATCGTCCGATATGGAACAGTCGGCGGAATTGTCCGGCGGCGATCTTGGCTTAGTCGGGATAGTTCCGGGAAATAATCCGCAAGCGATAGTAGAGAATAAGAAGAGCCAGAAGACATATTATCTTGTTAAAGGCCAATCGATTAACGGAATCACGGTAGAGGATATAAGTGAAGACAGAGTTGCGCTGGAATATAGAGGTAAAAAGACGACCCTTTTCTTATAAAGGCGGGAGGTTAAAATGAGACGATCTG
>JAQTPE010000023.1 GCA_028748925.1 Candidatus Omnitrophota bacterium
TCTCTGTGGCGGAGACAGGTTGCGTATATCGGATTTTAGAACATATCTGTAAGGCCTCGACCCTTCCACCAGATCCAATACATCTGCGTGATGCAATCTGCGAAGTTCCCACTTTACCATATCGATATCAAGGTCTTTACCGTCTTTTCGCTTCCTCAACCCAGCCTCTAGCAGGTCTTCGGCGCTAAAATCCCTCCCCATATCTTTACCACAATATTTTACTATGGACTCGAGACAGGATGCGGGCGAACCGGCACGATGTCGATATCCGCCACTCTTTCTATTCGGATCATATTTTAGCTGCATCATATAAGCATCTTCCGACGTATCCGCATAATACCCGTGCAATGTTGCTACTGCCCTAAATCCGTTTTCACGGAAAAATAACTGCGCGGATATGTTGGTTTCACGCACCTCAAGAGTTATGTTTGAGAATTCCTGATTGGACAATTTGGCAATGAGCTTGGCCACCATCTGGCTTCCCACTCCCTGACGCCGATAGTCCCCGGCTACAGCAAAATTTAAAACATGTATGCGTTTTTTTTGCAGGCCATAAATCATAAACCCAGCTACCTTATCGTCATGTTCGGCAACCATTCCTACGTTATTTCTTTGTCTCAAACAACGAATAAAGTCTTCTTCACTCCATGGAAATTCAAAAGCTTCGGGTTCGATCGCTAAGACTTCCGGCATATCCCTGCGTATCATCCATCTGACATGGACTCTTACTTCTTTCTTCGCCTCTTCTTTTAAACGCGCTTCTTTTTCAGCCAACATCGAAGGCGTCAGCACATTTATATAGGAACCATAATCGGTAAACCATGACCAGGTCTTTCCATAATCACGCGATGCGCGCAATGTATACATTTCGGCACCCGTCGGAATAAATACTTCAAAACAGCATGATATGCCATCAGACTCTACACATCTACCCTCCATATCATTCCAGGCTTTTCCGGACATCCCATAATGCGCTATCAACCGTACATCTTCTGCCTTTGTCGCACTTCCAAAATTCACTTTCACCATAACCCTACCATCTTCAGGCAAGGCCTGATCCCATTTACCATCTTCTCGCGGATCAAGCGGCGGATTTAAAACAGTAAACTCCGCGCCTTGTGAAACTACAGGCATCACCGGATGGCTCTTCTCTTCTATAGCAGTGGCTGTGAGAGAGCTGCTTTCGCCGGATCCATTGGCGCTCTTCGTCTTCCCTAATGACGATATCGCTGAATCAGAAATACCGGAGTATTCAAGTACCAGCTCTATCGCGCCATCCCCCGTCCCATAGTAGTTATTATAAGATTTCGAGCTTTTTAGCCTCAGCGGAGAATTTTTCGTGAAGACTTCGAAAGTCTCTATGTCGTGTTCGGCAACGTACACAACAGCTCTTGCCGGCACAGATCTTAACCTATGTTGTTTTTTCAAGTCCTTACAAATACTACCGATTCCGTCAGTAAATAATCCTTCTATAACCGCTTTCTTCTGCTCTTCGCTTAATTGAGAGTCGAGTCCGTAAGCGCCTATGACAATCTCCTCATCGCCGGGATGATAGCCGCTATCATCGATATCAACCATAAGAAACCCTACCACTTCCCCATCCATTTTAGCTACACACGCATCCGCAAGATGATTATCTTTATTAGTATCATAAAATTCTTCTATAGCCTCTTTTCTGCACATATAGTCCGGACAAACATACATGTCCACACTGCCATCCATCTTTAAGATGCTATGGAAGTCTTCATACTCCATTATTGAAAATTTAAAGATTGGAGGCTGTGCGCTGCCAGCGGAAGATGTCCTGTTTGATATGATAGATGCCAGTTCATCGCATCTCTTCCTATAAGACTCTTCTCTGTCGGCCAAAGAGCGTAAAGCCGACATAAATTCATCGGCTGTCATCAGCCCTTCTTCTATGTCCTTCATAGCAAGATCCGCTACATGATTAAGGCTCCACCCCCCGCGTAAATATCCAAGAATATTATCTATGCCTAATCCGCCCCACAGCGTCTGCCGCTTTTGTTGAGTTGTTGATGGCGACTCTTTCGAGGCCACCCCAGCAGCATCAGGCGTGATGACATTAATTTTGGGAGCGCGCAACCAGTTGAACTCATCCAACAGTTCACCGCCCACCTCTTCAGTGATCGCGCGGCATTTGCCGGCATATTCCGGCTCATCGATAGATAATTTTATTAAAACTGTGGCAGCTTCAGCAGGTGTTAGCAACTTTACACTATTATCTCCATTCACATGATCGGCGCTAGCTAGTATATACTCATCTCTTTCTTTTAGATAATAAGCTATCTCTTCGGCCGACCACGACCTTACAGCTCTAACGAGACGGCTGTTACCCAGTGTGGTCGGATTCAACATAGGTTCTTGCGGCGACTCGTCCGGCTTTCTACCATTCGGTTCAACAGCATACATCGAGAGCGGGCCTAGGAAGACGCGCAAAATAGTCTGTAGTATTCCCACTATACCAAACTCGCGCCGCGCAACCGGCATGAAACCTATACCGCCCATTCCATTGCCTCTGCTCTCAACAGGCTTCTCATCTTTGACTTTCGTACCGGACATCGAGGCGGGCGCGCCAGATTCCTGGCCCGCCTTCCCGGTTGAATCGGAAACAGTTTTGACAGAAGAAGCTGACTTTTTCTTCTTGCGCGGATATCCCATCTTAACCGACGCCTGAGGCTTTATATCAAGCTCTTCGAATATCTCCCTGCCTCCGCGATCATCGTAAAAATATGCTACAATATCCCAGTAAGCATAGTTTTCATTTATCTTTTCAAGCACAGGCTTCAGCTTAGCGGGATCGATCGCGCGCAATCTTTGAATGGCGATATCATAATTGATCTCTCCCGTAATATCTCTACCCGTGTTCTTCTTCCCCTCCTCCATACCTACCTGCCGCATAAGTCCGACAATATTCTCTACGCTACTTTCTCCGGAAAGATAGGTGTCTTCCAGCCACCGGCCAATATCGGATTCGGTAGGATTAGGCGGAAGCTTTTTCGATAATTCTTCCGATATGCCGTACTGTTCCAGAAGCCTATGAGCTGTGGCTTCCTTATTAGCTTCCAGAATATACTCGAAAGAATCGTCATCGCCTATTGCGCCATTTGCAAGAAACCCCAATTTAATACCGATCTCTGACAGCTGGCTCTCACCTATAAAACCTGCCGGCCAATCTTCTGTGTATTTTAATCTTTCCGGAAAAGCCCTTTTCTCTTCGTCGCTCCTCTTTCTCCTTACCATCCACAAAGCGAGCTCTTCATAATCCTTCGGGGGCCTTCTATTAATAATTCCAAATAGCTTCTTACACAATATAGTCTCTTTCAGAGACCTGTTAACTACAGGATTGAAATGCCGGTCCTGTTTCCCGTATAAGAGCTCGACACCTTTGGCTTTCAACCTGTTTTCGTTGTATCTGATCAGATTAAACTCAGAATCATTAAACCTCTCTTCGCTAAGACCGGCTCTTTTAAGACAATGTATAAGATCTTCCGCCGTGCAATCGGATGGCAGCATATCCCGCTCCACCAGACTGTCAAAAGCGTCCCTGATATCCTTACCGCAGCCTCTTATAAATGTATGTGCGGATATGCCTTCCGTATGCGGAGGCATTCCTTCTTCGGCATAATACCTTTCACGCTCCTCGTGATAACGAATAATCTCTTCGTTAATAAATGATTTGACTATATATACCGCCTGCCGGTTAGCAAAACCGGCCATAAATCTATTGGGTCGTAGAATTTTTATGCCCTCTGAGGTCGTACCATTTATCGATATTTTCGCTTCATTGGCATTTGAAAAATATAGCGGCATACCTGTCATCCTGTCGAACAGCCTGAGCTGGCCGTTCTCTTCCCTGCCTTCGATATTATCTGTAGCGACCTCATTACACTGGCTGTCCTTGTAAAGTTTTCCGCATAGCCCTCCGATCCACTCAGCTTCTTCATTGCGCAGAATGAATAAGCCTGGGGACGGGTCTGGGGCTACAGACAATTGAGACTCTGCTTCTTTAACGGCTGCTTGAACTTTTTCCGATGGATGGGCCTTCGCCGTATTGAGAAATTTACTTAGTTCTTTTGTACCGGCTCTGGCTTCTGCAACAGCTTCTATGGCAAGGAGAGCGAGTGCCTCGAATTTCTCAGGTTTTATAAATGCATAAAACGGTCTTAAAGTACCTTCTCTTGCCAGATCAACAACCGTCCGGAAAGCCGCTTGTCTGAACTGCGGGTCTTTCGGAGGCCGCGCGGCAAGAACGGCGAGTATACCCCGGACATCTTTCTTCACGCCAAGGCGGTCGAGGTATCGTATCGCGGTAATTTTGTAGTATGCGAGCATCCAACCGCGGTTGATCCTGGATAGCTTAAGAAGGGTATCGATTAACGGTTTCCGGGCATCTTCCGGGCCCGCCCTTATCTCCACCCAGACTATATATGCAAGAGATAAGAGCATGCGTGGATCATTTGCGAAATAATCTGACATCGCGTTCAAAAATTTTCCATCGCGAAGGCGCGGCCTGTATTCCGCGAAGATCTTCTCTATCTTACTCTCCACATCGTCTTCGGTATCGTCCCTTTTGATCGAGTAGGCAAGTGCGGCGAATTTCGCGAATTCGTGTCCGTAATCCTTTTGGCACTTTATGCTGATCCGAATCTTTTCGCGCGAACGCTCTATCGTCTTCTCTTTAATACCATTAATTCCGATAATATCTTCGATCGCCTCAAATTTGCCGGCTCCCCTGAAAAGATCTCCTTTATCCTCACGCAATGCCTGCCTCTGCTCTGACCTGAATCCGAGAATCCTCAGGAGAGTATCATTGGCGCGCGGGTCATTGACGGCATCGATAATAACATTGTCGATTTCGGCCGCACTCGCGTCCGGTTTCAGCCCTTGCCCGGCAATAAACATACTTAGCGAGGCATTACCTCCGTCAAACGCCGCATCTTTATTGAACGGCGTACCGACTCCGCGGCGGCATTCCGTACCCGCGCGAGAAAGCAGGCGGCGGAAGATCGCGAAAAGCCCGGTGCCATCCTTGACTTCGATTGAGAAATCCGAGCTTTTATCTTTTAAGTATTGGCCCGCTACTTTTACCACGAAATCGATACTATCGATGCCTTCCGGAGGAATATCGAGATCCAACTTGTAGATTCCGCCGTCACCCGTCTTGCGGAAAGGAATATCGAGAGTAGCGTCATTATTACGAACCGCGCCCAGGTCATTCCACAACTCTTCCGGTGGAGCCTTCCATCCGTTAATACCAACGTGTAGAACGGGCGGAAAACTATGGGGCGCGGCATAAACGGCAATAGTCGCATTCCGGCCTTTTTGAACCGTAGACTGAAAGTCTACATCATAAGCCGATCTCATATTTGTTGAATATCTCCGGATCGCAGGAACGGCGAAGAACGCGTCATAACTCGTCTGGTTGGATATGGAAATAACGGCTCGATTGGCATAACCTATGAGCTCTTTCGTACCCTGAACGTTTCTAAGGGCCTCGGCAAGATCGATAAGCATCGTTATTGAGTGCCGGCTAGCCGCGGCTATCTCGACATCTTTCGAAGCCACATCTGCATTTTTCGCCAATTGACCGATCGCTTTAGCCGTGTCAGAGATATCCTGCTTTGATATCGCGCGGGTCTCTTCAACCGCAATAATCATCTTCCTTAAAACATCAAGGCTCGTGCGAAAATCGGATTTTTTATTCAACCCGCGCAATGCCGCATAGATCTGTGAAACAGCGCCCTTACCCGCTAAAGCGAATGAGCCGTCTTCATTTTTATTAAACCATTTCACAACCTCGAATATTTTCCGGATAAATATTTTAATGGACCTAAAAGAGACTTCGCCATTATCCTGAAAAATGAAACGCTTGATCGCTCTTACTATCCTATTGTAAATAGCTTCATATCTACCCGGCTTGGTCATGATCAGATTGCCGAATATCGATTCAAGCTCACCGATATTTTGATTAGCATAAGGACCGTATTTGCGCTGCATATAATTTGACGGAAACATCTTTGTTCTTATGTATCTCGATGCCGAATGGAACGCGTAAGGCGAAACGGCAAGGGCAAAAACATATTCACACAGAAGATGATAATCCTTCTCCGCCCTGCCAAGGACCTCTCTCGAAAGGAGGATCGTATCCGGAAAATCAATTACTAACCTTTTCCGCAACTCTTCCGAGAATAGATCGGATGAGGCACCGGGTGATCGCTCTGCAGTATTGAAACCCAGTAACCACGCCCTCGGTTCGGCGCCTTCCTTTTTGTCATGCAGAACCACTGAATCGCACTCAACCAGATTCTGCCTTTCGAGGCCTTCCAGAGCTTTCAAAATCACTTCTCTCTCCTGTGGCAATAAAGAGTTTTCTACAGATTTGAAACGGTTTCGGACCGATTTTATAATCTCCTTGAGCTTCTTCCCCGCTAAACGCGAATTTCTCGCCGGCTCGGGCCATTGGCCTCTAAGCGTTTCTACTATCTCCGCCGCTTTATTAATCACCCCGGGACTATCATAAAACGCTTCGCGATGAGTGCCGGAGATGAAAGGTTTTTCTATCGGCGCAATATTGGCTAAATAATCTATCTCGTTTATACCAAGCCCGCTGAACGCCCTGTCGAGGTAACCTGTCCCGGACAACTTACCGGCCCCTTCCTTATCACCAAAATAATCTTTGAGAAGGTCTTCGGCTTCTTCTATGATATGTCCGATCTTGTCCCTGCCGACCACTTCGAGATGCGCATATAAAGCATGCTTTATATCATCCTCAAATCCGGTATGCGATTCATTTGACGGCGTAAGCAGATATTTTAGGGTCTCTATCTCACCTCTCTCAATACCCCTGATCGGAAATCCCCTGCCGCTCAATACAGCTTTCAATCCTGCCAGGAAGTCATCCCAACGCTCGAACCTCAACGCTGTAAACATATCATCTATGTGACAACGGCACGGCAGATAGGCTCCTCTGTCATATAAGCGAACGCTCTCGGTCGCTAATAGCATATTATTGTACGCCCTGTTCGAGCTGGATCGCATCCCTAAAGCTTCGTAACGATAGAGAAGGTGTTTATATATGTTGCGCGCTTCCGCAAAGAGCGTCCTCTCTTTATTAGATTCTCCCGTCATAAACAAACGAGCCCCCTCCTTTTCCAGCTCCGCCAGCTCCATCATCATGCTTTTATATTTGAAGACAGTCTCTTCTTCCATAAACTCTGCCAACCTATCCCTTAGATAACCCGATTCTACAAAATGCGCGTTCTCATCGTCAAAAAACGACAGCGTTATGCCGCTTCTCGCGCCCTGTATCGCCTCCGCATTTCGGCCGGCATTTATCATAGTTTCGGACTTGTCTACCAGGCGTTGGCCGAGATCGAGCCATGTAGCCAGTTCCCGCATCTGGACGTCATCATCCAAATCAAGGCTCGTGAGATATTTCTCCGGGAGCTCAAGCGCATGCTTTCTCCCTTCTACGTGAACGAGCCGCACTACGTTATTGTCAGGGTCGGAGAAAAAGAGTCTCGTCTTCAAATCGACTTCAAGTACGGTAGTCTGCTCTATAAAATCGTCTATACGAGCCACCATCTCTATGTCATGTCTTTTAAGCGCCTCATCTCTCCACAGGCCGATCGCCCTTAAGATTTTAAGAGCGTTTTTGGATTTAGTCCTGTCGTCAACATCCTTTTTACTCGTTTGAGCGAGCGATTCATATTGATATATGAAGAGTTTAAAGAATGGATTGTTCCAATCTCCATAAAGCAGACCCTTCCGGTAGATCTGGGCCACGCTATCACCGCGCGTGTAGTATGATGTTCCCCTGCTCCCCAACGATAACTTATCTTTCGGATTATCCCGCATGAATTCACTGTACATATGTTTAATGTAAGGCTCCGGATCAGGCACAATATAATATAATAGCGCTCCGTACAGCCCTATCGAAACATCACCTATAGAAGACTTCTTCCTCATGCCGGAGAAATAATTAGCGATCAACGGGTCATTCATTCTTGATCTGACATAATTAGGCTCCTCAATATCAAGTATACTTCTACACATCTTTATGAAGTCATCGCTTTTATCGAAGTCCCTCGCCAGGCACGCAAAGAAGAGCGCAAAAACCTGCCGTAAGAAATCATTATCACGTTCTTTATTGCTGTGCCTGAGGTTCAATCCCTCTATGAAATTAGCGACATCATCCGCATTTTTCATCTCTTCTATATTGATAACCGGAAATGGCGCCGGACCGGGCTTATCCCTGGCGGTAATAACCATAGGAATACGCTCTTTAAAGAGATAACGGTTTATCTCCTCGCTCGTTTTGGTGCCGGGTTCTGTTCTTTCTGATGAGAACTTCGGATCAAAATATCGTAAAATCCCCCAATGCGGAATCGTTATACGAATCTCATACACATCGCCATCTTCATCCTTATAGGTTTGATATATGATATTATTACTCGTAAACCAGCCCTTGATATCATTCGATTCCAGTATATGGTCTATAGCATATAAGGATATTTTGGAGCCGATCAGCGGATGTTTTTCAATAAGATGTTCGATAAACGTTCTTTCGGCGGCTGTTCTTTTATCTTTCTGTTTGAATAGCGAATCAGGGGCTAGCTTGTTATTATGTGCGGGTTTGCTGATGAATTGATCGGGATTAGCCCAGACGATATCCTGAGCGAGGAAAGTTACGGTCAGGATCAAAGCTATGAGCCTGATTATTAAAGGAAATCTTCGATGGTTCAATTTTGGTAAGGTTACTTTGTTTTTCATTAATCCTGCTATGTTTTATTCTTTTAACAATATGAAAATAAAAATGACCAGATCACCAAAAATCATTCTAGGTTTATCTGGTCTTTGCTCATCCCGTTATTGCGAACCGCGGAAGCTCGCAATGACAAAAAACTGGTTTCTTAAGACCCACGAACTCCCCCGGGTATACAACAAATCGGGGGTCCTAGAAATTTTTTTCGTTTACATATAGAAAATTCCACGAAGCGAAAATTATATTGTTTAGATTATATCATATGATATAGACAGGACAAGGAGATTAATCCATCTTTTTTATATCTTAACTCTATCCTATAGGCAGGATAACTTATGATATATGGAAAATACGGCAGATGACCTGGAGGATAAAATTTGTGTAGATAGCGGCGATAATATCATCGAACATTATCCCGAAAGCTCCGGAAAATTTTTCTATTCTTTTGGCGGGCGGTGGTTTTAAAATATCAAATACCCTGAATAATACAAACCCCAAAATAGCTATCCATAGATTATAAGGAACCAGGAACAGTGATAGCATCATACCGCACGCCTCATCTATCACTATCATCTGGGCGTCTTTCCTTCTATATATCCTCTCCGCTTCGGATGAGAAGAGCATGCCCAGGGCAAATAAGAAGAGTACGGAGAAGGTATAGACAGGTAACTTATCTTTTACCACAAAATATATTAGAAGTCCGGCGAGGCTGCCCATAGTGCCGGGCATGAACGGCGAGTGTCCCAGGTAAAAGAAGCTTGTAGTGAACTTAATGGCTCTTCGCATTAAAGTACACCTCCCTGTTCCTTATAAGATACGACATTCCGCTTATCAATGTCAAGAGAGTTGTTAACAGCATCAAAATAAATATGGCGTCCTTATAAACATACTCCGTGGAAGCGGACCAAAAATGAAAGATATCCATGCCGCCTTCCCTGAATATCAAAAAAAACAGGATAGCGAGTATCGCAAAGACTTGAGATACCATCTTATGTTTTCCGCCTTCATCGGCGGATATAACCTTGCCTTTGGCCAGCGCCAGCATCCTTAAGCCGGTAACGGCTACATCCCTGAATATTATTACAACGACCATCCAGGCGGGTACCAGCTCCATTTCAACAAACGCCAAAAATGCCGACAGAACGAGTATCTTGTCGGCTATAGGATCCATGAGCCTGCCAAAATCTGTCACTATATTATACTTCTTGGCAATATAGCCATCCAGTATATCGGTAAATGAAGCGGCCAGAAAAGTCATCAGAGCAAATACTTTAGCCGGAACTCCGCGCATAAATAGAAAGAACATAAACACAGCCACAAGAATTATACGAAGAACTGTCAGTTTGTTCGGCAGGTTCATACGGCTTCCCCGACCAGGTCGTATTCGAGGGTATCTGTTATCTTCACCTTAAAAAACTCCCCAACTTTTAAACCTTTGCCCGAAACATAGACGCACCCATCCACTTCCGGCGCGTCGCCTTCCGTGCGGCCGGTGAACTTATTGTTACTACCCTCTACGGGCTCATCTATAAGAACATTCACGATCTTTCCCATATATGACCTATTGATATCCGCCGATATCTTCTGTTGTAATTTCATCACTTCGTCGAACCTCTCGTTCTTTATCTTGTCCGGCACATGCCGCGGAAACTTATAAGCTCTTGAGAGATCTTCCGCGGAATATATGAATGCCCCCAGCTTTTCAAACCGCGTATCTTCAAGAAACGCCATGAGCTCTTTGAACTCTTTATCCGTCTCTCCCGGAAACCCGATTATAACAGATGTCCTTAAAGTAAGGTCCGGTATATTCTTTCTCAATTTCTCTATCAGGCATATTATCTCTTTTCTGGTAGTATGCCTGTTCATCTTCTTTAATACAGGATCGCTGATATGCTGGATAGGCAGATCGAGATATCCGCATATCTTCTTCTCGTCGCGCAAAGTATCGATCAACCTGCCGCTATAATGCGCCGGATGTGTGTAGAGAAGCCTGATCCATTTAACGCCGCTCTTCAAAGAGGCTATTCTTTTCAACAGTTCAGGAAGCTTTTTGCCGCCGTATATATCTTTTCCGAAGAGCGTAGTATCCTGACCTATGATATTTATCTCCCTTATCTTGCCGGACAGAGAGAGGTTCTTCGCTTCTTCTATTACCGACTCTATGGATCTGCTCCTGAATTTTCCGCGCAAACGCGGTATTATGCAGTAACTGCAAAGATTATCGCACCCTTCGGAGATCTTTAAATAAACAAAATGGGACGGCGTCAGGTAAAGGCGCGGGGAATTTTCGTTATAGAGGTATTTCAGCTCTTTTGAAACTACGCATCGCTGACTTCGAGCCAGGGCCGGAAAATTTTTCGATCCCGGTTTGGGATCGTCTTTCAAAAGCGCTTTCACGATCATTCCCATTTTTGGAATATCGCTCGTTCCTATTATGGCATCGACTTCGGGAAGGTTTTTTAAAAGTTTTTTGCCGTATAATTGCGGCAGGCATCCGCAGATTACAAGGTACCTGATCTTGCCCTCTCTTTTAAGGGCCGCGGCCTCTATGACGGTATCGACCGATTCTTCGCGCGCGGACTCGACAAAAGAGCATGTATTGATTATGAACAGGTCTACGCCGTCTCCAACTTCATCCGCTATCTCATACCCTTCTTTTTTCAAAGAACCGAGCATCACCTCGGAATCTACCAGATTGCGCGGACACCCAAGGCTTACGATCCCGATCTTTGTCATCAGAAGAGCTTCTATTTTATCCTTACGCCTTTTCTCGTTATCTCAAGGCTGATTATGCCATTTTTGCCCTGCAGGGCTATTGGCCTTCCGTTGAGAGTCAGATCGAGGCTTCCGGCATTCGCTATATCTATCTCTATGAAATTATTAGCCGCCGTCTTTTCGACAAGTCCGGCAGGAAGCACCCTGTCAAAGAAGAGTATCCCGTCTTTCTTCAATTTCACAAGGACGGCTTCTTTTACTTTTATCTCAAGAATTAAAGGGGTCATTCTGGGAACGAGCTCTTTTGTTGCGGATCTCTTTTTTACGGCGGGCTTCTTCTGGGCGGATTTCGCGTTTTTGGCGGCGGGTTTCTTCTTCGCCGCCTTCGCGGGAATACTTTTTTTCTGAATGGGTTTCATATTTTTAAAGGCGTTCGATATCTTGCCCGCGATAAATACGAGGAGTATAAGAGATATGATCGCCGCCACAGCCAGGCCCGTCATATACAGGAATTTCGGATATTTACGGGTCTCTTTAGGCAAAACATTCTCCTGAACAGGAATGCTCGGCTTAGGGGGAGTCTCCGGATGGGCGGGGAAATACTCCTTTAACAGCTCCACCGAATTGATACCGAGAAACTGCGCGTATTTCTTCAAAAAACTTCTTATGTACGTATCTGTCAGTGCGTCGCTCGGCCTCCCTTCTTCCAAACCGATCAAGACCGTGGAATGTATCCTGGTCTGTTTTTGTACCTGTTCTATAGTCAGAGACTTCTTCTCTCTGGCTTCTCTCAATTTATTACCTACGGAAACGGCCGATGACCTTGATTCTCTCTTATTATTTTCCATTTTTAGCCCGGTAATCCTGCAGACTCACAAGAATGTCACGCGGTTTCGACCCCTGGAACCGTCCCACTACACCCTCGGCCTCCATAGTATCTATAATCCTGGCTGCACGGGCATACCCAAGACCGAGTCTTCTCTGCAGCATGGATACCGAAGCCTGACCGGTCTCCAGGATCGTCTTCACCGCTTCCTCATAGAGCTCATCCTTATCGAGCTTCTTCAATGAGGTCTTTTTATGCGCCTCCAGTATCTCTTCTATATATTCGGGAGCTCTCTGTGATTTGATAAAATCGGTTATCTTCTCTATCTCTTTATCGGATATCAGGCTGCACTGCGCTCTCATGGGCCTCGACGCTCCGGGCTCGATAAATAACATATCCCCTCTGCCGAGCAGTTTATCGGCTCCGTTTATATCAAGCACCGTCCTTGAATCGACTTTGGAAGCCACCTTAAATGATATTCTCGCCGGGAAGTTCGCCTTTATTACACCCGTTATGACGTCTACGGACGGACGCTGAGTGGCCAGCATTATGTGAATGCCCACCGCTCTCGATAATTGCGCGAGCCTCGTTATCGCGCTCTCGACTTCGGCTTGAGCTACCATCATGAGGTCCGCGAGCTCATCTATTATCAAAACTATGTACGGCAGCTTTGCCGGCCGCGGAGAGTCTTCCGTATCCCGCTTATTGCCGAATTTTTCGTTATACAGGTCTATATTCCTGACACCGGACTTGGCCAATAACCCATAACGCGAATCCATCTCATTCACCACCCAATCGAGAGTCCTTGCCACCTTATTGTGATCGGTGACTACCGGCGCCAATAAATGCGGCATATCATTGAATACGGCCAACTCCACCCTTTTAGGATCTATCATTATGAATTTTACGTCTTCGGGGGTCGAATTGAACAACATCGACATTATCAAACTATTTATGCATACCGTCTTGCCCGAACCGGTAGCCCCGGCTATCAAAAGATGCGGCATTGTGGCAAGATCGGCTATCACAGGTGTTCCCGCGATATCTTTGCCGAGCGCAAGTTTTAATTTTGATCTCGACGATTTATACTCTTTGGAGTCCAGTATCTCTTTTAAATAAACAACAGCGCTCGAAGAATTGGGAACCTCCACACCTATCGTCCCCTTACCCGGTATAGGCGCGACTATCCTGACGCTCTGAGCCTTCATGGCGAGAGCTATATTATCGCTCAAAGAAGTGATCCTGTGTATCTTCACTCCCGGAGCAGGCTCAAGCTCATATCTCGTTATGACCGGCCCTTTATTAAATGCCACCACCTTTGCCTCTATGTCAAAATCCGCAAGCGTCTCCTCCAGGATTTTCGTGTTCGCCTCAAAGTCATCGTCTATCTTCCTCTGCTCCAACGGCGGCGGCGAATCCAGAAGATCGAGACCGGGCAGGGTAAAATCCCTCTGTTCGGCAAGAACCACTTTTCTCTCTTCGACCGCAGGTTCTTCCTTCCTGACATCGGCGGAAACCTGAAGAGGCCGCCTTACAGCGGATGCGCCCGAGGACTCTCGCAAGACAACATTTACCGGTACGTTCACACCGGGTATCGCCCTGGGAGGCTCTTTTCCTCTTACCGGAATTACGGCAGGCGCGGGTCTCTTCACCGCAGGGGCGGTAGCTTCCCGTTTACGTATAACGCTGCCCCTCTCTTTCATGGCAAGTATGATGTCCCTGCTTTTCTGCGCAAGCGCGGTCAGGAACGGTATGAGTAAAAATTCTGTCGCCAGGAGAACCGAAAGCAGGAAGAGAACTATTATAATTATAACAGCGCCCACCGGGCCGAGATATCTTATAAGAAAGTCCGAAAATACCATCCCTACAATACCGCCAAGCGAGAAACGGAGGCTGTTGTCGCCCCGTCCGATCATAGAGAATAGAGCGCTCGATGCAAGCACAAGGAAGAATGTTCCGAAGACCTTAAAATATAGCTTCTGAGGCGTTATTCCTGAAAACCGGGCTATGGCCCATACCAGTATCAGGATAGGCAGACAATATGCGCTCATGCCCATTATGAAGAACATGATGGCGCCCAAATAGACGCCGAAAAGTCCCGCGAAATTCTTTACCGGATGATTAACTTTCGAAGTGAATAGCCCAAGATCCGAGAAGTCGAAAGTTATAAAACTTATGAATATAAGCAGAGCCGTAGCAAATAAGAGTATCGCCTGTATCTCGCTCCATTTAGTCTTATTCATCCAGCACCTTCTCCGTCTATCCTGCGCCTTTACCTATACACCTATCTACAGAGTATTACGGCCGCCGCTCCGATTAAGATACAATATATTCCAAAAAGAAAGAATAAATTTTTCCTTAAGATACCGAAAAGAACTTTTATCGCCAGAAAACCCGTAATAGCGGCGGCTATGGCACCCGCCAGGAACACAACCGTATCACCAGATATAAGATTACCATAAATCTGGCGTACCTTCAATATATTTGCCCCTAAAACTGCCGGGATCGAAAGGAGAAAAGAAAACTTAAGCGCTTCGGCTTCGTCCAATCCCGCTATAAGAGACGTCCCTATAGTGGCGCCGCTTCGCGATATACCGGGCAGTACACTTATTCCCTGGGCAATACCTATAGCTATGGAATTCTTTACCCCCAGCGGCTTCCGGCGTTTTACGATCTTCCAGTATATCGCAAAGCTACTCGAAAATAACAGGAAGATCCCCGTTATAATCAGAAAGATCCCTACCGCCAAAGGCGTCGAGAAAAAACCTTCCACGATATCTTTGAATATCATGCCGATTATAAATGTGGGAACGGATGCTATCGCTATAAATTTAAGCAGCCTCATATCTTTCCTGAACATCCCGTATATATCCTTGCGGAAGAATATCACTATCGAAAGTATCGTTCCAAAATGGAGAAAGACATCGAAAGCCAGCATATCCTGCCTGAAACCGAATAGATTATGAAGAATGACGAGGTGGCCGGAACTCGATATCGGAAAGAACTCTGTAACACCCTGAACAAAACCTGAAATAACCGCCTGAATTATAGTCATCTCTTATCTTCCGGTATGCCCAAATCCGCCGTGAGAACGCGCGGTATCGTCGAGATCTTCAGCCAATTCTATCTCGGCCTTCACGACCTCTTTTATGACCATCTGCGCAACTCTGTCTCCTCTGTGTATAGAGAAAGGATCTTTGCCGTGATTTATCATTATCAGGTTCACAAGACCGCGGTAATCGGAATCGATCGTACCGGGGGTATTCACAAGACTTATACCGTGTTTTAAAGCCAGTCCGCTCCTGGGACGAACTTCGGCTTCATAGCCTTCCGGGATACTAATATAAATGCCAGCCGATATGAGTTTAATATCGCCTGGCAATAATATCACTTCCCCGTTAACATCCGCGTAAAGATCCACCCCGCTTGACCCGGAAGTTGCGTATCTCGGAACAGGCAAGTCCTGGCAGCCTTCCTTCTTCTTAAGGAGTATTTTTACGCTCTTCACACTTATTTATTACTTATGATCTCTTACGGCGCGAGTCGTCCTGGCTCTTCTCTTTTTCAGCGCCGGGTTTATAGTTCGGATCCGCCTGTTTCTTCGAAAGGTTAAGCCTGCCCTGTGAATCTATCTCCGTCAGTTTCACATCGAACTCATCGCCCAGCTTAACTACCTCTTCCACGTTCTTGACAAATGTATTGGAAAGCTCGGAAACGTGCACGAGACCCTCCTTACCGGGAAGTATCTCTACGAAGGCTCCGAAGTTCATGATCTTTTTGACTTTGGCCCTGTATATTTTGCCAACCTCGGGCTCTTCGGTTATACCTTTTATTATGGCTACAGCCATCTCTATAGACTTGGGATCGGTACCGGCGACCTGCACCGTGCCGTCATCGTCTATATCCACCGTCGCGCCGGTATCCTGGATTATTTTCTTTATTATCTTGCCTCCCGGCCCGATAACCGCGCCGATCTTCTCCTGGTTTATCTTAAGCACCACTATCTTCGGCGCGAATGATGAAACGTCGTTCTTAGGCTGGCCTATGACCTGCATCATC
>JAQTPE010000024.1 GCA_028748925.1 Candidatus Omnitrophota bacterium
CAACCAAATACCGTACCGATTATGGTTGCCATAACAACAACCAGACTCGCATAAACAATGGTTTTCCTGATCCCCACGATACTGCGTAATACAAGCATGCTTGGCAAACTTAACGCAGGCCCTGCCAAAAGAAGCGCCAGGGCCGGCCCTTTGCCCATGCCTGAACCGATCAAGCCCTGCAGGATCGGCACCTCCGTAAGAGTGGCAAAATACATGAATACCGATACGACAGATGAAAAGAAGTTCGCAAAAAGAGAATTACCGCCTACGAGCATAGCGATAAACCTTGAAGGGATAATACCTTCGTGCCCCGGCCTGCCCAGCAAGAATCCTGATAAAAGCACGCCAACGAATAAGAGCGGCAGTATCTGCAGGGCAAATACCCATGAGGCGCTAACCCAATCTTTAAGCTCTTCTTTTTTAAACCATCCTATCAGCATTAAAAATAAACTTGCAAGCGACAATCCCGTAATCCACCATTTATACCGGAACATTTGAAACCATAGTCCGGCCTCTTCCGGAGGCCTGCTCCAGTTCGCGAATACCAGAATCGATACCATCGACAGAAAGTAGGCCGCCGTCTGAAATAATGGGCGGTCCCCTTTTATCTCCTGTACAGCGAAATCGCCGCTTGCATGACGCGCTCTCTCTTCTTTTAAGAATATAAAGTGCATCAAAAGACCTATGACTACACTGAAGATGACGGCCCCTATGGCACGCGCAAGCCCCAGCTGCCACCCTAAAATCCTGGCCGTAAGGATAACAGCCAGAACATTTATTGCCGGGCCGGAATACAGAAAAGCAATGGCCGGACCCAAGCCCGCGCCTCTTTTATAAATGCTTGAAAATAACGGTAAGACCGTGCAAGAACAGACCGCCAGGATAGTTCCTGACACAGAGGCAACGCTATAAGAAAGAAATCTATTGGCTTTCGCCCCGAAATATTTTATCACCGACGCCTGACTCACAAATACAGAGATCGCTCCCGCTATAAAGAATGCCGGAATAAGACAAAGAAGCACATGCTCTCCCGCATACCACTTTACGAGTGCCAGCGCCTCAAATACAGGCCCCTTAAACGGCAGTTGCTCTAATGGCAGATAGAAGCATCCCAGAAAAAAGGCTGCTACTATAAGAAATTTTTTCCACTCCTTCATTATTTGCTCCTTCCGGAAATCTTGCAACACCCGCCTTCTATCCTTATAGCTTTGATATTGACGAGACCGTCCGCTATCTTCATATGAGCATTTTTGACGATGCGGGAAAACGTAGGGCGGGATATCTTCATCTTTTTAGCGGCGTCCGCTTGTTTTAATTCTTCCAGGCAAGCGAGCCTTACCGCCTCAAATTCATCAAGCGTCAAAGAAACTACATCCAATTTGCTAAGCGGCTTACAAAGCGGCTTAAAACACCTCTCGCCCGGGGTGCATTTAATCCATCTGGTCTTCTTGGGCCTCAAAACGACACCTCCATTATGAACATATGTTCATAACTATTATATCATGCGGTGGAATTTTGTCAATGGGGGCGATACTATTCGATGCGGGATAAAATTCTGAGCTTGCCGAAGGGTTTTAAAAACGATACTAGGGTCTTCATGATTACCAGAGGGCTTGGCGGGCATCCCGGAATATGTAAAGTGACGGGTAAAACGTTTTCGACACCGCCGCACGTGTAATAAGAACCTTTGAACAGACCGCCGCCCTTTGCGCAATCTCCCAGACTGATCACAAATTTCGGTTCGGGCATCGCTTCATATGTCTTTTTAAGCGCGAGTTCCATATTCTTAGAAACCGGCCCTGTGACAAGAAGAGCGTCGGCATGGCGCGGCGAAGCTACAAAATCTATGCCAAAACGCTGAATGTCGTATATGGGGTTGGAAGACGCTATTATCTCCGATTCACAGGCACCGCAGGATCCGGTATCTACTTCCCGTATATGCAATGACCTGCCGAAGTTCGCATGGATCATCCGTTTGAGCTCCGCGCCGAGGCCCTCTATATCATGTGACACGGTGATCTCGTCCGGATCGAGCGGTAGCGTGACTCTCCCTTTTACGATGCTATTTTTAAGGATGCGGAGGTTCATAGATCATTCCCCGGATACGAGAGATCGAAACTCTTGTTACATAACGGGAAATCGGGAATAATGTTTCCAAGCACAGCGTAAGAAAGCCCTTCCCAGTTATGGAACGACGGATCGACGATCTTGCACCGCTCGATATAACCCGCGGCGTCGAGCCTCATCCAAACGAGCACCGGGCCGCGCCAGGCTTCGACGCACCCTAACGCGGTACCACTCTTTTTGGCTATCGTTATCTTTATTTGCGGGCTACAGGTACCGAGCTTTTCCAGGCATTGCTTTATAATTTCGAGAGACTCTATAACTTCGCTGCACCGCACCTTAAGGCGCGCGGTCACATCCCCGGCTTGTTCTTTCGCCATTTTGAAAGAAAAGCTATGATAGATGCCCGGAAAGACCTTACGCATATCGAGCCCGATACCGCTTGCTCTCGCCGCGAGACCGGTTATGCCGAGATCGCGCGCAGTCTTAGCGCGCAGGATACCAGTCGCGTCAGCGCGATCCATGAAAGAGACGCTTGAGAAAAGCATCTCTTCGAGAGCGCGAAAATCTTTTTTTATCTTAATAAGCGCTGTATGTATGAGGGCTCTTTTCGCCATATCGATATCTATAAGCGTGCCGCCAATGGTATTCACCCCTTTAAGATACCTGGAACCGCATACTGCGTCATTCAGCCGCAATATCGCCTCTTTAATGAGGCTCGCGAACTGTGCGGGGAAACTGAAACCAACATCGAGGGCGATCCCGCCCATATCATTGATGTGGTTATAGAGCCGCTCAAGCTCGAGACACAGGACGCGTATCAGTTGTGACCGCAGCGGGATATAGGCGCCCTGCGCCTTCTCTACGGTTTGGCAGAACGCCATACTGTATCCGAACGCCGCATCACCGCTTATACACTCCGATATCTTTACGGCGTCGAGAGAGCTCTTTCCCTCGAGCAATTTCTCTATCCCCCTGTGCGTCCATCCGAGGCGTAATTCCAGATTGATGATAGGCTCGCCCGCCGCGCTGAACCTGAAATGGCCCGGGCCGATAATGCCGGCATGGACGGGACCAACGGGAATCTCAAATATACCCTCGCCTTCCACGCGTTTAAACCGGTAACGCACGCCTTCATCCATATTTTTATGCGGCATAGTGAAGTCCTTGCGCAGTGGATATCTTCCGGCGGGCCATACCTCGCTATGGAGCCTGAGACTACGCGGATCGGGATTTCCGACAGGTTCGACGCCGAACATCTCACGCATTTCGCGCTCGAAGAGACTCGCGGAATGGATATCTTTCGCAAGCGAAGCGAATTCCGGCGTATCTGCCGCGACATCCTGCCGCACAAAGACCCAGGACTGTGCCTGAATACTTAAGAAGACACAATAAAGAGTGAAGGCGCCGGATCGCTGGCGCAAATCTTCAGCAAAGAAGGCCATGACCGGAGAGCTAAGACAGCTATGAAGAAGTTTGCACGTTTTCGCGAAATCGGCGCCGGCTACGGTTATCCGCGCTTCATCAGGAAACGGCCGTGACAGATCGACGATATCGATCTTTTCGGATGCCAATATATTTTGTATAAAATGGATCTCTTTCATCTATTGACCTAAAATAAGACGTTGACAGCTGAGGAGCAGATCCAAAAACCCCTGCGGGATCATAACTCCGAACCCAACGATAAATACGCCTAAGAAGAGGAACGCCAGTTTTGCGCTCAAACTCTCCTTGTGGCACGGCAACGCCTGCGGCGGACTGCCCAGAACAATTCTGCTTATATGATAAACCAGTCCCGCGAAAGCAAAAGCTATAAGAATAAGCATGACAGCGGCGATGATATGGTATCCACCCTGAAACGCGCTCACCAGGATACATAATTTGCTGATGAATATCGAGAAAGGCGGCATTCCTACCAATGCGAATAATCCCAAAAACATCGACGCGCCTGTAAAAGGCATGGCTTTGATCAGCCCGCGCATCATATTCATATTATTGCTGCGGTATGCCTGCACCGCGTTACCTGCGCAGAAGAAGATGAGCGCCTTCGTTACAGCATGATTGAATACCTGAAGGAGTCCCGCGGCGATGCCGCCAAATGGGCCGAAGCCGAAACCGAGAGATATTAACCCCATATTCTCGACGCTTGAATACGCGAGAAGCCTCTTCAGGTCCTTCTGGACGAGGATGAAAGCGCCCGCGACCGCAAGAGAGACGAGCCCGAAGAAGATAAAGAGCCTGGCGCTGTACGCATAGCCTACCGAAAAATTCGCCAGTATCACAAACCGCAATATCGCGTATAGAGAGATCTTAAGGAGCACTCCCGACAATAATCCGCTTACCGGAGAGAGCGCCTGGCTGTGCGCGTCGGGAAGCCAGTTATGCATCGGCGCGAGTCCTGCTTTGGTCCCGTATCCCACCAGAATAAAGATGAGCGCGATCCGCACGATCTTCGGGTCGAACATGCCCGACCCCGAAAGCATGCTCGCCCATTCCAGGCTCCTGACATTCGCGTCATTGGAAGAGGTGTAATAGAAAAAGATTATCCCCAAAAGCGCAAAGGTTATCCCGACCGAACATATGATAATATATTTCCATGCGGCCTCGATAGACTCCTTTACATTATGAAAACCTACCAGGAACGCGGAAACGAGCGTCGTCATCTCAATAGCTATCCAGACGAGCGCCACATTGTTCAGAAGCGGTACGATGAACATGGTAAACGAGAAGAGATTGAATAATTGAAAATAGGAACCTGCCTTACGGAGAGATATCTCGCCATTCTCTATTTCCAGGCGGATATATCCGATGGAATATACGCTCGCCGCAAAAGTAACGGCTATGGTGGTGATGAGAAAAAATACGCTCAATGAATCTATATAGATCCATCCCCATAAAGATATAGGAACACACCCTCCGGCCAAAAAAACTTTTAGCAACATAACGCCGGCGACACAGGCTCCCGCGTATCCGGCCGCGTTTATCAGACCGAGAGGCCTTATCTTTCTGACAAATAATGAAACGACCATTAAGAAGACCGGCACAATAATTATCAGGGCAACGAGCATGACTAACCTTTCAGCGACTGCATTTTCGAGGTATCGATATGCGTAAAGAGCCTGTTCACCTTATAGACAAAGACCTCGACGATGACTATAAAAACAAAGATATCGAAGAAGAGCGCTATCTCCACGAAAAACGGCATTCCCCCGGCGATCACGCTCGCCGCGAGGAATATAGCGTTTTCCATAACCAGGAGCCCTATAACCTGGCCGAGCGCTTTCATCCGGCCTACCATAAGGAAGAAACCGATACAGACGACGGTCATCGAGGCGATAAACGCGGCCGATGCCTGAGAATACGGCAACCCCATAGCATTATGGGCAAATAGATACGAAAGATACGCAAATATCAGCGCGATAACGAGCGAAAGCTGCGGATTTATCAGCAGCCCGAGATCTTCTTCCACGTTTATACGGCGCATGATACGCAGAAGCACCAGCGGAATGACCACAACCTTCAGTATAAATACCAATCCGCAGACCACAAATAACTCGAGGTGCTGCTGGCAGAGCCCCATATAAAGAGTATACAGGAATAAGAATATCGACTGGATCCTGAATGTCCTGACCAATGCGGTGATCCTCTTGGCGATCACCATAAGAAACGTAGCCGCCAGAAAACCGATCAATATAATATTGAGCGTCATATATTATAATCCCAGGCTCGACGCGATCGAAGCGGCGAGCGCAATAAAAAAAGAGAAACTTAAAAAATCGACCGTTCTGAAAAGTCTCATCTTTGCCACCGATATCTCTATGAACGCCATGGCGATACCGATAACCCCGATCTCTGCCGAAAATACAGCCCATCCCCAGGGCGCCGTTCCAGCGGCAGGAAAGAGACACCACGAAAGCATTATGAAAAAGACCATCTGCTTGATATGGCTCGCCAGTTCAATAAGCGCAAGCGACCTTCCCGAGTACTCTAGTACCATCGCCTCATGCACCATAGTCAGTTCGAGGTGAGTCTCCTGGTTATCAACGGGTATGCGAGATGTTTCAGCAATCACCACCATAAAGAGCGCAAACCCCGCCAATACACCCGATACTCTGAAATTATCGCCGCCTCCCATGCAAAATACAAAGATCGCGATAAAAGCCACGGGCTCGGCAAAACTCGAAATGAAGACCTCCCGCGACGAGCCCATGCCGCCGAATGAGGAACCCGCGTCAAGACCCGCCAATGCCATGAAGAAGCGGCCCAGGCTTAAAACAAAGAACGCGGCAATGAGGATAGCCGCGCTATTTGAGACAAGATGACCGGGCCGCGCCATTAAGACAAGTACTAATGCGCAGATGCTGCCGGCAAAGACTATGACCGGCGCCGCATAGAATATCCATGAGGCATTCTTCGATATCACCTCGTCCTTTAAAAAGAGTTTGCGCACATTATAATACGGCTGGAGGACGCTTGGGCCGTTGCGCATTCGAATCGTATTCTTCGTTTTCCTGATAATACCGCTGACCAGCGGAGCAAAGATCGCCAGCGCGAAAACTTTACCTATGATAACCATTATAGTATTGAGCATTGTCACGGCCTAAAATATTGCGGCAAGCGCTATAAGGCCCACCAGTGTAATAAAGATATATAAAATATAAAGATGGATGCTTCCCGGCTGCAATTTTCTTACCTTCCATGCAAACGAGTAGACGAGACGCACCAGAGGTTCATAAAAGAATTTTCTGAATACTAATGTAGTGTGCGTTTCGTACATAAATTTACTCACATGATAGAAAGAATCCCGCATCTTTTCGCTTTTATGATACGGCAACAGAAAAAAACTGAACGCGATCCTGAACGGCTTCGAGAAAGCGGTTGCCGTATATTCGGTACGGCTATCGAGGGCATAATATCCGCAGTCCCATGTATTGTAACGAACCTGCCCGGTGCGTAAGCCGAATCTAAACCAGAGAAAGACCGCGAGCGCCGTTCCAAGCACTACAACCGCGATCAATACCGGTAAGACCGACGCGAGATATAGAGAGACTTCCACATTTTGGACGCCAAGCACAGCCCGGCTAACGCGTAATATCACAGGCGCAATGAATCCGGCGCCTACACCGAATATAACCACAGGCACCGCCAGCAGGGCCATACCTGTCTTCATCATGAAACCGGTTTCTTTAGCCTCACGGGCGTGGGCGCTGCGCGGCAGGGCGAGGAACGTTATGCCGAAGGCCTTCACAAAACAAGCCGCGGCGAGTCCGCCGGTCAATGCTAACGCTGCGGCGGATACTATCATAAAAATCCTAACTGCGCCCTGCGACTCTACGGCTCCCGAAAAAAAAGCCTGGAACGTAAGCCATTCGCTTACAAAACCGTTTAATGGCGGGAGTGCGGAGATACCCATAGCCCCTATAAGAAAAAATAGCGCAGTAGCGGGCATGGTCTTGATGAGTCCTCCCATCTTCTCGATATTGCGTAATCCCGTCGCCTTATACACGCTTCCCGAGCAGAGAAACAAGAGTCCCTTAAATAATGCGTGATTGACCAGATGGTATAACGCGGCGCACATAGCCAGCGCCGCCACCGGGATTACGCCGCGCGCCGCGAAAAAGATCGCGGCGCCTACGCCTAAAAGGATTATGCCGATATTTTCAACGCTGTGATATGCAAGAAGTTTTTTAAGATCATGGTCCATTAGAGCATAGATCACGCCTACCAGGCAGGAGATTATCCCAAAGACCAGAATGACGGCACCCCACCAGGCAGGCGCCGGTAACAGAAGCATTACAAAAAAACGTATCATACCGTATACCGCGATCTTTATCATGACACCCGACATGATGCTCGAAACATAACTGGGGGCCTGTGGGTGCGCATATGGAAGCCAGATATGCATAGGCACCACGCCTGCTTTCGTCGCGAAACCGATAAAGAGAAGCAAAAAAATGATATTTCGTATATTGGGAGGCAATGCAAAGGCAGCTTCTTTCACAGCGGAATAGTCGAAAGATCCCGCATAATTATAGAGGATAAAAAACGCGGCCATAAGGCAAGCGGTTCCTATATGGGTCATGACCAGATAGATCGTTCCGGCGCGAATGGATTTCTCGTGTTTATAGTCGAGTACAACGAGAAAGTATGAGGTAAGCGACATCAGTTCCCAGAATATAAGGAACGAGAATAGGTTGCCGGATATTACCACAAAACACATGGACAGGATGAACGCCGCCAGAAGCGCCCAGGATATGAGCTTCTTTTTCAACGCCTCTTCACGCAGATACCCTATAGAAAATATCGCCGAAGGGATGCAGATAAGACCAATGACCGCAAAAAAGAATATCGTAAGCGAGTCAAATAGGAAAAACTCTTTTGGTAAAAAAGTTATCATTTAAGTTAAACAGACTGTATAAGTAAAAAAACCTTCATTAGTTATTACCGCCCTCTAATAAAGGTTTCTCGTCGCTTTGAGTCCAGACCCACCTTTAAACTCGGAACTACCGTACCGCTATTAATATATTAGCACTTTCATGCTTAAATTCAAGATAATTTGGGGGCCTAAAGTTAAAAGACTGAAAGAACATACCTTAAGATGAATAAGTTAATGTATAATTTCGGACAAGAGACGCAATAGCCGCATTTCTAAAATTACCCGTTATTACTTAAGACCGATTCTATAATATTGTAGAAACGATGCCTTCTGTCTTCCTGATATCTTCTAAAACCTCTATGCCAGAAGTATCTTTTTCACTTATCCGCACCTTGTCCTTTCGTAAGCTTCCTGATAATTTTATCTATATCTTCGGTCTTAATGGGCTTGGTTAAATATCCATCAATCTTTACTGTCCTGGCAAATCCCTCATTAATCCCCTCATATCCTGTAATAATAACCACCTTGGCGCCGGCGCCGCTATTCTTTAAATATCTCGCTAATTCCAACCCTGTAAGCTCAGGCATATTTTCATCCAGAAATATAAAATCATAATTATTGGAATTTATGCGCTCCAGGGCTATTTTACCATCATAGGCCGTATCTACTTCATAACCTAAATGTACCAGGTTAACCTTAAGGAGATCGGCGAAATGTATTTCATCATCGGCTACGAGTATTTTTATCATAATCTTATCCTGCGGTATGCAACATAACGGTTAATTTTGTTCCTTTGTCCGGAACGCTGGTTATATCTATAAGGCCTCTGTGCATCGTAATTATATTTTGGCTCAACACCAACCCGAGGCCAACGCCTTCCCCGCGCTTCTTCGTTGTAAAGAATGGGGTAAAGAGCCTTTTCATATTCTCTTCTGTAATGCCAACGCCTGTATCTTCAATCTCTACTATCACCGCCTTCTCATCAGGCCTGAAAACATCGCTCTTCTTTATACCTACACCGCGGCTGGAAGCATCTAATGATTTGCCGTAAACCCGGATCGTAAGTTTACCCCCCTTATCCTGCATAGCCTGGAACGCATTCATAAACAGGTTTACAAATACCTGTTCTATATTATTTTTATCGACCAACACCTCCGGCAGATTATTCCCTTTATCTATAATCACCTCTATGTTCGAATATTTTAACTTAGCCATTATAAGATTCAAAGCGTCTTTTAAGATCGGGAAGACGCCGGTCCTTTGCAATTCGAGATTTGATGCCCGGGAAAAATTGTAGAGCAAGGATATTATGCTATTGGCTCTGCCTATACTCTCCTTTATATGAGACATCACTTCCGTAATATCATCGCTTTTATTTGCTATCTCACTTTCCAGATACTCTACCCCTTGAAGTATTATACCGAGCGGATTCCTGACCTCATGAGCCACACCGCTGGCCAACTGGCCCATGATCTGCATTTTTTCCGATTGTATAAGCTCTGATTGAGTCTCTTTCAGCTTTATTAATGCGTTTCTCAGTTCATCCTCCGCAAGAGCCTGCTGCATGACCAGAGCGGTTGTATTACCAAGACTGTCCAGCAGCGCGTCTTCCGCAAGCAGTATCGGATGTTTGGCAAATAGAGCCATAACCCCTATCGTTTCGCCGCGCGGATGTTTTAACTGATATCCGGCAAATGAGACGAGGCCCAATTTACGGGCCCATTCGTGATCATGCACTTTAGGATCATTTATCACGTCATTTGTTAAAAATTTATGCTCCTTATCAGAGGCAATTTTTCCTATTTTGTAGCAATCAAAAGGGACGCGGCGATGTCTGCCGTTTATATTTGTGTATCGTCCTGAGCTTGATAATAGATGCAGGCATTTATCGCGAAAACGGCATACATGCGGCCCTTCCGCGACCCTGGCATGGATGCATTCTTTATCACACAGATCTCCGGGTTTTATCATCCATATGCGGCAAAAATCGGCTTTAAAGATGCGTACAATGCTGTCTGTGAGAAGTTTGAGTTTGTTGCTAAGCGTATCGGGCGCGAGAAGCATCTGCTGAAGCCCGTTAATATCCTGCTGTTGCATCAGTATCTTGAATCTATCTACCTCGGCGCGTCTTCTCTCAGAGTCGATGCGATTTATAGACAGGGCAACCCATATAACAAAAACGGTTACCGCAATTATATCTGCCATGACCGCAAAGGTTGCGCTAAGTTCGCCGCTTATAAGTCCTATCGTTTCGCTCCATATCTCAATCCAATCGACTATTATGGGAATAAGAATAACAATGGGAATCATGCGCCTGGCTAATATGCCGCCGGCGCTATCGTTGGAAAAAAGGCCGGCCAGGCCGTCGTTAGGACGCATAAAAAAGGCGCCTATACAGGCTATAAGAAAAATACATGATGTATGCAGGGCCATCGTCGTTAATTCATAGGCCCCATAGTAAAGGAACTTCACGCCGTAAAGATATCCTATAATAGACATGGTAGATATCATGCCGCCCAGAACGGACAATATCTGAGACGAATAAAGGCCTTTTTTCGTCTTTGAATTCGAAAGAAGGAGCGCGACGGATATCATAATAAATACTATCGCCGTGCTCACTGCCATACGGCCGGGGTTAGTGGTAAATATAGCTTCGGGACTGTCTTTGAAGAATATCTCGTCTATGCCAAGATTTGCGTTAGATATATATTCATAAAGCGTTAAAGCCGTTATTACGATGACCGCAAAGACAGATATCCTGGCGATAATTCGCGTAACCTTGTCTATGCGTTTTGTTTGCAACGCCCATAATGAAAATCCCAGCAGGATAAAGCAGAGGGCCGTATTGACTTTCATTGTAACCAGCCCGGGCAGGACACTTTTTATCGCGGGAATATCGAGAGCCCATCCGAAAAGCACGATAGCGCCTATGGCAGCCGTCAGGATACCGGCTATTTCGGAAAAAAACGCGAAGAAAGAGATCAGCTTGTTATGCGCGAATATATCCGTCTTCATAAGATCGATATCATAGAAGTTCTCTCCGTCTGTCTGACGATAGGCCCTGCGCCATTCACCCTTTTGGAACTAATCAATATACTTATTTTTCCGTAAATACATCAATATGGTATTCACGCTATCTTCCTGGTTTTGACTCTCTGTATCCAGCACCAGTTCAGGATTTATAGGTTCTTCATAAGGGGCGGAGACGCCGGTGAATTCCTTAATTTCTCCGAGGCGCGCTTTCGCATAAAGTCCTTTAGTGTCCCTGGCTTCACAGGCAGGTATCCCCGTTTTAACGAAGGCTTCTACGAATTCTCCATCGGCAAATATGTTTCTGGCCTTATTCCGGTCATTCCTATAAGGAGATACGAATGCGGTCACTACAATAAAACCCGCTTCCACAAATAACTTTGCTACTTCACTGATGCGCCGGATATTCTCCTCCCTATCTCCGGGTGAAAACCCCAGGTCCCTGTTTAACCCATGCCTTATATTGTCCCCATCGAGAATAAATACATTGCATTTACGCTCAAACAAAACCTTTTGCAGACTCGCGGCAATTGTAGATTTGCCCGAGCAGGGAAGGCCGGTCAGCCATATACATAGAGCTTTATGCCCGGCTCTCTCCTGCCGTTTTTTTGCCGGAATACCGCTGTCATGCCAGGTTATATTCTTGCTCTTAATATTTGTCCTTAGCGCAGAGATATTATGACGGTAAGCATCTGCCAATATCTCAGCTGCCGGCTTACGCATTATACGCTCATCGATCGCTTCGCCATTTTCCAGCTTTCTTCTTAACTCTTTGCCTGAGAGACTGATCTGGCGGTAAGAAGCGCCTTTATGTTTCTCAAGAAAATCCACCCGGCCCAATTCCTCAAAATAACAAGCCGTGCCCACCTTAAAAGGCCTGATCGACAGCTCTCCCGCCAGGTTATCGAATTTATCCTGCGCGGCGTAATCACCCCAGGCGGCGGACCCATCATCAAAGGGCGCATCAGCATGCTTGCGCCCGATGATAATATCGGTGCAACCAAGATTTTGCCTGTATATAGCGTGCATTATCGCTTCCTTGGGCCCGGCATAGAACATCTTCATATCGAGCGCGATTAGAATTACTTGATCCATAAAGTCATACCCTTTTTCTTTCCAGAACCCCTCGTCTCTATCGCCATGACCTATAAGCTTATGCGCAATAAGGGCTTCATAAGTCTTCATACGTATGCCCGCAGGGACATCATCGGATTTGGTCTCTCCTACCAGGGGATTTAAGACCACTCCGGTAAAATAACCTTCCCTGGTAAGCTTTTCCATGGCATAGACCATGGCGTATTCATGGGCACGATGAATAGGATTTCTAGTCTGAAAGGCGGCTACTCTCTGCCATCTCTTTTTTGTGAATATCGCTCTTGTCTCTTGCGGTGAAAGTATATATTTCCCAAAAGCGGTGCTTTTTATTTCAGGGAAAGATGTAATTTGACCGCCAAGTAAATAATTTCTCGCATCATTATTAAATATCCTCGGCCCTGGATGGTCTATTCTTTTGGTCCCATAAACCGACCTGTTGTACCTAAGCTTATCGAAATAGAAGATATCGGATATTTCGATGGTACCGATCAAGGCTCCGTCCTCTTTCTTAACGCCGATTATTTCGCCTCTTTTAAAGACCTTACGCTCTTCTTCGCTTATGGGAAAGGCTATCGGGATCGTCCAGGCATATCTCTTACCATCCCGTTCGATATATTCATGGTCAAGAACCTGGTAAAATTCTTTCTCGTCCATTGGCCCTTTTAAGGGCGAAAGCGTACCATCGGCTATCCTATAAAACAGAGAAAGATCCGACTCGCTTATAACATAGCTACTCAATCCGCACCCATCTTTGATAACCGCGGCCGCCTGACTCCGGGAAACAAACCTGTTTATTAATTCTTTTGTGCCGTGTGGCGGCATTACGGGAATATTCATAAGATTATTTTATTCCACCCCATCGAAATTGAATAAATTTTTCTATCCGTCCGAAAACCAGCTTATCGAAAAGAATACTTATCGCGGCGATAATAAACATCACCGCAATAACCCTGCTCATATCGTTAAGCTCTCTGCCCATATTGAGTAAAAAGCCGAGCCCTAAACTATTGAATATAAGCTCCCCTGCCATAAGGGACCTCCAGGCAAAGGACCAACCCTGCTTGAATCCCATGACCAGAGAAGGCGCCACGGAGGGAAGCATGACCCAGGCGAGCATATTAAGCTTTTTGGCGCCGAAATTTCTACCGACATTTAAAATAATAGGAGACATATTCCTAAGGCTGGAATTCACAGTCATCGTTATCGAAAAGAGCGATCCGGCTATGACTACAAAAATTATTGACAATTCGCTCAACCCAAACCAAAGCAGGGCCAGAGGAAACCAGCATATGCTTGGCATCGTCTGCAGGCTCAGAATGAACCTGCCCATGATATCGTTTATGGTCCTGTACCTGAATAATATCACCCCCAGAATCGATCCAAAAATAATGGACACGCCATATCCCAGACAAAGCCTCTTCAGGCTCGTGAATATTCCTATCGTAAAGCTATGATCGCTAAATCCGCATAATAACGTTTTGCCGATGCTTATAGGCGCCGGTAGTAAATATTCCGGCCATATCTTCAATGCAACGATAAACTGCCATAGCAGCAGCAAAGCAATATAAAAGATTACCTGCTTTATTAAGCCGACATGTCCGATTCTATTATCCATGCGATCTGCCGATCTCGGGTTTAAGCGCTTCCATAATAGGCCTTACTTCGGACATGAGCCCCTCGCTCTCTATCAGCCTTGGCCGGGGTAGATCAATTTTAAAAACAGCTTTTATTTTTGAATTCGGAGAAGCAGAAAATACGAGCACCCGGTCTCCCAGGCAGACAGCTTCTCTTACATTGTGAGACACAAAAATAATAGTCTTTCTGGTAATAGCCCATATCCTTTGAAGCTCTTCATATAAAGTATCCCTGGTCTGCGCGTCAAGAAATGAAAAAGGCTCATCCATCAGAAGTATGTCGGATTCTACCGCTAAGGCCCTTGCCAGTGCCACTCTTTGTCTCATCCCCCCTGATAGCTCATGAATAAAATAATCGCTGAATTTTCCCAATTTTACCATTTCAAGATACTTCCGGGATATCTTGCCTCTTCCTGACTTTGACATTCCTCTTACCCTCAGACCAAATTCGACATTTTGCCTGACAGTAAGCCATGGAAATAAACCTAAATCCTGAAAGATCAATATCCTGTCGGAATTCACCTTTCGCGTTCTCTCTCCGGTATATAATACGGATCCATAATAATGATTATCCAGGCCGGCCATAATATTAAGCAAGGTGGTCTTGCCGCAGCCCGAAGGACCGACAATGCACATGAACTCCCCTCTCTTAATTTCAAAATTAAGATCGGACATGACGAGGAGCCCTTCTCCCTTACTTGTGAGATACTCCTTTGCTCTGATATCGACCTTTAGTATCGGCATTTAATCGATCTGCTTTTTCTGTTTGTCTTTAAGGACTTGATTCAATAATTCCAGGGAATATATCCCATTTAGATCCGGTTTTACATCGCCGAGAAACCCCTCTCCGAAAGCTGCCTCGGCAGACTCATACAAAGAATTTTTTATAGGGTCATAAGTGATCCTTATCCTGTCAAAAGCGCTATTTATAACACTCTCTTTCAGGGAGGCTCCCGTCAGGTTCTTTATTTCCGCGTTTATAATAATCCTTGCCTCATCCATGTTCTGATTAATCCATTCCGTAATCTCCACATGCGCCTTAAGCCATCTTATAACAATATCCGGGTTCTTATCCAGAAATTTTTTCCTCACTATAATATTCGCCGTGACAAACTTTCCATCCGGCCACAACTCTCTTTCATCAAGATATAGCCTGCCGCCGCCTTCTTCAATAAGACGGCTTACCCATGGCTCAACCGTCCAGGCGCCGTCAATCTCCTTTTTCTTAAAAAGGGTCAGCTGATCAGGGTTGGCTATTGAGAGCACTTTGACATCTCCCCCTTTTTCTTTTAAAACAAGCTTGTGTTTATTGAGCCACGACCTCAAAGCGACATCTTGTGTGTTCCCCAGTTGAGGAGAGGCTATCGTTTTATCATGAAAATCCTCCGGTTTTAAAATCCCTGAATCGTTCCTTACAACCAATCCCGCGCCACCGCTTGCTGAACCGGAAATAATTCTAAGCGCCTCTCCACCGGATCTAATGTAACCGTTTATCGCCGGATTGGGCCCAATATAAGCGATATCCAGCGCTCCTGCATAAATTGCTTCAATGACATATGGCCCGGCGTTAAAAATTTTAACTTCGATCCTGACATCCGGCCCCATTTCTTTCTGAAACGTACCTTTCGCCATACCCACTATGGCCTGCGAATGCGTGATATTCGGAAAGTAGCCGACCCTTACAGTTCTATAAGCGGCATTTGAAGAGGATGGTCGAGCGCAGGCTGTAAAAGCAAAAAAGATGATCCCAAAGAAGAGTAACCCGATAAATTTAATATTTTTTTTCATAACTTAGCCCGTCATTTCTCTCAACCTGCCATAAATACGATCCGCTTCCCTGATAATGTGTGCGGGAAGAGCTGCAACATCTACCTCATGTGATTTCATCCGGCGTATGCCCTCGGCCCTTGCCAATAAAGAATCCGGATCACCGCTATCGATCATATCAGCGAGCGTCTGCAGTCCAAGCCTGGGGTTATCACAAAATTTATCATAATTTAGAAAATGAAAGAAGCCGGACGGCTCTGTAAGTAAATGTTTATAGCTGGCTACCCAATACTCCAGCCAAAAGCCCAAAGAGCAGGGAGATCGCGATTCACGCTTATCGAACCAACCGGC